>PMMN01000031.1 GCA_003162235.1 Actinomycetota bacterium | reverse complement strand
AGAACTTGATCGTGTTGTTGGGGTGGGCCCACATCGCCTCGGAGAGGTCCTTGCCGACCTTGCCCTTGACAACGTCGAAGGCGGCAACGAACTCGATGTCGTTGACGTGATAGCCGCCCAGATCGACATGCATCAGACCGGGGACGAAGTCGCCCGCGTCCGCGTTCTTGTAGTACTCGACGCCCTGAAGGAACGAGTTCGCACAGTTCCCGACGCCGATGATCGCCACGCGAACTTTGCCGTTCGCGGAGCGCGGAGCTCCGTTAGAGCTCCCGCTGGATGCAACCATTACTTTCCTCCCTGGAGCAGTTGCGAGCGAACGAAGAACGCCCGCAGGATTACCGTGTACCAAGCCAGTGCCGTCAGAACTCCGATCGCCCAGGGGAGTGCTCCCCAGGGCGCGAGCACGAGACCGGTCGTGATCACGACCACGCGCGTGGCGCGATCGCCGACACCGACGTCTCCTCGTAGTCCGATTATCTCCGCACGTGCGCGTGTGTAGCTGACGAGAAACGAGCCCGCGATCGCTGCGACCGTCAATCCGACCGAGAACAGCGCATGACCGCGGGCGAAGATCAGAACGATCGCACCGAGCATGAACGCCTCGCTGATGCGATCGGTCGTCGAATCGACGAAGGCGCCGAACGGCGTCACGTTCCCGCTTGCGCGGGCGAGGGCGCCGTCGAGGATGTCTAGCAACGAGCCGGCTACGAATAGCGCTGCAGCCGTCCAGAAGAAGGCGAGCTCGTGCCGATTGGTGAAGAAGGCGAAGACCGAAGCGCCGACACAGAGCGACACGCCTGTAGCGGTGAGGGCGTTGGGAGTGATGCGAGTGTGCGCTAGGCCACGAACGCCTCTGGTGGCGAGCCTGCGGACATCGTTCAGAAAACCCTGTCTGATCGTCTCTGCCTTGTTCACGAGCGATACTTTCGGCACTCCGTCCGGTCGATACGGTGCATCCCGGCGCCCCCGAACTTGCGCCGGTCTGCGTATTCAATCGGCGGGGTGCTAGCAATTGCTACCAATCGCATAACTGCTATGAGCATAGCGTGTTTGCGATCAACTCGCCGGGGTTGGTTGCACCCGGCAAGGCGGCCGAGCGCCGGGGCACGACCTACCTGGGCGCCGCCGCCGGCTCGTTTGCCCGACGCCAAAAGCGAAAGCGCGAATCCACCACGGGCGCGACTAAGAGAGCCACGAGCACGCCCGCGAGACAGTCGAGCCAGAAGTGGTTGCCGGTCGCCATCACCGTGAACCAGACCCACGGCGGCCAGAGTAGCCAGAGCACCTTGGCCCACAGGCGCCGGCAGACGAAGGCCATCGAGATGCCCACGATCAGGGCGTCGGCTGCGTGCAGGCTCGGCATCGCCGCGTAAGGGTTGGCGAGAGAGCTGACGCCCTTGCTCGAGGTGGTTAGACCGGAGAAGAGAGCCTCGATGTCGAGGAAGCCGAAGTTGGGGAACATCCGTGGCGGTGCGGTTGGAACGAGCACATACCCGACCAGCCCGATCACGTTGGCGAGCATCACCCAGTTGCGGAAGCGAGTGAACGATTCCGTCTGCCGGAAGTAGACCCAGAGCAGGGCGATTCCCAGAACGGCGAACTGCGACAGCCAGTAGGTCGCCGCCGCGACGTCGACGAGGTAACGGGAAGAGATTAAGGCCTTTTGCAAACTCAGCTCAAAGAGCGCGTCAACATGGCTTTCGAACGCGATCACATGGCGCGCGTTCTCCTTCGCCACCGGCGTGACTGCGCCGCCATGATCCGCGATCCCCCGTGCCAACCGGTACACGAGCAAGAAACCGATCCAGAGCGAGATCTGGAAGACGAGGTCGCCGAAGCCGCGGGGCAGAATACGGTCGCGAGACGAGCTGCTGCCGGCAGTGGCCACGGTTGGTTCAGGAGGTGACATGAGCTGAGATTCTAGACCGATCGGCGGGCTACGACGCTTCCGCGTACAGCGGGTGTAATCAACCGCCCCTCGCCGTCATTCGCGACCTCGGAACGGTTCAGTTAATGCATCGGACGTTTAGTCCGATCTTAAAGATGGAAGTCCCCTCAGAAGATAGAGGTTCGTACACCGGGTGGCCTCCGTGTCGCCTCTCATCGAGGAGAAACAGCGGATCGAGCGGGGCGCCGCAACAGGCGCCCCGGCTGCGGGAAGGGTACCGGTTCACTCCTTCGAGGGGATCTGAGCTCGGCTCGGTGCACCGGACGATGAGTAAACCTTCGTGGGACCTGATCCTCCGAGCGCTGACTATGCTCGCGCGATGCCGCTGATCGCGCTCGTTTTCGTCACTGTCGTTTGGGGACTCACTTTCGTCCAGGTCAAGGACGCCGTGGCGGTCTACCCGATGTTCGCCTTCCTCGCCGTCCGCTTCGCGATCGGCAGTATCGCCCTATTCCCCTTCGCGCTCGTGCGCGCGCGCCGGCGGCCGTGGAAGCGGGGCGTCGTGGCCGGGGCGCTGCTCGGCCTGCTCGTTGCCGGCGCTTATGCCTTCCAGACCGCGGGTCTCATGCACACGACCGTCTCGGGGAGCGGCTTTGTCACCGGCCTCTACGTAGTGCTGACGCCGCTTCTGGCCCTCGTCATGCTACGCCGGCGGATCGGGCGCGCAACCTGGCTCGCGGTCGCGCTCTCGGGATTCGGTTTCGCCATGCTCTCGGGCGTTCCGCAGGGCTCGCGCTCGGGCAATGCTCTGGTGCTCGTGTCGGCGCTGCTCTGGGCGGCGCAGATCGTGCTGATGGAGCGCTTCGCACCGCGCTTCGACCCGTTGATCCTGGCGCTCACCGAGATGGCGTTTTGCCTCGTCTGCTTCACGACGATTGCGCTCTGGAAGGGAGAACTGAGCGTTCCGCACGGCTGGATGGTGTGGGGCGCACTGCTCGTCACCGGCCTGCTTGCAAGCGCGTTTGCCTTCCTCGTCCAAAGCTGGGCGCAGCAGCGAATGAGCGCAGTGCGTACGGCGATCGTGTTCGCTCTCGAGCCGGTGTTCGCGGCCGTCTTCGGCGTTCTGCTAGCGGGCGACCGGCTGGGTTGGCTCGGCTGGGGCGGCTGCGCGGTGATCATGCTCGGGATCGCTCTCGCCGAGCCGGCGGCGGGACGAGCGCTGCGCGGGCTGATCGTGCGAGCGCCGGTCAGCGAAGAAGTCGGCTAGCCCCTGATCACTTCGAGCTACGACAGCGGCGTTCCGCGCCGTTTCGGTCGGTTCTAGAACCAGGCTTCGCGGAACTTCGCTTCGAGAGCGACGTGGTTGACGCCGCGCGCCTTGGCGGTGTGTAGGGCGGCGCGCGCGGCGTCGAGCGTCTCGACCGCGGAGAAATCCGGATCCAGCGCCACCACGCCGCAGGACACCGACATGCGAACCTCGCCGTCGGGCATCGTCAGCGGTTCGTGCTCGATCGCGTCGCAGAGCCGGTCGCAGGCGATCATGGAATCGTCGGGCGTGCAGTCGTAGAGGACGACGATGAACTTGTCGTCGCCGAGGCGGCCGACGGTGTCGGCGTCGCGGGCGCTCGATCGCAGCGTGCGGGCGACCCGGAGCACTGCTAGGTCGCCGCCGGCGCGGCCGTAGGCGTCGTTGATCTCGCGCATGCGGTCGATGTCGATCAGCGCTACGCAGGAGACCGGGCTTTCCCTGCTCTGCCGCGCGATCTCGGTGCCGAGCATTTCGTAGATCGCCTGCCGGTTCGGGAGTCCGGTCAGCGCGTCGGTCATAGCCAGCGTCGAGATGCGGTGGTTGGCAAAATCGAGCTCGCGCTGGAGGGTGACGATGCGGCTGGCGATGTGAACACTGGTAAGCAGGTCGGAGATCTCGAACGGCTTGGTCAGGCAGTCGTCGGGGCCGATCGGCGCGTCGAGAGGTCGGCTCTCCTCGGAGTCGACAAGCGCGATCAGGTACAGGACTCTGCCGTCGGGCTCGGTACGCAGGCGGTCGAAGACCGAGAGGCCGTCAATCTTGCCGAGGCTGGTATCGAGAACCGCGAGGTCGTAGCGGCGCGGCTCGAGCGAGGCCATCACGGTCTCGCTGTCTAGCGCGACCTCGACGCGGTAGCCGGCTTCTTGTAGCGCCCGGCGGACGTTCTTCAGATACGACTCGTCCGCAGTTCCGAGGAGGACACGCGGGACTCTCGCCTCGTTATGGATGTCACCGCGTGCCACTGTCTCGGCTTATCGGCGGTGCCCGTGCGTGCGTAAATCCCTCGTTCTTGTTGTTGATTTTTCTATATCTCCCTCGAAAAGGGGGGATCGGCTCACGAAACCTCGCTCGCCCGGGCGAGAGCGNNGCGCCGCCGTTCTCTCGGCACGAGCGAGGTCTCGGAACCGCCAGAACGGGAACAACGAACACCGGCTCTTGCGGCCTGAAAGAAGGTTGATACACTGACACTTAGATTTTCTTAGCTGTAAGCGACGTGAAAGAGAGAGGTTTTAGACAATGGCAAAGACGATCGGTATCGACCTGGGCACCACCAACAGCTGTATGGCTGTGCTCGAAGGCGGCGAGCCGACGGTGATCCCGAACGCCGAGGGTGGTCGGACGACGCCGTCGGTGGTCGCCTTCGCCAAGGACGGCCAGCGCCTCGTTGGCGCGCCGGCCAAGCGTCAGCAGGTCACCAACCCCACTAACACCATCTTCTCGATCAAGCGCTTCATGGGTCGCAAGTTCGATGAGGTGAACGAGGAAATGACGATCGTCCCCTACGAGGTCGTCAAGGGCCCGAATGCGGACGTGCGCGTGATGGCCGACGGCAAGCAGTACGCGCCGCCCGAGATCTCGGCGATGATCCTGCAGAAGCTGAAGACCGACGCCGAGGCCTATCTCGGCGAGTCCGTCTCGGACGCGGTCATCACCGTCCCGGCCTATTTCAACAACGCCCAGCGNNTACGGCCTCGACAAGGAGAACGATCAGACGATCCTCGTCTTCGACCTGGGCGGCGGCACTTTCGACGTTTCGGTGCTCGAGCTGGGCGAGGGCGTCTTCGAGGTCAAGTCAACCTCGGGCGACAACCACCTCGGCGGCGACAACTTCGACAAGGCCGTCGTCGACTGGATGGTGGCGGAGTTCAAGCGTGACAACGGCATCGACCTGAGCCAGGACCCGATGGCGCTGCAGCGCCTCTACGAGGCGGGGGAGAAGGCCAAGATCGAGCTCTCCTCGACGATGTCGACGCAGATCAACCTGCCCTTCATCACCGCCACGCCCGAGGGCCCCAAGCACCTCGACCTGCAGCTCACGCGCGCCAAGCTGAACGAGTTGACCGCCGAGCTGCTCGAGCGTGTGGTCGGGCCGACCAAGCGCTCGCTCACCGACGCTGGCCTCAGCGCCGACAAGATCGACCACGTCATCCTCGTCGGCGGCATGACACGCATGCCTGCTGTGCAGGAGCGGGTCAAGGAGATCGTCGGCAAGGATCCGCACAAGGGCGTCAATCCCGACGAGGTGGTTGCCGTCGGCGCCGCCATCCAGGCCGGCGTGCTCAAGGGCGAGGTGAAGGACATCCTGCTCCTCGACGTGACCCCGCTCTCGCTCGGGATCGAGACCAAGGGCGGCGTCTTCACTCGCCTGATCGAACGCAACACGACCATTCCGACGCGCAAGTCGGAGATCTTCACCACGGCGGCCGACAATCAGGACTCGGTCGAGGTGCACGTACTTCAGGGCGAGTCCGAGATGGCCGCCTACAACAAAACGCTGGGCAAGTTCCACCTGATGGGCATCCCGCCGGCGCCGCGCGGTATCCCGCAGGTCGAGGTTGCCTTCGACATCGACGCCAACGGCATCATCGCCGTCTCGGCCAAGGATCTCGGCACCGGTAACCAGCAGCAGATCAAGATCGAGGGCGGCTCGGGACTCAAGGGTGACGAGGTCGAGCGGATGGTTCACGAAGCCGAAGCTCACGCCGAGGAGGCGCACAAGCTGCACGAGCTGGCCGAGGCTAAGAACACGGCCGAGCAGCTGCTGTACACGAGCGAGCGCACGCTCAAGGAGCACCGCGAGAAGATTTCCTCCGACGAGGCGGCGACCATCGAAAGCCGGATCGAGGAGTTGCGCAAGGCTGTCGAGGGCAGCGATACCGGCGAGATCAAGGCCAAGGCGGAGGCGCTGCAGGAGGCCGCGCACAAGCTGGCCGAGGCCGTCTACGCGCAGGCGACGGCGCAGGCGCAGGCCAGCGGCGGCTCGGGCGGCGACGGTCCGGCCGGAGCCGATGACGAGGTCGTCGAGGAGGCCGACTACGAGGTCATCGACGACGAGGAGCAGAAGGGCTAGTCAGTGGTCGCCGATGCCAGGTAAAGCTCATCCGCATACGCCCGAACCGAGCGAGTCCGAGCAGCTCGAGACCCAGACCGAGTTGGGGCCCGAAGCGCTGCCTACCGAGCCAAGCGCTAACGCGGCCGAGCTAGAGCGGACGCTGGTTCAAGCCGAGGAGGCGCGCGACGAGCTCCTCGGCCGCTTGCAGCGGATGGCGGCCGACTTCGACAACTACAGAAAGCGTGTCGCTCGGGAGCAGGAGGCGCTGGTGGCGCGCGCCCACGCCGGGCTGGTCGAGGCGATCCTGCCCGTGCTGGACGATCTCGAGCGGGCGCTCGAGGCCGCCACGATGCACGAGGAGGCCAAGCTCGAGGACGGTGTTCGCCTCGTCCATCGCCAGCTCGACGACGTGCTGGCCAGAGAAGGGCTGCAGGAGATTCCCACCGATGTCCCCTTCGATCCGCACGTGCACGAGGCGCTGGCGGCGATCCCGTCCGAGTTCGAGGAGGGAACGATCCTCGAGGTCGTACAGCGCGGATACGTGCTTGGCGACCGCGTGCTGCGGCCGGCGCGTGTGATCGTGGCCGCGGCTTCTCAGGAGGAGTAGCGACCAGTGCGGGAACTCCTCTCAGAACGAAGCACTCCGCCGCCTGACCGCGCTCGGCGGCGCGATACTGCGTCCTCAGTCGCACCCGTAGCGCCGCTACGGGCACTCCCTGCGTCCTTGCCTTGCATCCACCGATCGCACCCAGTCGACGGGTGTTCATTCCGAAATGAGTTCTAAGGATCTCTACGAGACGCTCGGGGTTCCGCGCGGCGCCACGGCGGACGAGATCAAGAAGGCTTACCGCAAGCTGGCGCGGCGCCACCACCCCGATGCCAACCCCGGCGACAAGGAGGCCGAGGAGCGCTTCAAGGAGGTCCAGAACGCCTACGACGTTCTTTCCGACGCCGACAAGCGCAAGCAGTACGACGCGTTCGGCGCCTCCGGCCCACGTATGGGCGCCGGGACGGGGCCGGGCGGAGTGCGTTTCGAGCAGTACGACCTCGGCGATCTGGGCGGGCTGGGCGGGTTCGGAGACGTCTTCGCCAACCTCTTCGGCGGCGGAGGTGGGCGCGCTCGCTCTCAGGCGATGAAGGGCAGAGATGTCGAGACCACGCTGACGCTCTCCTTCGAGGACTCGCTGCGCGGAGCCGAGACGCGCGTCCCGGTCGAGGCCGACATCGCCTGTCAGACCTGCGCCGGCTCGGGCGCCAAACCCGGCACCTCGCCCAAGACCTGTCCCCAGTGCGGCGGCCGTGGCGTTGTCGCCGAGAGCCAGGGCCCGTTCGCCATCTCCCAGCCCTGCCCGCGCTGCCGCGGCGCCGGCATGATCGTCGAGAGCCCCTGTCCGACCTGCCACGGCTCAGGTCGCACCAGGCGTACGAAGCGCTACAAGGTCAAGATCCCGCCTGGGGCCAAGGACGGTACTCGCATCCGCCTCAAGGGCAAGGGCGAGCCCGGTTCGGGCGGCGGTCCGCCCGGCGATCTCTACGTGGTCACTCGGGTGGCGCCTTCCCCGCTCTACGAGCGTCGCGGTGTCGACCTGGTCGTCGAGGTCCCGGTCACCTATCCGGAGGCCGCGCTCGGAGCGACAGTGCAGGTACCGACCCCCGACGGCCCGATCTCGCTCAAGGTCCCGCCCGGCACCGAGTCGGGCAAGCTCCTGCGCGTGCGCGGGCGTGGCGTGCCCAAGCTCAAGGGCTCGGGCCGCGGCGACCTGCTCGCGCGCGTGCGCGTGACCGTCCCCAAGAAGCTCTCCAAGGCCGAGAAGGAAGCGCTCGAGCAGCTCAAGGCCGTTTCGAAGGAGAATCCGCGCGAGAGGCTGGTGCGGTGATGACTTCGAAAGCGCGATCGCCGATACCCCGTGAAGCGGCGCTAATCATCTCGATGATCGAGGTGCTTGTCGCCCTGGGATTACCGATAGCCGTGATCGCCGGACTGGCGACAGGAGGAACTCACACGGCGATCGTGGTCTTCGTCGGCTATGTATGCGGGCTCAGCATCCTCTTCCTTCCGCCGCACTGGATGAGCGCATTCAGCGGTTGGCGCAGTTCCCAGAAGCTCTGGCGCGAGCGCATGGCGAGCGGTTTCTACAAGACGCTTCTACCCGTGAAGGACGATGACGATGACTGACGACCGTCCCCGCTACATGATCTCGATCGCCGCCGAGCTNNTCCAGCGCCTGACGACCGAGCTGGGACTGAACCTGGCCGGGGTCGAGCGGGTGCTCGTGCTCGAGGACGAGATGCGCAAGATGCGCTCGCGACTCGACCGGCTCGAGCGCGAGATGCGCGAGGCGATCGAGCAAGTGCACCGTTCCTACCGGCGCGAGCTCGTCATCTACCGGGCGCCTGAGCCGCCGCTTCCGCAGCCGCGTCGAAGGCGGAAGGACGCGTAGGAGGAAAGCATGGAGCGTACGTCAAGAAGAAGCACTCGGCCGTCTAGCCGCGCAATGTCTCTCAGCGATGGGATTCGGCACAGAGTCGACACATTCGCGAGCGTGTTTTCCCGATACCGTGCTACGTCCCGTGGGAGGGTGGGGGGAGGAGGGCGGATTAGCGAGGCGCCTCGGACTCAGAGAAGTCCCGTTCCCACCCAGTCGACAGGTCTTCATTCCGAGGTGAGCTGATGGACTTCAACAAGCTGACGCTGAAGTCGCAGGAGGCCGTTTCCGGGGCTCAGGAGCTGGCGCGCCGAAACGGCAACCCCGAGGTCTCCCCCGAGCACCTTCTGCTGGCGCTGCTCGACCAGGAGTTGCCGCGAACGCTCGCCGGCGATGCCGAAACGCTGCGGACGAAGGCCGAGGCCGACCTGCGCGCCAAACCGAGCATGTCCGGAGCCGCCGTGCAGCCGCAGGTCTCGGCCGCGCTCGCCTCCGTGCTCGACCGCGCCTCCGATGAGGCCAAGAAGCTCGGCGACGACTTCGTTTCGGTCGAGCATCTGTTGCTCGCTCTGGACGTCGTTCCGCGCGCCGAGCTAATGGATCGGCTCAAGCAGGTGCGCGGCTCACAGCGGGTCACGAGCCAGGATCCCGAGGGCACCTACCAGGCGCTGGAGAAGTACGGGCGCGACCTGACCGCACTCGCCGAGCAGAACAAGCTCGACCCGGTGATCGGGCGCGACGACGAAATCCGGCGCGTTATGCAAGTCCTCTCGCGCCGCACCAAGAACAACCCGGTCCTGATCGGCGAGCCAGGCGTCGGCAAGACGGCGATCGCGGAAGGGCTGGCGCAGCGCATTGTCGCGGGCGATGTGCCCGAGGGGCTGAAGGGCAAGCGCGTCTGGGGGCTGGATATCGGCTCGCTCTTGGCGGGCGCCAAGTACCGAGGCGAGTTCGAGGAACGGCTGAAGGCCGTACTGAACGAGATCAAGGCGGCCGAGGGCCAGCTGATCCTCTTCATCGACGAGCTGCACACGATCGTCGGCGCCGGTGCCAGCGAGGGCGCCGTGGATGCGGCCAACATGCTTAAGCCGATGCTGGCGCGCGGCGAGCTGCGCGCGGTCGGCGCCACCACGCTCGACGAGTACCGCAAGTACATCGAGAAGGACGCCGCGCTCGAGCGCCGGTTCCAGCCGATCATGGTCGGCGAGCCCAACGTGACCGACACCGTCGCGATTCTGCGCGGGCTCAAGGAGCGCTACGAAGCGCACCACGGCGTGCGCATCCGAGACGCCGCTCTGGTGGCCGCCGCCGTCCTCTCCGACCGCTACATCTCCGACCGCTTCTTGCCCGACAAGGCGATTGACCTGGTCGACGAGTCGGCCTCGCGCCTGCGCATGGAGATCGACTCCTCGCCGCTCGAGCTGGACGAGGCCGAGCGCCGGGTGCGCCAGCTCGAGATCGAGCTGGCGGCGATGGCGAAGGAGAAGAAAGAGGTCAAGGAGCCTGTCGAGCGCGAGCTGGCCGAGGCAAAGGCCGAGCGCGACGAGCTGGCCGCGCGCTGGGCCAAGGAGAAGGAGGCGCTCGACCGCGTCAAGGAGATCACACACAAGATCGACGAGCTGAGCGGCGAGGCCGAGCGGGCCGAGCGCGTGGGCGAGCTCGAGCGCGTGGCCCAGATTCGCTACGGCGAGCTGCCTGCGCTCGAGAAGGAGCGAGACGAGCGCGCCGAAGCCGAGACCGGGAGCGAGCCGATGGTGAAAGAAGAGGTGGACGAGGATGACATCGCCTCGGTCGTCGCGCGCTGGACGGGCGTCCCGGTCGACCGTCTACTCGAGGGCGAGACCGAGAAGCTGATCCACATGGAAAAGCGTTTGCACGAGCGCGTAATCGGCCAGCACGAGGCGGTCGAGGCGGTGGCGAACGCGCTACGCCGCGCCCGCTCCGGCCTGCAGGATCCGAACCGCCCGATCGGCTCGTTCGTCTTCCTCGGCCCGACCGGAGTGGGTAAGACCGAGCTGGCCCGCGCGCTGGCCGAGTTTATGTTCGACGACGAGCGCGCCATGGTCAGGCTGGACATGACCGAGTACCAGGAGCGCCACACGGTCGCGCGGCTGATCGGGGCGCCNNTGCTCGACGAGATCGAGAAGGCACACGCCGAGGTCTTCGACGTGCTCTTGCAGATCCTCGACGACGGCCGCCTTACCGACGGCCAGGGTCGCACGGTCGACTTTCGCAACACGGTCGTGATCATGACCTCGAACCTACGCTCGGCCGGTCAGCTGCGCGAGTTTTTCCGGCCCGAGTTCCTGAACCGGATCGACGAGATCATCGAGTTCAAGCAGCTTACGCGCGAGCAGATCGCCGAGATCGTCGAGCTCCAGCTCGCCCGCCTGCGTCAGCGCCTGGCCGAGCGCGAGATCGACCTCGAGCTGACCGACTCCGCCAAGGAGGTCATCGTCGAGACCGGCTGGGACCCGTCCTTCGGTGCCCGCCCGCTCAAGCGAGCCATCCAGCGCCTGATCGAGAATCCGCTCGCCCAGCACCTGCTCGAGGGCGATTTCAGCGAGGGAGACACCGTGCTGGTGGACGCTCAAAACGGCGAGATCGTGCTCACCAAGGCGAAGGCCAAGGCGAGAGCGGCAGAGGCCTAATCGCACTCGAGTCGCCGTATCGGCCCCGATCGCGTCCGCGCCTTCCCGGTCGTCTCGGGGATCACTGTCAGATAGAGCTAGCCCTGCCGATCGGAGCTTCGTCAGCGCTTCGCTCGCTGGGCTCAATTACTCCAGCTACAGCGCCCGAGCAGGATGCTGACCGTGTCGGTGTCGAAGTTGGCGGTGGCGACGTCGAGCCCGCCGTCGCCGTTGAAGTCGCCGACCACGATCGAGTCGGAGGGATCGGGGACGATGAAAGGCGAGAGCGGCGCCGGTTCGAAGCCGCCCGAATCCTTGCGCAAGAGCACGCTGATCTCGGATCTCCCGTTCATCTTGTTCAGGTCGGCGATGGCCAGGTCGTCGTAGCCGTCGCTGTTGAAGTCGCCGACGACGATGGAGTAGGGACCTCTACCGACCGCGAAGGGCGAGTGCGGCGCCTCCCTGAAGCCGCCTTTTCCGTCGTTCAGCAGGACGCTGACGCTGTTCGAGATGTTGTTGGTGGTGGCGAGATCGTCGCGGCCGTCGTCGTTGAAGTCGCCCGCCACAATCCACCCTGGCGAAGTACCGACTGCGAAGGGCGAGCCCGGCGCGGCCTCGAAGTCGCCGCGGCCATTGCCGTAGAGGACGCTGACGTTGCTCGAGTTGTGATTGGCGACCGCTATATCGCGACGGCCGTCGCCGTTGAAATCCCCGACCGCAATCGACCACGGCGCCGCCCCCACTCGGAAGGATGCGCGATCTGCTCGCTTGAAGTCGCCCGTGCCGTCGCCGAGCAGGACGTCGACGTTGTTCGAATCGGAGTTCGCCACCGCCAGGTCGAGATTGCCGTCGGCGTTGAGGTCGCTGGTCACTATCGAATCGGGTCCGCGCCCCACGTTGATGGGCGAATGCGGAGCTGGCTCGAATTCGCCGTCGCCGCGACCGAGCAGGATGCTGACCGAGTTCGAAGCGACGCTGGTGACCGCAAGGTCGGGGTGCCTGTCGCCGTTTAGATCCCCCGCCGTCAGCGAGAGAGGTCCGTTGCCGACCGAGAAAGGCGAGTGCGGGGCCCCGACGAAGCCGCCGTGGCCGTTGCCGAGGAGGATGCTCACGTTGCCCGTTCCCTGGATCGCGATCGCGAGATCATTGAGGCCGTCCCCATTGAAGTCGTCGACAGCGAGCGTGATCGGCCCCCCGCCGAGCGGAAGCGGAGAGCTCGAGGCCGGTCTGAAGCTACTGAGCTTGCAGCCGCTGACCACTGTCACCTCTCGTATGAGGTTGGAGGAAGAAAGCCAGAACAGTGCCGCGAGAGCGCCAGCGACAGCAGCCAGGGGGGAAAACGCCTCGACGCGCCTGGCGACGATCCTGAACCCGGAACTCACCCTCTCTTGTTCACTCACCGCGTGCGCTCCTCGATCAGGCGAATCCACTAATTCGAAGGTAACCACCTAAGTCGGATGGCCGCAATCCTAGGTACTGCTTCGCATGACCTCTTATCACCTCGGCGGCGAGAGATCGCGCTCGAACGGGTGCTAATCGACGTCGGGCAGGTACTCGGCCTTGCCCTGCTCGGGCGGGGCGCCGACGATCAGCACGGTGACTTCCGCGTCGCTCTCGTTGCGGAGTTGGAGAGCGGTCTCGGTCTCGACGACGGCGACCGAGCCCTGCGGCAGCTCGACTCGCTCGGGCGGGTCGCCGAGAAGCATCGTCGCGGCGCCCTCGAGGACGACAAGCATCTCCTCCTGGGCGTGCTCGAGGTGGCGGCTACCGCGTACCCCGGGCGGCAGGCGCCAGATATTGGCGCGCATGTTGTTAAGGGCTTCCGAAAGGGGAGCGATACCGCGGCTCGGATCGCCGCGTTGGGGCGAGTGAAACTCGAGTTCGTCGAGGCGGAAAATCGTGTAGCCCACGGCGGCAGTCTTCCTGGACCGCGAGGGAAGCGCAAGCTGCCAGAGCTCGTTTCAGATGACGCCCCGCCGACTGGGCGCGATCGCTGGAGTGCTTCGTTTGAAACGAGCTCTCTACAGCTGGTACCGGACCCGCGCGCCCTCGACGGGAGCGAAAAGGATCAAACGACGCGACCTGCTCTTACCGCGTGCCGCGCGAAGTACGCACAAACGGGACACCGCCGTCCCCGCTTTGCGGCTATTTACGGGAATTGTCGTAAAAATCCACCGCGCTAGGGTCGATCACCGAGGTATGGCTGTGACACCCGAACCCGATTCCTCGCTCGATCAAGATCTGGCGGCACCCCTCTGGCTCGAGTCGACCGTACGCCCCGGCGAAGTGCAGGAACGCGGCGAGGACTCGCTGGGCAAGGAGGGGGAAGACGCGGTACAGCCGCTCTGGCTCGGCTCGGTTGTGCGCCGCGACGGCTCGCAGACCAGCGGCGCCGGCTGGGTCGAGCCCGAACATGCCGAACGGCCGCGCTGGGTGGGCTCGGTCGCTAGGCGCGGCGATCAGACGCAGGCAACGGAGAAAGGAGAGCCGGGCGACGACTCCGTTCACTCCCTCTACCTGGTCTATCTGGAGTCTGAAAACGAAGTCACCAATGACGAGCAGGCAGAGCGGGAATCCTCAGCAGACTGGCAGGGATCCGGCGGTCGTGCCCGTCTCAACGAGGCTCGTGAAGTCGAGCCCGAAGCCGTCCTGGAGCCGTTCGCGTCGGGCGACGAGCTCGGCGAGCGCCGGACACGATATGTCGTAGGCGCGCTAGGGATGAGCTTGCGCGTAGTTGCCTGATACCGGCGGCCGGATGGACTCTCCGAGTTATCGCGTCGAACGGTCTCCATTCCTTTAGGCGCTCTAGGCGAAGGGCGGCGGAATGTGGTGCCGTCCGGAGACGGAAGTTCGGAGTCTGTTCGCTATGGGTAGCTTCTCGGCATGATCCTTGTTGTCGGCGCTATCGGTCAAGAGCTCGCGGGGGCACGCGACCGGGCGCGGTTGCTCATCTGCGGGGTCGGGCCGGTCGAGGCGGCGATCGCCACCGCCAAGGAGATCGTCAGAGAGCGTCCGCGGGCGATCCTGAACGTGGGGCTGGCGGGAGCGAGGCATGGCGCGGGGATCGATTTGCTCGATGTCGTCGTCGGCTCCGAGGCCGTCTACTGCGATCTCTTTCCCCGCTTCTCGGTGAACCGGCTCGTTCCCGATCCCGGGCTGCTTACGGCGGCGCGCGAGGCACTTCCCGAGGCGCGCTTCCTGCCGGTCGGGACAACTGCCAGCGTCGGTGGCTCGAGCAACGTCGAGGTCGAGGCGATGGAGGGCTTCTCGGTCATGCGCGCGGCGCAGCTGGCCGCGATCCCGGCGCTCGAGCTGCGCGTGATCTCGAACGAGGTCGAGGAGCCGAGCCGCTCCAGCTGGCGCATCGACGACGGTCTCTTCGTGCTCGCGGGCGCGACGCGGCGGTTGCTCGAACGTCTCCTCTAGGAACTCGGTTTAGTTAGAAGAACCAGTCGCCTGGGCGCGATCGAGGCGGGAACTCGGCCAAGGCGTAATTCTTTCTTTTCAGCCGATGACTGAAGCCGGGAGTGCTCGAAGGCGTGGGCCAGGCTCCGCGTGACTTCTCGAGGTTCGGGCTGGACCCACCTCTCCTCCCCCCACCCTCCCACGGGGCGTAGCACAGTATCGAGTAAAAACACCCGAAAACGTGCCGGTTTTGTACCGAATCAGAACCGCATCGCCGAGGTAGCCCCCGGCCAGTTCCTCCACCATCGCCTCGACCAGCTAGCAGGCGGCCGGGCCCGCATAGCTCTCGGGGCCGATCGAGATCCCGGGCGCGATCACCGGAGCGGTTTCTCCATGCAGATGCTTCGCCGCTGCCCGGTGTAAGGCCCGAAGTTGGGGATGACGCTGAAGCCCTCCGTCTCGTAGAGGTGCACGGCTTCCGGTTGCTCGGGGCC
>PMMN01000082.1:4987-10608 GCA_003162235.1 Actinomycetota bacterium | reverse complement strand
GCCCGAGAAATTCTTCTACTTGACATAACGTTGGTTATCGTGCACGCGCTTGGACTCGGCCGATAAAGCGCTCTCAGCTGCATCGCTACCGTTTACGCGGGCACAAAGACCGACGAGCGCGAGGGGCGCACACCGCTGCGTGACAGTCAGACGGCCGCGAGGATGTTGCCCGTCAGTCCGCGGGCGCGTGTTCTATCTGACCTGCGGTGACATCTACGGCGACCCGCGAAAGATCCTTCGGATCGATCCACACCGGAGCGACGATGTAATCGCCGGTGATCAGGCCGAGTATCGACTTGGAGAGCCGCTGCTGCACCTTCACCACATACGGCTCGTCGTAGTCGACGAGCACCTCGAGTCTCAGAGTGCAGTAGTAGGCCGGGTCGACAATGCTCCCGCCGGCGCTCGGCTTGCTCTCGATCTCGAGGATTCGGGCACGAGCGAGGACGCCTTCCTTCCGGAGTATGGCCGGATCCGTCAGCTTTACCCTTTTTCTTTCCGCGGTGTCCTGTTTTTTCTTTTTATCGAAGAGCGCCACTACGCTTCCCTTCTCAGTTCGCTGACAGTCTGTTTAGTCGCTCCACCAGTCTGGCGCCGCTTCGGCATCCCCGGGCCCCGTGGCTGGAGCTCCGAAGACGATCAGCTCCGCGCCCTCGGGGCCGGCCTCGAAATTCCTGGTCGTTTCGGCGGGGACGCGGACGGCGTCCCACTGCCGAAGCTCGACGACCTCGTCGTCCAGCTTCATCCGCCCGCTGCCCGAGACTACGACGTAGACCTCTTCTTGCTGGTTGTGCTTGTGACCGAAGGGAATGCGGAAGTTCGGCGCCAGGCGCTGGTAGCTGAGCCCGGATCGCTCCAGCCCGAGCGCAGCGCTTGCGAAGCGCGCCTCGAGCTCGGGCGCTAAACCGAACTTTGGCGCGCTGTCCTCGACATCCTTAAGGTTCTTGAGCTTGTAGCCGGCCACGACGACCATTCTGACAGCCCCCGCTCCCCGCCGAACGGGTAGTTCGGAGCTCCCGAGGAGGAAGTTTCAGGCTTTTCGCGCTCGAACATCCGAATACGTGTTGATTTCCGGCGGGAATCGTGTTTGCTTCCATAAGGGGAGCGAAGCTGGCCTGCACTGGGTCGCGGGCCACACAGGCTGAAGAAATGACTATCGACATCGAAACTCTCCTAGAGAGCGAGGAGGTCAGGCACCTACTCGACACCGCCGAGCACGCGGGCTCGATCCGCGCGGGCGAAGTGCTCGAGCTGGTCGATTTGTTCGATCTCGACGCCTACGACGTCGACGCGTTCTACCGCGAACTCGAGCACCGAGGGATCGAAGTCGTAGAGGACGAGGTGGAGGCGGCTCCGGTCGCTCCCCCCACCCCACTCTCGTATGAGACCACCACCGACGCGCTGCAGTTGTTCCTGCGCGAGGCCGGTCGCCATCCCCTGCTCACTGCCGCTCAGGAGGTCGAGCTGGCGAAGGGGATCGAGCGTGGTGACATGCGCGCCAAGCAGCGGATGATCCAGTCGAACCTGCGCCTGGTCGTGTCGATCGCCAAGAACTACCGCAACCAGGGCTTGCCCTTCCTCGACCTTATCCAGGAAGGGACGCTGGGATTGATCCGCGCGGTCGAGAAGTTCGACTGGCGACGCGGCTTCAAGTTCTCGACCTACGCCACCTGGTGGATTCGCCAGGCCGTCGCCCGCGCGCTCGCCGACAAGGCACGCACGATCCGGATGCCGGTACACATCGTCGAGCGGCTGCAGAAGATGAACCGCGCCGAGCGCACGCTCTGGACGCAGCTCGGACGCGAACCAACGCTCGAGGAGATCGCCGAAGAAGCGGGACTGCCGGCCCAGCAGGCGTACGAGGTCAAGGCCGCCGCGCGCGCGTCGACCAGCCTTGACCAGCCGGTCGGTGACGAGGAGGACGCGGTCTTCGGCGACTTCGTGCCCGGCGAGGGCCCGCTGCCCGAGGAGCAGGTGGAAGTCTCACTGCGCGTCCAGGCGCTCTCACAGGCTCTACTGGCGATTCCCGAGCGAGAGCGAACTGTTGTCCTCATGCGCTACGGGCTCGAGGGCAGCGAGCCGCGCACGCTCGAGGAGATCGGTCGCTGCCTCGGGCTGACGCGGGAGCGCGTGCGCCAGATCGAGGTCGAGGCGCTGCGCCAGCTATCGCGGCTGCGCGAGATGCAGTTCGTCGCCCACTAGGGGCCGTCTGACCCCTGACATCCACAGCTCAACCCCTTCGACCGCCCATTGCTAACGGGATAAGCCCTCGATCGAGGCGCGGCTACGTGCGGAGATAGTGCTCGAGGTCGGGCGCGACCATGCGCAACTCACGCAGGGCGCGGGACTCGAGCTGACGTACGCGCTCGCGGGTGATGCCGAGCTCGACTCCCACCTCTTCGAGCGTTTGGGCGGACTGCCCGTCGAGGCCGAAGCGGGCACTGAGGACGAACCGCATGCGGGGATTGAGCTTTCCGAGCGCGACCGTAAGCTCGACTGCGCGCAGGTGATCGGAGGTGGCGCCGTCGGGCGACTCGGTCTTCGTGTCTTCGATCAGATCGCCGTAAAGACTCTCACCGTCACCGACGGGAGTCTCGAGGCTGACGGGATCCTCGACCAGATCGATCAACTGGATCACGCGCTCGAGCGGGAAGCCGCTCTCGGCCGAAAGCTCTTCAAGCGTCGGGTCGCGATTGATCTTCTGCGCCAGCACGCGGCGGGCGCGCATCAACCGTCGCACCTGCTCGGCGACGTGGACGGGCAGGCGGATCGTGCGCCCCTGGTCGGCGAGCGCCCGCGTTACCGCCTGGCGAATCCACCAGGTCGCATAGGTGGAGAGCTTGTAGCCCATGCGATAGTCAAACTTCTCGACCGCCCTGATCAGGCCGAGGTTGCCCTCCTGGATCAGGTCGAGAAGAGGGACTCCGGCCTTGGTGTAGTGGCGCGTGATAGACATGACCAGGCGCAGGTTCGACTCGATCAGCTTGCNNTTGGCATTCTCGTCGCCGGCATCCTTTCGCCTTGCCAGTTCTCGCTCTTCGGCCACCGTCAGTAGCGGGCCGTCGCCGATCTGGCGAACGTAGAGCTTGAGCGGATCGGAGGTCTGGAGAGCGAGCGCTACGGCGCCGATTTCGTCTTCCTCGTCGAGGAGCTCGACCTCTTCTTCGGCTACTGCCGGGGTCTCGAGTACGTCCAGGTCATCGACGTCGTGGACGAGTTCCAGCTTGGGCGGCGAGAACGGCTGGGTCAGGAGAGGCTGCGGCTGGATTGGTTGCTCCACAATCCGTTTATCGGCCCCGACGGGCCGCGGCTTGATGCAACTCCCTCTTTTCTCTCGAAGAAAACACCCTTAAGGGGGAGGCACTCCGGAGAAAAACCTCTCAATCGGGCGTAGTCGTCCCGAAAATGCGTCTTCAAGCGATATCGCGGGCCGGCTTTGCCGGTCGCGAGTTGCCGTCCGGGGAAACATGCAAGCCGTCGAGGCTCGATGGCATCACGAGCGCTCCGCCCGCTTCGACCTCGACGCCGTCCTCGCGCAGCCGTTCGCAGACGAGAAACTGAAAGGTCGACCAGGCGCCTCGACGAGCTTCGAACAGCCGGTATACCTGCCACTCGCTCATCAGCTGAGCGTCCTTCGCGCGGGTCTCGCTCCAGTCCGAGAAACGGGGCAAGTGGCCGAGCGTGCGGGCGAGCTGGGCGCCCTGCTCGATCGCCCGCTCCAGCCTTTCCTCGCCGATCGGGAGGTCGTACCCGGCCTGCCGGAGCGCCTCGCGAAGCGAGCCGAAGGTGTGCCAGTAGAGGGACTTCGAGGGCATCGTGCCCTTGCGCGCATCGAGGTCGCGCGCAGTCGGGACGCGACCGAGCTCGTCACCCAGCTCCTTCAACACGCGCAGCAGTTCCTCTCGCGTGGCGAACCGCCTCGGCACGAGCCCCGCCTTGCGCTTGGCCGCGTTCCAGCTGCCGAAGTGCTCGATCACTGTCTGCGGGTGGATCGAGACCTCCTTGTCGGCCGCGAACTCGCGCATGGTCGGCGAGCGTCCCAGTCGTACGGCGCACGCGCTCAGCTCTTTCAGGATGCGCTCGTTCGAGTAGCGCTTGCGGATTCCCGCCTGGAAAGTCGCCAACGCCTGCGGGTCGATCGATGTAAGAGCACGAAGGGGCGGCTTTCTCGGCATCGCAAGTATCCTAGAGCATTAACCGCTTATTGCAAACTGAATCGATTGATTCGAGGACGAGCCGTATGTCGGTCGATCCGGCTAATTGGTTGAGGGAAGATCGCTACCTCACCGGTGTCGAAGCTCGAGACTGCCCGGGCAAGTTGCACGACGTTCCGCCGCCGTCCAACGAATAGGGCCGAGCGGAAAGCACGTTCGGACGCCGGACTACCTTGCCTGGTTCGGAGTTCTCAAAGAGTGAACTCGAACGCGCCGTCGGCCGGCTCGTCCTTGGGCCCAATCGGCGCAGGTTCCTCCCTATCGACCGGCAGGATCCGCTCGAGCGCCGACACGCAGCGCGGGCAGAACTGCTCGCCCGCGTTCTCACGCAGCTCTTCGAGCGCCTGCTTGACCTGACGGGCAGAGCGGTAGGTGCGGGTCGTGAGCATCGAATCGAGCGCATCCGCTACGTGAATGATGCGAGCGCCGAGCGGAATCTCCTCCGCCGCGAGGCCGTCCGGGTAGCCGGAACCGTCGTAATGCTCGTGGTGGTGGCGGATCGCGGGAACGGCGTCGGCGAGAAATCCGAGACGCTCGATGATGCGGGCGCCCTCGTCGGCGTGGCGGCGCATCAGCTCCCACTCGTAGTCGTTCAGGCGCGCGGGCTTGAGCAGCACCGCGTCGGGCACGGCCAGCTTGCCTATGTCGTGGAAAAGGGCGGCCTGACCGAGAATGTCGAGCTCCGCCTGCGAGAGCCCGATCTCGCGTCCGATCGCGAGCGCGAGCTGCTGGACGCGGCGGGAATGTCCGGCGGTGTAGGAATCGCGCGCGTCCACGGTCGCCGACAGGCTCTCCATGGCAGCGGTCGAGCGCTGGCGCAGGAGCCGGTTTGCCTGCTCGAGCGAGAGGTTCTGTTTCTGGATCGTCTCGGCGGCCTGGCGCAACTTGTGAGCGCTTCGCTGCGCGTGCCCCAGGTAGTTCTCCTGCGTCTTGCGCATAACGAGGAGCGGAAGCGCAAAGACGAGCAGCGCCACGATCCCGATCGCGTGATAGGCGATCGCTATCAGCGCCGCCACCAGTCCGTAGACGAGGTAGTGAGGCACCAGCCAGGTGAAGCGCTCACGCCAGGCGGCGAGCCAGTCCTCGTCGCCCTCGAGCGCCAGGGCTATCGCCAGCAGGCCGGTGTTGACGAGGAAGAAGACGCCGCCGGCGGTGATCCCGGCCACGTCGAAGGCGATCTGGCGAGTACTGATGTCGCGCCCCAGCGCGAAGACGCCGCCGGCGGCTAGTCCCGCCAGGCTCAGGCCGCCGATGTTGAAGAGCACCTGNNTCGTCCACCTGGATGGCGATCGCCTGCCCGATCCCGACCAAAACGGTCACCGCGACAATCCCCCTCCAGTCGATGGGACCGCGCGAAAGCACGGAGGCGGCAACCCCGAGGCCGATGCCACCGCAACTGATGAAGGC
>PMMN01000082.1:1338-4920 GCA_003162235.1 Actinomycetota bacterium | reverse complement strand
CCGATCGAGACCGTGACGTGGATCGGCTCGCTCGAGGTGGAGACGTCGAAGGAGCGCTTGGCGACGGCGCGACGGATCCGCTCGGCGATCTCGAGCGCCTTCTCGACCGGCGTCTCGGGCAGCAGGATGCTGAACTCCTCGCCCCCGAAACGGGCGGCGACGTCGTAGTGGCGGAGCTCGGTGCCGAAGACCTCGGCGACACCGCAGAGAACCGCGTCGCCGGCGAGGTGCCCGTAGGCGTTGTTGATCTCGCGCAGGAGATCGAGGTCGACCATCAGCACCGAGAGCGGGTGGCCGTTGCGCACTGCCCGTGCCAGCTCGTCGGCGAACACGCGCGCGAAGTGACGTGCGTTGTAGAGACCCGTCTTGGGATCGACACGCGCCTCCTCCTGCAGGCGGGGCACTGTCAGCGAGCGCTGTACCAGAGCCAGCGGAGCGAGCGCGAACAGCACCAGCCAGGAGTCGGAGGCCCAGATAACCGCAATCACCACACCCAGAGCCGCCAGTGCCAGGTTCGAGGCGAGCCAGGGCAGCCAGGAAAGCGGCCGCCAGCCGCCGACGCGCCCGTCGGCCTGGCGCTTGACCACCGCGATCAGCCCGTGATCGATGAAGACGAACGTGACCGCCGCGAGCGAGCCGGCGAGCGCGACCTTCGCTGTGCCGGCGGAGGCGAGGCTATCGCCTCCGAGGACGAGCGCGGCGGCTGCCCAGGAGCCGAAGGCGGCAAGCGTGGCGCAGGAGATAGAGGACGCCTCGATGTTCCACGGGTAGCGCTGCCTGAGCCACTCGGGCACGTGCTGGACGATCGGTACGAGCACCACGAGCTCCGGCGGCAGCACGAGCGCGGCGGCGACGATGAAGACGGCGACCGTCTCGTAGGCGTGGCTGGTGGAGCTACGGCCGATGAAAAGCTGGCTGAGGGCTGCGGCGGCGGCGAAGCAGGCGAAGGCTCGCCAGCCCTGGGTGTCGTGGCCGAGGCGAACGATCAGAGCGGCGTCGAGGCCGCCGCAGGCCAGGAAGAGCACCGCATAGAGAATCCGCGTCGAGAGGTTGCGGTGGCGACGCGCCGGCCTGGGGTTCTCGCCCGTATTTTCATCCATCGCGGGCGCGGCGACGCTCACGGGGCCGGCGCCTTCGAGCCTGAGCACCCTTCGCTCGAACTCGTTCTAATGGCGTCCATTACGCCAGAATAAACGAGAGTTTGCGGAGTTTTAGGGCACACCAAAGCGGCAGGGGTACGACTACCGCCCCACGCTAACGAGGGAGGACAACCTCCGGCATCACCCATCTAGGTAGATCGATACCTGAGGCCTCGGACGGATTCGCGTCCTGTAGGCTCGTTTCTGCCGTGCGAATTCCGCTCGTAATCAGCACTCTTGCCGCTCGCAGTGCCGGCGCTCTCTCCAGGCTGACGGGAAGAGGCGGAGGGACGACCTTCCCGGGGAAAGTGCTGAACGCGCTTGACCGGGGTGCGATCGCCCGCCTGGCAAAACGGCTCCCGCAGGGGTCGGTCATCGTCTCGGCCACGAACGGTAAGACGACGACCACTGCGATGACGGCGGCGATCCTAGCGCCGCGGTTCCGCCTGGCGGGCAATCCCGCCGGCGCCAACCTCTCCTCGGGCGTCGCCACGGCGCTACTACACATACGCNNGCCCCGAGTCCTCTGCCTCGACAACCTCTTCCGCGATCAACTCGACCGCTACGGAGAGCTCGAGATCCTGGCGGAGCACTGGCGCAAGGTGGTCGCCGAGCTCGCGCCTGAGAGCACGCTGATCGTGAACGAGGACGATCCCCAGCTGGCGCAGATCGCGCGCGGGCGCGAGGGCGTGCTCCGGTTCGGGCTCGAGGACGAGCGTCACGGTGGGCCCCTCCCCCACGCCGCCGACGCCCGCTACTGCAGCGCCTGCGGGGTCGCTTACAGCTACCGCCTCGCCTACGTCGGCCACCTCGGCGAGTACTCGTGCCCGGGCTGTGGATTCACGCGCTCGAAGCCCGACATCTGGGCCGACGGGATCGAGCTGGACGGCCTCACGGGCTCGCACTTCCGCCTGCACCTGCCCGAAGAGACGCGCACCGTCAAACTCGTCCTGCCCGGTCTCTACAACGTCTACAACGCTCTCGCCGCCGCTTCGCTCGCGCATGCGCTTGGCGCAAGCCCCGACGAGATCGCGGCCGGGCTTGCGAGCACCGAGGCGGCGTTCGGCCGCTCGGAGCGGATTGAGATCGGGGAGCGGACGCTGCTGCTGCTCTTGATCAAGAACCCGACCGGGGCCAACGAGGTCGTGCGCACGCTGGTCGCCGGCGGCACGCCGAAGGCGCTGGTGATCGCGCTCAACGACGGTATCGCCGACGGCCAGGATGTCTCCTGGATCTGGGACGTCGATTTCGAGCCGCTTCTGGAAGGGCTCGAGCGCCTGATCGTGAGCGGCGGCCGCGCCGCCGAGCTGGCGCTCCGGTTCAAGTACGCCGGCTTCCCGGAAAGCAGGATCGAGGTCGTCCCCTCCCTTGGCGAGGCGCTCGACGCCGGACTGGAGCTGACACCTGCGGATGGAGAGCTGGTCGTCTGCCCGACCTACACGGCCATGCTCGAGCTGCAGAAGGTGCTCTCCGAGCGCGGGCATGCCGACCCGTACTGGCAGCGGGCCGCGCGCGCTCGCTCCCAAGCCGGAGCCGGCAAGGAGAAAGCATGACCGGAATCCGCGTTTGTCACCTCTATCCCGACCANNGACTGCGACCTGATCTACCTGGGCGGCGGCCAGGACCGCGAGCAGGCGCTGATCGCCCCCGACCTCGCCCGCCGCGGCGACGAGATCTCGGCCGCGCTCGAAGACGGCGCCGCGCTTTTAGCGGTCTGCGGCGGCTACCAGTTGCTCGGGCGCGGCTACCGCGACCGGACCGGCGTGTCGATGCCCGGCGCCGGGGTGCTGCCACTCGACACCATCGCCGGCGACAGGCGCATGATCGGTGACGTCTCGATCGAATGCGAGCTCGAGCCCGAAGACACGCATTCCGTGGTCGGCTTCGAGAACCACGGCGGCCGTACGCACCTCGACCTCGGCGCCGTTCCGCTCGGCCGAGTCGTGCACGGCTTCGGCAACGACGGCGAGAGCGGCTTCGAGGGCTGCCGCCTCGGCAAGGCGATCGGCACCTACCTGCACGGTCCGCTCCTGCCCCGGAATCCCTGGCTGGCCGACTGGCTACTCAGCCAAGCGCTTGGTCGGCGCCTTGGCGAAGTGCCCGACCTGGAGCCGCTCGACGACGAGCTAGAGCACGAGGCTCATGCGGTCGCGTTGGGACGGGCGCGGGTGCGCGGAGGGAAGTTCCGCTAGGGAATCCAGAGCGAGCCGAGATAGACGGTCGGGTCGCCGGGCTCCCAGGTGCGCAGGAAGTGCTGGATCGGCGGATGGACGACTACGTCGGTCAGCTCTTCGGGCGCGAACAGGCGGTGCCCGCGCACTGCGTCGTCGATCGAGGCGACCTCTTCGAGCGAGTGCTCGCTCAGGTCACCGGCGAAGATGATCTGGACGACGTGCTTGCTGACCGGCGAGGAGCCGGGCGAGATCGAGTCGGCGAGCGCGAT
>PMMN01000082.1:0-1276 GCA_003162235.1 Actinomycetota bacterium | reverse complement strand
TCGACCAGCTCGAACTCGGGCAGGCGCATGACCACGAGCTGGGCGATTCTCATCCCCGGCTCGATCGTGAAGGTTTCGTGGCGATCGGTGTTGAGGACGACGACTCTGAGCTCGCCGCGGTAGCCGGAGTCGATCAGCCCGGGCGAGTTGACGAGTGCGATACCGTGGCGCATGGCCAGGCCCGATCTAGGCTGGACGAAGCCGGCATGGCCCTCGGGAATCGCCACGGCCAGGCCGGTTCCCACCGTCGCCCGCTCGCCCGGCGCCAGCTCGACGAGCTCGCAGGAGGCGAGATCGAGACCGGCGTCGCCGGCATAGGCGCGCGCAGGAACAACTGCGTCGGGCCTTAGGCGGCAGATCTGGAGCTCGATCATCGGACCTGCCTCGAGCGCTTCCCGGAGGTCATGACGAAGCGAGAGTAACGTCCCAGCGCGCTCGGCGAAAGGCGGGCTCGTACGTAGACGCCCTCGGCCTCGTCGCGGCGCTCCTCGATCGGAGCTCCAAGCCCGTACAACTCGGAGAGCACGGATCCCTGCTCGTGCGGGATGAAGAGGAGCACCGGCTCGAAGCGGTCGGCGAAGCGGGAGGCGAGGCGCGCGCGCAGCTCGTCCAACCCCTCGCCGCTCAGAGCCGAGACCTGGAGCGCATCCGGGAAACGGTTGGCGAGACGCTTGCGCGAGACTGCGTCGACGCTGTCGATCTTGTTCAGGACGAGCTCGGAGGGCAGCTCGTCGGCGCCGATCTCGTTCAGCACCGAGGCGACCGCCGCCATCTGTTCCTCGAGCTCCGTCTGGGAGAGCGAGGCGTCGGCGACGTGGAGGACGAGATCGGAGACGAGCGTCTCCTCCAGCGTGGCGGCGAAGCCCTCGACCAGCTGATGCGGCAAGCGGCGGATGAAGCCGACGGTGTCGGTGACCAGGTACTGCCTGCCCTCGTGCTCGAAGGCGCGCGTGGTCGGGTCGAGCGTCTCGAACAGCCTGTCCTCGACCGAGACGCCGGCACCGGCGAGCGCGTTCAGAAGCGTCGACTTACCGGCGTTGGTGTAGCCGGCCAGAGCGACAGTCGGCTTCTCGGTGCGGCGGCGTTCCTTGCGCCCAGTGTCGCGCCGCTTCGACAGCTCCGCCAGCCGGTGCTTGAGCACCGTCACCTTGTGGCGCGCCTGGCGGCGGTCGCTCTCCAGCTGAGTCTCGCCCGGGCCGCGCGTGCCGACGCCGCCGCCGAGCCTTTCCAGGTGCTTCCACATCCCGCGCATGCGCGGCAGGTTGTACTCGAGCTG
>PMMN01000088.1 GCA_003162235.1 Actinomycetota bacterium | reverse complement strand
GGCGCGCCCTTGGGCAGCGTGAAGCTGTCGGAGAGCCAGTCGAAGACGCCGCTAGTACCGGGTACAGCGGTCCAGGCGTAGTCGACGAGCGGCTTCTTCGCGAGGTTGCCTGCCGCAATCGTCCCGCTGAAGTAGCCGTCCTGCCAGTCGCCCATGACGTTGAAGGCGGCCTTGCCGTCGAGCACGAGCTTGCCGGCGTCCTGCCACGTCAGCGAGGAGGCGTCGGAGTTCGTGTAGGTCAGGAGTGTTTTGTACTCGTTGAGCGCCGTCGTCATGTCGGCACTGCCCCAGTCGCCGGCCTTGGTAAACAGGCTCGCGTAACCGGTCGGCCCGAGCTTGCTGAGGATGGTCGTCTCGAGCAGTTGCTTCTGCGTCCACTCCTCGGCGAGTGCCAGCGGAGTCACGCCCGGCTCCTTGGTCTTGATCGCGTTCAGATCGGCGATCCACTGGTCGTAGGTCAACGCGGCACCCGCCTTGATGGTGATGCCGGCCGCCTTCAAGACCTTCGGGTTGTACCAGAGGACATTGGCACGGTGAATGTTCACCGGAACCGAGTAGAGATTGCCCTTGTAGGTGATCTGCTTGATCAGCTGCGGCGCCATGACCTTCTCGAAGCCGTTCGCCTTGTAGATGAAGTTGATCGGTTCGATCTGGCCGGCCTTGATGTAGTCGAGCAGCTCCTTGCCGGCGTGGCCCTGGAACGAATCCGGCGGCTTGTGTGCTGCGAGGCGCTGGGCCAACACGGCCTTCGCGTTGGAGCCGGCACCTCCCGCCACGGTCTCGTTCACGAATGGGCACTTTGGAGTGCCGCCGCCAAGATTCGCGTCCGTGTTCCAGATGCTGATGAGCTTGGCGAGCCCTGCGGCTTCGCCTCCACCCGTCCACCACGAGAACACCTGAAGCTGACACGCCCCGGCGCTCGTCCCGGTTTTCGCGCTCTTCTTCTTGGAACCACACGCGGTACCGAGCAAAGCCACGGTGAGTATCAGCGCCAATAGGCCGAAAAGCACGGCCATTCGGTGCGTCTTCGTCTTATAGGACATTCGGCCCTCCCATAGATTCCACAGAAATCAACACGGAGGGGAGTCAACTCGATGGGCAGAACTATGTCAAGTTAGTTCGGAACCGGAATCTTGGAGCGGAGATGTTCGGATATGTTGACGTATGCATAGATACGTTGCACACTTCTTTCCTCTTGTGAGCGAGTCTTCTTCCGACAAGTCGTCCGATCGCGCGCCGTCAACGGCTACTGAAGGCTTCACAGACGCCGGCAACTCACAGCCACTGGCCGTCCAGCGTCACACTGCGATCGTCGAGCGCGTGCAGGCGCACGGCGGAGTCAGGGTGCGCGAGCTCGTTCGCGAGTTCGGCGTCTCGGACATGACCATTCGTCGCGATCTCGAGGCATTGGCCGAGCGTGGGCTCGTGAAGAAAGTGCACGGGGGTGCGGCGGCGGTCAGCTCGCCGGCGACCGACGAGCCCGGATTCAAGGCCAAGTCCAATCTGCGCAGGCTCGAGAAAGATGCGATCGCAGGTCGTGCGGCCGGATTCGTCTCGCCCGGCTCGGCTATTGCGCTCTCGGCCGGGACTACGACCTGGCGCTTGGCCAAGCAGCTTGTCGCCGTTCCCGACATCACCGTCGTCACGAACTCGATCCCCGTCGCGGAGGTTCTCTACCCTACCGCCGCCGCGCTTCACCGAACGGTGATCCTCACGGGCGGGGTGCGCACGCCTTCCGATGCGCTGGTCGGTCCGTTTGCCGTCTCGGCGATCCGCTCACTGAACATCGACCAGCTGTTTCTCGGCGTCCACGGCATGAGCGTCGAGCGTGGATTCACGACGCCGAACTTCCTCGAGGCCGAGATCGATCAGGCCTTCGTCGAGAGTGCCCGGTCGATCTTCGTCCTTGCCGACCACACGAAATGGGACACGATCGGCCTCTCGACCATCTGCGCTCTCTCCGACGTGGACGTGCTGATCACGAACGACGCCCTCGACCCCGAGGCGAGAGAGTTGATCGATGCCGAGATCAGAGAGTTGATCGTCGTCGAGGTCGTCGCTGCGGACGACGAGAGCGCGAACGGATAGGGCGATCGGTGCGACCGGCGGTGAAATCATCCTTGACCAAGACCTCGATCCGTCTCGCAGACGGGCGTGAGCTCATCTACTTCGACGAGCAGCCGCGGAGTCGGGACGAGACCGATCTCAGGGAGCTGCCCGAGCCGCAAATGGAGATCGAGCTGCGGCGCGATCCGCTGCTCGACGCGCAGGTCGTGATCGCCTCGCAACGGCAGGATCGCGTGTATCTGCCCCCCGAGGACGAGTGCCCACTCTGCCCCTCGACACTCGAGCGCTCGACCGAGATTCCAGCCGCCGACTACGACGTGGTCGTGTTCGAGAATCGCTTTCCCTCCTTCGCGGCGGTACCGGCGGAGCTTTCCCTGTCCGACGGTGACACGACGGTGGTGCGTAGCCCGGCGCANNCTCCCGCCCGAGCGGGTTCGTACCGTCCTCGAAGTCTGGGTCGACCGCACCGTCGAGCTGGGCGCAGTCGCCGGCGTCGAGCAAGTCTTCTGTTTCGAGAACAGGGGCGAGGAGATCGGCGTCACGCTTCATCACCCGCACGGGCAGATCTACGCCTATCCGTTCGTGACTCCGCGAACTAGGAAGATGCTCGAAAGCGCGCTCCGCCACCAGGCCGAGACCGGCCGTAACCTCTTCGCCGACGTGCTCGCCGGCGAGCGGAAGGCGCGAACGCGGGTCGTCGCCGAAGAAGATCACTGGACGGCGTTCGTGCCGGCCTTCGCGCGCTGGCCGTTCGAGGTCCATCTCTACCCGAACCGACAGGTACCCGATCTGGCCTCGCTGGACGACGGAGAGCGCGACGAGTTCTCCCGCCTCTACGGCGACGTTCTACGCGGGCTCGACCTGCTGTTCGACCTGCCGATGCCCTACATGGCCGCCGTCCACCAGGCGCCGGTGCGCACCGGGCGAGACCTCGCCTACCTCCATCTCCAGGTCTTCTCGATCCGGCGCAGCCCCGGAAAGCTCAAGTACCTAGCCTCGTCGGAATCGGCGATGGGTGTCTTCATCAACGACGTGCGGCCCGAGGAGGCGGCTCAGATGCTTCGCGACGCCGTCGAGCTCGGTCGCCGGGGCTAGAGCAGGCTCAGGAGATCCGGCGGGCGCCGTCCGAAGCGCGGCAGACATACGCCTGCGCCGGATTGTCGCCGCGTTTGCCGTAGGCGGTTACGACCGCTTCGGCGAGCGCTCGGGCTTCGTTCGCCCAGGCGAGCACGACGATCGAGCCGCCGAAACCGCCTCCGGTCATCCGCGCCGCGATCGCGCGGTGCTCGTAGGCGAGCTCGACCAGGAGGTCGAGCTCCGGTGTCGTAGCCTCCCAGTCGCGGCGAAGGCTCTCGTGCCCCTCGCGGAAAGCCTCTCCGAGCCGCTGTAGATGCGCCGGCGAAGGATCCCGCAGGAGCCGGGCAACCTCATAGACGCGCTCGCTCTCGCTGACGACGTGGCGAAGCCGGCGGGCGGCGACCGGGTCGAGCACTCCGGACTCCGCGATCTCGTCGACCTCGGCGATCGTCAGCTCGCGCGGGTCGCGGCCGGCCAAAACGGCGAGAGCACGCTCGAGCTCCTCTCGCCGGGCGCCGTAACCCGAGCTCTCGAGCCGGCGCGAGACACCCGAGTCGACGATCACGAGCGCGATCTCCTCGGGCAGCGGCACGTATTCGTAGGCGAGCGAGCCGGTCTCGAGCAGAGTGGCCAGCCCCGCCCGGCCGAGCACCGAGGCGGCCTGATCGAGGATCCCGCAGGGAACGCCGACGGCGCGGTGCTCGGCTCTGCGCGCGGCCTGCGCGAGCTCCATCGGCTCGAGCGGAAAGTCGGCGACCTCACAGAGGGCGAGCCCGACCGCGACCTCCAGCGCCGCCGACGACGACAGTCCGGCGCCGATCGGAAGCGTCGAGCTGATCTCGCCCTCGAGTCCGACCGCAGGCCGACCGAGCAGCGCCAGCTCGACTGCGACGGCCGCTACATAGCGCGCCCAGCCGCCCGTCTCACCTCCTAGTGGTGTCCCGTCCGCCGCGAGCCCCGTCGCTCCATCCAGCTCTCGTGAGTGAAGAGCGATCGTCTCGGCCGGCCCGGCCTCGATGTGAACGCCGAGATCGAGCGCGGCGGGAAGAACGGGTCCGCCGCTCAGATCGGTGAACTCGCCGATCAGATTGACCCGCCCCGGAGCCCAGTAGACGTGCTTCGTCATGAGCGAATCACCGTATTTGTTTTTTCGGTCGCGTGCGCCGGCGGCGATTGCGGCAGGAGTCGATTACTGTTGGAATACGCGCCACTGACGGAGGCCGCAATATGACCATCGAGATCCGCACCTGCAAAGACAAGGAATTCGCCGCCGGAATCAGTCCAATCTGGCAGTACTT
>PMMN01000030.1 GCA_003162235.1 Actinomycetota bacterium | reverse complement strand
TGGACACCCCCGGCGCCTACCCGGGCGTGGCGGCCGAGCAGCACGGTCAGGGCGGCGCACTCGCCGCTTCACAGGCGACCATGGCTCGCTTACTGGTGCCGACCGTGGCCTGTGTGATCGGCGAAGGTGGATCCGGAGGCGCCGTCGCCTTCGCTCTCGCCGACCGCGTGCTGATGCAGCAGCACGCGATCTACTCGGTGATCTCGCCCGAGGGCTGCGCGACGATTCTCTGGCGCGACGCCGGTCAAGCGCGCAAGGCCGCCGCCGCCTTCAAGCCCGACGCCGCTCACTGTCTGGAGCTGGGTGTGATAGATGGGATCGTCCCTGAACCGGAGGGCGGTGCTCACACCGACTTCGACAACGCTGCGATCATGCTCGGGCAATCCGTGCGCTCGGCGCTCGAGGAGCTGGAGCAGGTGGACGCTGAAGAGCTTCGCCGCCGCCGCCGCGCTCGTTTCCGCTCGCTCGGCGTCGTGAGCTCCTAAGAGCCTATTCCGCCACGCTCTCTCGGTCGCACATCCCTACCGGAACAGGCTCCAAAGGCTTATTCCACTTGGCGGATCCGTTCGTCCGGAGGTCTTGCTGCGAACAGCCGTACGGGTGTATTCCACAGAATTAACAGTTTCTTACCCAGCTCGGGGAATCGCTTTCTACAGGCGGTGGAAAACGGTACGCGCGCAACGATATGGTGATTACCAGGGTTTTTCTGCCGATAAGCGGCATTAGGAGAGCCCGAGAAGCGGTGCGCTACCTCAAGACAACACCTAGTAAGCCGAGGTAAGCGCCATGTTCGCCTATTGCGCAAAGACAAGTCGAGTGAAGTTTGACGGAAGGATCCATCTTCTGGTAAATCGAGTATTACTGTGACCTCCGGGGCGGTAAACGAGACGATTGGGCGGCGGCTGCGGCGTCTCCGTAAAGAGCGAGGCCTCGCGCAGCGTGAGCTGACGGGACCGGGCGTCTCGCACGCGTACGTGTCGCGGATCGAGGCCGACCTCAGGACACCGTCCGTCAAGGCGATCCGCAAGCTGGCCGCCAAGCTCGGAGTCAGCCCCGACTATCTGGAGCGGGGACTTGACGTTGACGTCGCCGAGGAGCGTGAACTGCGGGTCTTGAACTGCGAGTTCGCGCTTCGTTTCGGAGGAGACGCTACGGAGGCGGAGCGGACGCTTTCGGAAGCCGCGGAGGAGGCGTCCAGGGACGGCGATACGCCGGGACTCACAAGAGCGATGATCGGTCTCGGCAACCTGGCACTAGCCCGTGGCGACCACGAGCGAGCACTCCAGTGTTTCGAGCAGGCGCTGGTCTCGGACAAGGTCTCGCCGGCGAGCCATCTGCAGCTCTATACCAACATCGCCTCCTGCCACAGCGAGCTCGGGCTTCCCGATCACGCAGAGTTCTTCCTGCGCAAGGCGATCGAGCGACTGGAGAAGGAAGCGCCGGGGAGCGTCTCGCTGCGCGCACGCCTCGAGCTCGCTCTCGGTCTCACGCTGATCGATCTGGAACGAGACGCCGAAGCGAGCGTTCTGCTCGCCAAAGCAACCCGAGAGCTGCGAGGCGACGGCGACCCGGAGCAGACGATCCGCTCACTCTGGGCGCAGGCACGATCCGACTCGGAAGCCGATCGGCACGGAGCGGCGCTGAACAAGATGAGGAAGGCGACGGCGCTGCTCGAGGCAATGGACGAGCGCCGCACGCTCACCGACGCGCACGCTCTTCTCGCCGAGGCGCTGGACGCTCGCGCCCGAGCGGAGCGATAAAGCTCCGCCAGGCGACGCGCTCTTCGCGTTCCGGGCGTGCGGCTCTAGCGGGCGCCCGTCAGGATTTGGCGTCCGGCGCGCCGGCCTCTTTGGAGATCGGCTCGAGCTTGTAGCCGACGCCGAAGCGTGTCTGGATGAAGGTGTGGACGGAGGCTCGCCTGTCGATCTTGTCGCGTAGGCGCTTGACGCAGACGTCGACGGTGCGGTCGCGGTAGGAACGGCGCCGGCCCCAGATCTTCTGCAGCAGCTCGTCGCGCGTGATCACGCGCCCGGCGTCGAGTGCGAGCGTGTACAGCACCTTGAACTCGGTCGGAGTCAGCTCGGCGTTTGAGTCGTCTACGTAAGCCTGGACGTCACGAGGTTCAATCCGAAGCTCCTCGATCTGAATCGCTTCTCCGTCCTGGCGCGCCAGGGCGCTATGACCGCGGCGGGCGGCGGCCCGAACGTGGGCAACCAGCTCCTTCATCGAGACGGGCTTGACGAGGTAGTCGTCGGCTCCGATCTCGAGCGCGTGGATGCGATCGTGCTCGGTGCCGCGGGCGCTGACGACGACGATCGGGGTTCCGATTCCTTCCGCCCGTGCTAGCTCGATGATTCGCCAGCCGTCCAGCTCGGGCAGCATCAAGTCGAGCACGCAGACATCGGGAGTCTCGTAGCGCAGGCGTGCCAGCGCCACGTCGCCCTTCGTCACCAGAATCGGGTCGTGGCCCGCGTCGGCGAGGGAATCGGCCATTCCGCGCCCCAGTAGCTCATCGTCCTCGACGATTAGTACCTTGGCCATGTCTCGTACGGTACTGCGAGTCGGGCGGGTTGCGGGTTGAACATCGGTTACGAACTGGTGAATGTTCGGTAGCGGGCCGCGGCCGGTGAGAGGGCATATCGAGTCGCTTTGGTGGCCNNTCTCAGGCCGCCCGCTTCTCGGGGGCGGAGTTCAGGCACGAGCGGCAGACGCGCTCGATAGGGACGAGGTCGCTTCGGTGCGCGAACGCACGGCCGCAAACCTCGCACTTGACCGTCTGAAGACGATCGATCGGGAACCACCAGACGTTCATGCAACCCTCCTAAGCGGCGGCTGGATCCAGCGATTGGCTCCGCAGATCGGGCATCGGGAGGGCGCCTTGTCGACGGCGATTCCGTACCTGCAGTTGGCGCACACGCGATCGTCCCAGTGCCGCGGTATAGCGCTTTCTCTCTTTGTTTTTGTGGTCATGTTCTGAACTTAGCGCCGCCGGGACCGCTGCTGGGTATCGTCTTGGTGACGTTCGTGTTCCGTCCTGGGGCGACGCCTCCCGTTACGCTCTAATCGGTGCGTTTATTCCCTAGAGTCCGAACCGTGGCCGTCGATCAGGAGTCCGAGCAAACGGTGGATCCCGCTCGGGCACTGCTCGAGTACGGAGAACTGGTGGCGCTCGTCCTGGACGGCGAAGGGAAGCTGGTCGATGCGAGCAGCCGCGCGCGTGAGCTTTTCCCCGCACTCGAGCTGGGGGAAGAGGTTCCCGAGGCGGTCGAGCTGGCAAATGCGCGCCGCGTTCGCTACGAGCAAAAAGGGGAGCGGCGGACGCTGATCGTGGCGCCGCTCGTCGATCAGGCGGCCTACGAAGAGCTTCGCGTCGGTTTTACGGCCGCGGTCTCGCACGAGCTGCGCACGCCGCTGGCACGCCTGCTCGTGCTGCTCGAGGCGATCGAGCGGAGACCGGAAGAAGCAGTCTCGATCTCAGAGCGGGCTCGCCACGAGATCGAGCAGATGGACGAGCTCCTGAACGACGTGCTCTTCCTGAGCGAGCTGGAGAGCGGGCACGAGGTTGTGGCTCTGGGCACGACCCCGGCGGCGCCGGTTCTGAGCGAAGTGGTGCAGGAGTTGAGCGAGCGCGCCGAGCTCGCCGGCGTATCGCTGCGCGTGACGGGAGACGCCGAGCTCGAGCTGCCGCTTNNTCTTCGAACGCTTCTACCGCGCCGATCGAGCACGGACTAGTCGCGGTACCGGCCTTGGCCTCGCGATCGTCAAGCACGTGGTGGCCTCCGCCGGCGGTAGTGTCGGCGCGGCCGGCGCGGCCGGCGAGGGCCTGACAGTTCGCTGCCTATTCCCCGGCTAGCGATCGTCAAGAAACGAAAACGGGCGCCGGGCGAGTGCCCGGGCGCCCGTTTCGAGCAAGGAGCGGCTCTAGGTGTGGATCTGGCTGAGCAGACTCAGCGAGGTCTTCCGAACCGCCTTGGGAATCGCGACGAAGCGAAGCGGGGGGCCGTAGGTGCTTCCTTGGCCCTTGGTCAATGCCCACGTGAAGAAGGTCTTGAGAGCATCAGCCTGATTCGCCTGCTTGGGCACGATCACGTAGGTGAAGGTGCAGATCGGGTAGGCGATCGCGAGCTTCTTGTTCTTGGTGCGGGCCTTTGCGAGCACCCTCGCCCGGTACTTGAGGATCAGCGCTCGTTGGGTCCGGCTCTTCGCCTTGATCGGCTTGAACTTCGGCAGCGAGGGCTTGGGCGGGTCGACGACGCTGAGAACGAGGCCCGTGCTATCGGCCTTGGCGGTTGTGACCAGGCCGGCCGTGGCGGTGATCTGCCTCAAGCCGGGCAACTCAAACTTGCCCGTGCGGTTCTTGATCGCGAATGTCCCGAAGCCACTCTTCAGAGCGTAGGCGACGTCGACGTAGCAGATGCCGCCGTTCGTTTTTGTCAGAAGAGCCGAGACTCCGGAGCTCTTCGCTCCGCCCACGCCAGCCGGGAAGGCGGGCTGGGTTCCGGTACCGATCTTCGACGACCACTCAGGGCTGACCGCCGTGAGGTACTGGGTGAAGTTGAAGCTGGTACCGCTCGAGTCGCTGCGGAAGATCGGGGTGAGTGCCTTGTCCGGAAGAGTAACTCCCGGGTTCAGCGCTTTGATCGCAGGATCCGACCAGTTCTTGATCTTGCCGAGGTAGATGTCGGCGAGGACCGGGCCGGTGATGCGCAGGTGCGGCGGGAGATCCGTTCCGTTGTAGGCGACCGCGGTTGCCGAGAACGCCCACGGGATCGTGAGGCAGCCGTTGCAGGTCGCCTGCTGATCGGGCGTGAGCGGGGCATCGCTGGCACCGAAGTCGACGGAGCGATTCGAAACTGCCGCGATTCCGGCGCCGCTGCCGATCGCGTTGTAGTTGACGGTGATACCTGTCTCACTCTTGAAGGCCGGCGTCCAAGCTGAGACGAGCGGGAACACGAACGAGCTACCGCCGCCGTTCAGCGTTGCGGCAGCGTGTTTCGCGTTGGCGCCGCTTGCGCAGCTGACGCTCGTTATGAGAGCCAGCGCGAGAGCCGAAATGCTTACGAGGAACCCACGTCGGGTCATCTCTTTTTTCTCCTTAGTGTTTGTTTTCATGTTGCATAGAGCGTGCCATCGGTATTTCCGTTCGTGGGCAAGGGGGTGGTGGCGATGTGGTTACAACGTGGTGATAACCGTTCCGCGACCGGGCCCGTCTGTTTAGGCTGAGTTGCGTTGTGGCTGATTCACACGCAGAGAAGGAATCCGCGCTCGAGCGCACTCGCGGCCGGCTCGACCGGATCGGCGACCCGGCACTGAAGGCGATCACTTTCGGCGCGGCGGCGCTTGCGGTCGGCATCCTCGTTGTGATCGCCTACGAGCTGGCCACGGGCTCCCGTCTCGCCTTCCGCAAGTTTGGCCTGCACTTCCTGGTGTCGCAGGCCTGGTCCGTTAATCTCAACCAGTTCGGCGCCCTCTCGCTGATCTACGGGACAGCCGTCACGGCGGTGCTGGCGATCCTGATCGCAACACCGCTCGCCATCGCGATAGCTCTTTTCCTGACCGAGTTGGCGCCAAAGCCGGTGCGCGCGCTCTTGGGAGCGCTGGTGGAAATGCTGGCTGCGATCCCGAGCGTCATCCTCGGTCTGTGGGGAATCCTCGTTCTCGGCCCATTCGTACAGAATCAGCTGGAGCCGTTTCTGAGCTCGACGCTCGGATTCCTTCCTTTCTTCCGCGGGGCGCACTACCCCACCGGAATCCTGACCGCCGTGCTAGTCCTGACGATCATGGTCGTGCCGATCGTCGCCAGCGTCACCCGTGAGCTCTTCACGACCGCGCCGCCCGAGCTGCGCGAAGGGGCGCTCGCGCTCGGCGCGACGCGCTGGGAGATGGTGCGTGGCGTCCTACTCCCTGCTGCGCGCCCGGGAATCTTCGCGGCCGTGGCGCTCGGCTTCGGCCGCGCTGTGGGCGAGGCAATCGCGGTCACCCAGGTGATCGGCTCGCAGATCGGGATCCACCTATCACTGTTCGGCCACAGTGATACGCTCGCCAGCCGCATCGCCGGGCAGTACCAGGGCGCCTCGACGAACCTGCAGATCTCGTCGCTCGTCTATCTGGCGACGATCCTGCTCGTGATCTCGCTGGCCGTGAACATCGGTGCCCAGCTCTTGATCAAGCCGATCGACATGCGCCCGCGCCGACGCAGGATCGCGCTCGACCGGGCGTTCGAAGCTCAGGGACTGAGCGCCGACTGATGACCGAGCCCGCGTTCTCTCTTCGCGCGAGTGGCCGTCTTCGCCGGCGCCAGCTCGTCAATAAGGCTATGGGGGTTCTTGCCATCGGCGCCGCTCTGCTCGCAGTGGCGGTGCTCGCCATCGTCGTGATTTCGGTCGCCACTCGCGGCGCCGGAGCTCTCAATCTCGACTTCTTCACCAAGAGCCAGGCTCAGGGCTTCAATCCCAAGGGAGGCGGCGTACTTTTCGCGATCGTCGGCAGTGCGATACTGGTCGGGATAGCGACTCTAATCGCGCTACCGTTGGGTGTGCTGGTCGCCATCTACGTCAGCGAGCTGGCGCAACCTCGCCTGGCACGCATCGCCCGTATGGCGCTCGACATCACCAACGGGATTCCCACGATCGTGATCGGGATGTTCGTCTTCACGATGCTCGTCGCCGCGCACGGCCAGAGCGCGTTCGCCGGCTCAATCGCTCTGGCAATCATCATGTTGCCGCTGGTGGCCCGCGCGACCGAGGAAGTGCTCCTGCTCGTCCCCCCCTCGCAGCGAGAGGCGAGTCTTGCACTCGGCGTCAGTCGCTGGCGCACGACTGTCCAGGTAGTCATTCCTTCGGCGATGGGGGGCATCCTGACCGGAACGACGCTGGCGATTGCACGCGCGGCCGGAGAAACCGCACCGCTACTATTCCTCACCTCTCTCGGCGTGAGCAGCCACGCCGACTGGAATCCGTTTCATCCGCTCCAGTCCCTGACGCTCGTGATCTTCTCGTACTCCGATCAGGCCGACCCCGCCTACCAATCGAAGGCCTGGGCGGCTGCCTTCACGCTGATGTGCTTCGTTCTCTTCACGAGCTTGGCTGCAAAGCTTGCCCTTGCCCGTTACCGTAAGAAACTTGGAGGATAGAAGCGTGGAGGCGATCAAGACCAAGATCGAAGTCGCCGACAAAGGCCCGCTGCCCGGGGTCGGCAAGCGCGAGACAGTGTTCGAAGCGCGCGATCTAGCCGTTTTATACGGCGATCAGCGGGCGATCGCCGGTGTCAGCCTCGATATCTACCAGCGTCTGATCACGGCGATCATCGGCCCTTCGGGCTGCGGGAAGAGCACTTTTCTCCGGACGCTCAATCGCATGAACGATTTGATTCCGGCAGCCAAGCTCAGCGGCGAGCTGCGCTACCGCGGTATTGACCTCTACGGACCCGGGGTCGACGCCGTCGAGGTGCGCCGGCGGGTCGGCATGGTCTTCCAGAAGCCGAACCCGTTTCACAGCTCGATCTACGACAACGTCGCCTACGGGATGCGGATTCTCGGCATGAAGAAGGACCTCGATGGACGGGTCGAGCGCGCGCTGCGCGCGGCGGCGCTCTGGGACGAGGTCAAGGATCGTCTCAAAGACAGCGCGCTCGGGCTCTCAGGTGGCCAGCAACAGCGGCTCTGTATAGCCAGGGCCATTGCCGTTGAGCCCGAGGTCGTCCTCCTCGACGAGCCCGCCTCGGCGCTCGATCCGATCGCCACCTCGGCGATCGAGGATCTGATGCACGAGCTCAAGCGCGACTACACGCTCGTGATCGTCACTCACAACATGCAGCAGGCGGCCCGTGTCGCCGACATGACCGCCTTCTTCGGGCTCGAAGTAAAGCCTGACGGAAGCCGGTACGGCGTTTTAGTCGAGTACGACGAAACCGCAAAGATCTTCACCAATCCCTCTGATCCCCGGACGGAGGGCTACGTAACGGGACGGTTCGGATGAGAGAGATGTACGCCAACGAGTTGGAGGAGCTCGAAAGCCTGCTCCTGGAGGAAGGCCGGCTGGTCGACCGGGCGATTCGGAGCGCGCTCAACGCGCTTGCCCGCGACGATCTGGAGCTGGCAGAGGAGCTGATCGCCTTCGACGATGAGATTGACAGCCGTTACCTGGTTATCGAGCAAGGTATCCCCTTGCTGCTCGCACGCCAGACGCCCGTCGCCGGCGATCTGCGTCTCGTGCTGGCGATCCTCTACATCAACGTCCATCTCGAGCGGATCGCCGACTACTGCGTCACGATCGCGAAGCTGACCAAGCTCTCGCATGACCTACCGCGGGACACCTCAGTGCTCGAGGCGATGGAGGAAATGGGCGAGCGCTGCTGTGAGATGCTCGCCACCGCGCTAGAGGACTTCCACCAGCGCGACGTTCGCCATCCGCAGGCGCTCGACGACATGGACAAGCCGATAGACCGAGCGAACCGCAAGCTGATCGATCGGTTCGTCGCTTTCGGCAAGGACGAGCACCAAAGGGAGTGGGCCATCCGGATGATGTTGGTCTCCCGCTGCCTGGAGCGAATCGGCGATCACACCGTCGACATCGGCGAGCAAACCTTCTACCTCGTCGGCGGCCAGTTCGAGGAGTTCACGGACGCCTCGCACGAGACACCGCGGCCGGCGTAAGGCTTGCGCATCGTCTCGGCTACGACGCTACCGGGGAACTCAGCAGAGCGGGAAGCAAAGTAGAGCGCCGGTTGCGCTTGGAGCGTCGTGCGCAGAGTTCTGCTCCGGCGCGTCTACCCACCACTTGTCGTGGGCGACGCCGCGTGTTCGGCGGCTCGGACGACCACCGGACCCCTCGCCGGAGTTCTCCCGAGCGTTCGTGGGCGGATCGCTCCACCAGGTGTCATGTACGAACGGCGCTGCCGACGTGGGCTCCAGCATGCTGCGGGAGACCGCTCCGGGGACACGAGGTGCGGCGGTGAGCCCGTTCATGCGACTCGCTGTGTAGAGGCGCTCATCATCATCTGAAACTCCTGAGCCAGAGCAGGGTCAAACTGCGTTCCGGCGTGGCGTGCGATCTCGCTCAGCGCTTCTTCCTCGGTCTTCGTCGCGCGAAACGGCCTCGCTGAGGTCATGGCGACGTAGGCGTCGCAGATGGCGACGATGCGGCTCTCGAGCGGGATCTCCTCACCCCTCAGGCGATTGGGGTATCCGCTTCCATCCCAGCGTTCGTGCGTGCTACGGACGAGTGGCGCGAGCTCGACGGTATAGGCGGAGGCCATGAGCATGCGAGCGCCGATCCCGGGGTGCTCGCGGACGAACTCGCGCTCGCGCTCGTCGAGCGCCGCCGGCTTGGCGAGGATCGCCGCGGGAATCGCGCACTTGCCGATGTCGTGGTAGCGGGCGACGTCTCGCAACGTTTGAAGACGACTCGGCCTCAGGCCGATTCGCACGCCCAGCTCGAGCGCGATCGGGTAGAGGTCATCGGGAAGCGGCCTTCGTAGGCGGGCGAGTCGGTTGGGAGTAGCGGCTTTCATCTCGTTCTCTCCGTCGGTAGTTGTCTGCTCATAGAGATAGGCGCCCTCGCAGTGGCGGTGGGTCACAGTTCGGTGTCGGTTCCGTCTCAATGTGATGACGCGGCCACTCGCGAGGGCTCGTCAGCTATCCGGCTCGTGACGGTCTGCCAGCGCTCCGCTTGCTGGTTTCGGTCGGGAGAAGGCCATTGGATGACCGACGAGCAGAAGGCGCGCCTGTCGCTAGACGCCGACATCGAGCGGACAGCGGACTGTCTAGCCTGCCAACTCGGCGTCAGAAGACTCGACGTTCTTATCGCCTGATCAAGGACAATCAGCGTGATGAGCTTTGGCGTTCTCGCCCTGATTGTCCTGGCCGGGCTCGCGGGTCCGCTGCTCGCGTCGGGGCGGCGGGCGCTCGTCCCGGTGGTCGTCGGCGAGCTTGCCGCCGGGGTCGTGATCGGGCGCAGCGGTTTCGGTTGGCTCCACGCGGAGCAGCCTACGACGGCTTTCTTGGGCGAGGTCGGATTCGCAATGCTGATGTTCGTGGCGGGCATGCACGTGCCGCTCCGTCAGCCCGGACTCCCCTCGCGGCTTCGGCGCGGCGGCCTTGCGGCCGCAATCGCAGGCTTGCTCGCCCCGCTCGCCGGCATCGCCGTGGCGCGGGCGAGCGGGACACACCATGCCGCGATCTACGCGCTCCTGCTGGCGAGCGGATCGGCCGCCGTCTTGCTGCCGGCGCTGGAGGAGCGGGGCCTGCTCGACGACCCGCGCGCGCTGACGGTGATGGCGCAGGTGGCGGTGGCGGATATCGCCGCGATCGTCGCGCTCCCGCTCGTGCTCCAGCCAAGTCGCGCACTACGCGCCGCGCTGGGCGGCCTACTCGTCGCCGCCTGCGTCCTCGCGCTCCTCGGAATAGCGCTCCTTCTTCATCGGCGGGCGTGGGTGCGGCAGTTGCGCCGCTGGTCGAGGAAGCGCGGCTGGGCGCTCGACCTGCGCCTGTCGCTGCTCGTCCTCTTCGGGCTAGCCTGGACAGCGCAGCGCAGCGGCACCAGCGTCCTCGTCGCCGGCTTCGGCGTTGGGCTGATGGTCGCCGCGATCGGCGGCCCGAAGCGGCTCTCGCGACAGGTCGCCGGGGTCGCACAAGGCTTCATGGCGCCTCTGTTCTTCGTCGTCTTGGGCGCGCGCCTCGATCTGCGTGCCCTCGGCCAGCACCCCTCGCTGATCGCGCTCGCCGCTGAGTTGGTTGCACTCAACGTCGCCCTGCACGGTCTCGCCGCACTCCTCACCCGGCAGCCGCTAGCGGCCGGTCTCGCCGCGACCGCGCAGCTAGGCGTCCCCGCCGCAGTTGTCGCACTCGGCCTGCAGCGACACATTCTCACAAGCGGCGAGGGCTCCGCGATCATCGCCGCCGCGCTCGTGTCGCTCGCGCTGACAGCGGCCGGAGCGATCCTACTCAAGCGCGGAACACCTACCTCCCACGTACCGGCGACCGAGCCGCAACCTCACCCCGGCTCGTGAACTTCATCGAGGCCACAAAGAGCTACGAGCAATGGCTTGCCGCGCGAATCCCGATCGTCTCGCAGGACCTGGAGACGAAGCATGTGCACATGGGCGCCGACAGGTTCGCCTTCCTGCGCGCGACCTACTACCGCTGGGCGCAATTGTTTCCCGAGCTCGAGCCGACGCTTGCCGGGGCACCGGGGCTACTCGCGGTTGGCGATCTCCACGTCGAGAACTTTGGCACCTGGCGGGACGAGCGGAGCCGGCCCGTTTGGGGTGTAAACGACTTCGACGAGCGCGAGCGGTTGCCCTATACCAACGACCTCGTCCGGCTCGGGACGAGCGCGCTTTTAGCTGTCCGCGAAGAGCGCCTCGCTTTGAAGGAAGAGCACGTCTGCGCCGTGCTGCTCGAAGGCTACCGAGCGGGGCTCGAAGCGGGCGGTCAACCCTTCGCCCTCGAAAGTCGCCATGGCTGGCTCGCCGAGCTCGTCGCCGAGGCGGCCAAGGCGCCGGAGCGCTGGTGGCGCCGCCTCGAGCAGCTTCCACCGGCCGCGGAGCAACCGGCCGAGGCGCTCGCGCTGATCCAGGAGCTCTCGCCGGGACGCGGGTGGGAGTACACGGTTCGCGCCCGGGCCGCCGGACTGGGAAGTCGTGGCCACCGGCGCCTGGTCGCGGTTGGTCCGTTCGATAGCGCCCTGGAAGCGCGCGAGGTTAAGCAGCTCGCCCCTCCGGCCGGCGTCTGGCTCGGCGCAAGCTTCTCCGAGCTTTCCGAGCTTTCCGAGCTTCCCGCCGGGCCGGGTCGCGCGGCGGATCCACTCCATGTTCTGCGGGCGGGTTGGGTTGGACGGCGACTCGCCCCCGACACCATCAAGCTCGACCTCGCCGACTACCCCCGGCGCGCAGACCGGCGACTTCTGCACGCGATGGGTTTTGAGACAGCCAACATCCACCTCTGTAACGGCGAGGCGATCAGCGATGTCCGCCTTCATGTCGACCAACTCACGCCCGAGAATCTGACCGACGCAGCTCGGCGGATGGCCGCCAGACTCGAGCACGACTTGCACGAATGGCGGCAGGCCTGGGAACGCGCCTGATCTCAAGCGTCGGCGGCTCACCCGTCTCCGAGGGGCCGTCGGCGGCGGTTCTTGGCCTCCGCCACCGAATTGTCACCGGATTGCAGCCTGATCGCGCCACGATAGGCGGCCGAATCGGTATCCGCGCAGCGAAACTATCGGCATGGACATTCACATGAACCCAAAGCTTGCTACCTCGGCCTTGCATTCCCCCCCGCGGGAAAAGACCCGATGAGAGCCAAGATCCCACCGTTGCTTTGCGAGCTGCACGCGCATACGACCTGGAGCGACGGCTTGTTGTCCCTACGGGAACTCGTCGATCTCTATGGCATTCACGGCTTCGATGTTCTCTGCGTCAGCGATCACGTAGTCCGTCGCGACGATCCCTGGAGGCCTGCTTGTGGCGAGCACGCAGCCTTTGTGAACGAGGAGAACTTCGATCGATACTTGACGGAGATCGAGGTTGAGAGCGAACGGGCGCTTGCGCGCCACGGCCTGCTCGTTCTCCCGGGCCTCGAATTCACCTACAACGATCCCGATCCGACTCGGGCTGCGCATGCAGTGGCTGTCGGGACGCACGAGTTCGTCTCGGTGGAGGAGGGGCTCGAGAGCGCCCTTATGGCCGCCCGAGCTCAGGGAACCGCGCTGATCGCTGCCCACCCATACTCGGCCAAGGCTGCGAAGGGCGCCTCGCGAGCGACAGCTCGCTGGGCGCTGGAATGGCGCGAGCTGGGCAAGATGGTGGATCGCTTCGAGCTCGCCAACCGAACGGACGTCTTCGATTGGGTTGCCCGGGCGGGTCTTCCCGTAGTCGCCTCAGGGGACTTCCACCGGCCAGAGCACCTCGCGACCTGGAAGACGCTACTGCCGTGTGAGAAGGACGAGCAAGCCGTCGTTGCTTACCTTCGCTCGGCTTTACCGGCCTATATCACTTATCTGGGCTCGAAACTCGACAGGTTTCTACTTGCAGCCTGAGCGCGTTCAATTACGGATGCTTTTCCGTGCGTAGCCGAGGCAACTCAAGGGGTTTTCGACCGAAATTCATCGGTTCGGTATCGAAAAGGTAACGAGGTAGAAACAGAGCGCGGGTTGTCAGCGGCCGACGATTTAAACTGCTGTTTTGCGAAGGAACCGTGCGGGTACGTGATGGGTGCTGCGCCTTAAGCGAGTTTTGTTCGACGAACGAGAAAGGCCTCATGCCTCCGAGACCAATCCCTCCTAAAAGCGATAAACCCAAGCCTGGCCCTACCGCCGCGTCGACGAAGCCGGCCGAAGAAGTTCGTGCCGCCTCGGAGCCGACTGACGAAGATAGTGTCGCCTCGAAGCCAGCCGATGAAAGCCGCGCCGCCTCGAAGCCGGCCCATGAAGATGCTGGCGTGACGCCGGAGCCGGCCGAAGAAGTTCGCGCCGCGT
>PMMN01000046.1:234-9367 GCA_003162235.1 Actinomycetota bacterium | reverse complement strand
GACAAACTGCTTCGTTCGGTAACGCTCGCTCAGGTACCCCCAACAGCTAGACGTCGCCCGAATTGAATTCACCGCCTTCGGTCAGGCGGTGACGCTACGCACTCCACCAGTCCCGCTCGGCGACGTACTGCTTCAGGCCTTCGATGTCGTATGCGGTGATGCAGCCCTCGAAACGCATCCCGGCCTTCTCAGCGACTCGGCACGACGCGATGTGCTCCGGCACGATGAGCGCAATCACGCGGTCGAGACTGACCGGCCCGAGTCCGCGCGCAAGCACGGCACGCACGGCTTCCGTCGCGTAGCCCCTGTTCCACGAAGCCTTGTCGAAGTGGTAGGCAAGCTCGACCTCCGGCCGCCCCGTGCCCTCGGCGGGGTAGAAGCCGCACTGGCCCACGAAGATGCCTCCCTCCTTGAGGTCGACAGCCCACATCGCATAGCCGCGCTCACGCTCCATTGCGTGACGCCGCTTGACCATGCGCTGGAACGTCTCCGGAGTGGTGGGCGGTGGTGGCGGAACGAAGCGCCCGAAATCGGAGTCGCTCACCATCTCGAGCCAGGGTTCTGCGTCACGCGGCTCGAAGCTACGGATGACCAGGCGCTTCGTCTCGAGCCGGAGGCTCACTACGCCACTGTATGTCCCCGGTGCGGGGAGCGAGCGAGGTAGTAGTCACAAGGTCGTTCGGACCGGGGGCCCACGACGTCATGAGACTACGCGAGTCCTTCCGTGTCACGACGCAGCGGGTGGGTGGCTCGGCGGAGGCGGGCGGGGGAACGAGGTGCCTCTATCGAGCCTCAACGACCGAGCCCAGCCCGCGAGTCTTCGCCGGCGAAACGCCTCTAGAAGACGAACGACCCGATCACCACGGCCACGACCACCGGGATCGTCGCCGCCACCACCATCAGCCGCATCAGAGCCGGGCGCATGTCGTAAACGCGTGCGATCGTGAGCAAGTGGAAGGCCGGCGGCATCGCCGCGAGCAGATAGAAGGTCGAGGGAATGTGGGCGCCCAGGGCGGTACCGATCGCGAACAGGATGAGCGGGCCGGCACCAATCTTGAGTGCCATCGCGCCGATGGCGCGGGCGACCTCGATCAGATCGTGCTCGACCTGCTCCAGAGGCAGCGAGACGCCGAGCATAAGAAAGCCGAGCGGGCCGATCAACGCCGCAGCGGCGTTTTCGACCGTCCCGATGCGAGGGATGTGAACGCCGGCCGCCCGTAACGAAAGTGCGGCGATCAGCGCCCAGAGTGGTGGGTTGAGCAGTACAACGGCCAGGCGCGAGCGCCCGCTGGTATCGACCGAGCGCTTCCCGAATAGGCGCCCCACGACCACCGAGATCGACGACATCGGCACTCCGAATGAGAGCTGGTCGTAGACGACCGCCTGGGTTAGTCCGCTGTGACCGAACGCGAGCTGGGCAAGCGGGTAACCGATGAAGCCGGTGTTGCCGACCGTTCCCGCGAGCGTGAGAGCACCGCGCTCGTCCCGCTCTTTCGTGACCAGGCGCGCATATAGGTGGCTCAGCCCGAAAAGCAGGTAGGTGCTCGCGATCACGGCCGCGATCGCCAGCCCGAGCCTGCTCGTGAGCGAGACGGTGAGGAAGGTCGCAAAGACGAGAACCGGGATCACGAGCCAGAAACTGACGTTCCAGATCCAGTCGCGGACGCGCTCCTCCGAGCGCAACCGCTGCAGGAAGAGTCCGACCACGAGGGCAACCAGAAGGAAGCCGAGCTTGACCACGCCTTCAGGCTATCGACCACGCCCGCCGCCGGAACGCTTAGATTTCCCTATTCATGAAGGTATTGATCGTCGGATCTGGTGGTCGCGAGCACGCGCTGGCTTGGAAGCTGGCGCAGAGCCCGAGGCTGACCGAGCTGCACGCGGCGTCCGGGAACCCGGGTATCGCCTCGCTCGGTAGCTGCCACCCCGTGCGCGCCGACGACGGCGAGAGCCTGCTTGCGCTCGCCCGCCAGCTCGCGATCGATCTGGTCGTGGTCGGGCCGGAAGTGCCGCTCGTGGCCGGGGTCGCCGACCAGATCAGGCACGGAGGCATCGCCGTCTTTGGCCCCGGGCGCGAGGCGGCCATGCTCGAGGGCTCGAAGTCCTTCGCCAAGGAGCTCATGCTCGCCGCCGGAGTGCCGACGGCGAAGGAGCTCGCCGAGCCGGTGGCGCCCTGCGTCGTCAAGGCCGACGGGCTGGCCGCTGGTAAAGGCGTCTTCGTCTGCCCCGACGCCGAGTCGCTGGCAAAGGCGCTGAAGGCGGTCGAAGCCTTCCCCGGCAGGCCGATCTTCGAGGAGCTGCTGGTCGGAGAGGAGCTGTCGATGCTGGTGCTCGCCGCCGGTGAGGAGACACTCGCGCTGGCGCCGGCCCAGGATTTCAAGCGCGCTTACGAAGGCGACCAGGGTCCTAACACCGGTGGCATGGGCTCCTACTCGCCGGTCCCGGGTATCGGCCCAAGCGAGGTGGAAGCGATTCTCGATCGGGTGCATCGCCCCGTTCTGGCCGAGCTGGCCGCGCGCGGGCATCCCTTCATCGGCGTCCTCTACGCCGGTCTGATGCGCACCGACGACGGCATCAAGGTGCTCGAGTTCAACGTCCGCTTCGGCGATCCCGAGACACAGGCGATTCTGCCGCGGATCGAGGGCGACCTGCTCGGGGCGCTCACCGAGGCCGCGAGCGGTTCACTCGTGGACGCCTCGCTCGCTGTCTCGGAGGAAGCGGCGGTGACGGTTGTGCTCGCCGCCGGCAACTATCCGGCCGGCTCCGACAAGGGTTCACCGATCGAAGGCATAGCCGAGGCCGAGGCGACCGGCGCGGTCGTCTTCCATGCCGGCACCGCGGTGCGGGACGGAGCCGTTCTGACAAACGGCGGGCGGATCCTGAACGTGAGCGCGCTCGGCCCGACCATCGCCGCAGCGCGCGAGCGAGCCTATTCCGCTTGCGAGAAGATCAGTTGGGAAGGAATGCGGTATCGCACCGACATCGCCCTCGCGGCCGCCGAAAGGGAGGCGAGCGCGAGTGCCTGAGCAGTTGCTGGTGGGTGTTCTGATCGGCTCGGAATCGGATCGCGAGCGCATGCAGCCCTGCCTGGACGAGCTCGAGAGCCGGGGTATACCCTGCGAGCTCGAGGTGCGCTCGGCGCATCGTTCCCCCGACGCCGTCGCCGAGTACTGCCGCGGCGCCGCCGGACGCGGAATCAAGGTGCTGATCTGCGGCGCCGGCATGGCCGCGGCGCTGCCCGGGATGGTCGCCGCCTACACCGAGCTGCCGGTCATCGGCGTGCCGCTCCGCTCCGAGAAAAGTGCGATGGACGGGATGGACGCCATGCTCGCAATCGCCCAGATGCCGCCCGGTGTCCCGGTCGCCACGGTCTCGATCGACGGTGGCCGTAACGCCGCCATCCTGGCCGCACGGATTCTCGCGCTGGCGAAGAGCTGATGTCGCGAGCAAACGCTGATCGGCTCTGGGTCGGAGGCCAGATCCTTCTTTTCGCCGTGCTGATCGTCGCCGCGGTTCTCGCGCCACACTGGCCGGCTCGGTCCGCCCTGGCGATCGCCGGGTATGCGCTCGTGGTAGCGGGTGGATCGGTGATGCTTTGGAGCGGGCGCACTCTGGGCCCGGCGCTCACGCCCTTCCCCAGCCCGCGCGGCGCCCACCTCGAGCGTGGGCCCTACCGTTTTGTTCGTCATCCCATGTACGGCGGGGTCATCGCCGTCGTGACCGGCGCCGCGCTCATCACGAGCCCGCTGGCTCTAGCTCCGGCGCTGGCAAGCATTCCCTTACTCCTGCTCAAGGCGCGTTACGAAGAGCGGCTGCTCGCGGAGGCCGATCCGGGCTACAGCGAGTACCTCGGCCGGGTGCGCCGCCGCTTCTTCCCCGGGCTGCTCTGAGCGCCAGCCTGAGTAGCCGGCTAGTACGGGTGCCAGTGCGCCCAGCAGCGAAACCGTGCGCCGTGGAGCGGAGGCGGATCGAGCACCAGCAGTTCGGGGACGGTGACCGGTATGAAGCCACGCTTCTTCAGTCCGGGCAGGATCAGGTACCTGAGCGCCCGCACGGTCTGGCCGCGGTTGTCGTGCATGAGGATGATCGAGCCGGGCTGGGCGTTCTTCAGCACCTCGCGCCCGATCCCGCGCCAGTTCTTTCCCTGCGAGTCGCCGCTGTCGATGCTCCAGAGCACCTCCACCAGCCCGAGCCGGCGCGCAATTCCGTCCACGAGAGCATCGTGTTCGCCGTAGGGCGGGCGGAACAGAGGCGGCCTCTCCCCCGTCGCCTCGAAGATCGCCCCGCGTGTGCGTACTATCTGCCGTAAGACCTGAGACCGCTTGAGCCTGGTCAGGTCCGGGTGCGACCAGGTGTGAATGCCGAACGCCGCCGAGCTCTGGGCTTCGGCTCCGGCCTGCTCGGCCCGCGGCCCGACGTTGCGACCGACCAGGAAGAAGGTTGCCTTGACGTGCGCCTGCTCGAGAATTCGGAGGACCAGATCGGTGTAACGGCCGGGACCGTCGTCGAAGGTGAGCGCCACGTAGCGTCCGGCGGAGCCACCGCAATAGAGCGGTTGGCCGCGGGCGGCGAAGAAGTCGAGCGCCGCACGCTCTTCCAGAAGCGAACGGCTCTCGACCATGCGGCCGAGCTGAGTGGCCAGAGGGCGTAGGCCGGCCGACAAAGTCGCCCCCGCGGTCTCGCTGGGGAAAGCGGTAGTTGTGGATCGAGGTGCCGGCGCCGGCTGGAGCCGCGACCCGCCGCCGCCGCCGCCCAAGTAGTACAGGCCAATAGCGCCGCCGAGCGCGATCAGAACAACGATCGCACCGGCTTGCCTACGCTGCCTGCGCTTGCGCCTGCCCCTGTGGTCTCGCTCGATTTCTCTCTGTCGACTTCGCGTGCCCGGCATCCTGTGCGCTCGCTCCCGCCCAGGCTCGGCACTCCTCTGTCGAAAGTGGCTCTCCTGGAGTGCCGGCCTCTCCTGACCGTACCTACCGGAGCGACCACTAGACTACCCCTGCAGTGATCGCTCGCTACTCCCGTCCCGCCATGACCGCTCTCTGGTCGGACGAGGGCAAGCTTTCGAGCTGGCTGGAAGTGGAGCTGGCGGCGCTCGAGGGTTGGGCCGAGCTGGGGGTGGTCCCGCGCGAAGACGCGAAGAAGATCGCAACGGCGGCGAAGACCCCTGATCCCGCGCGGGTGCGCGAGATCGAAGCCACGCTCCATCACGACACGGCCGCCTTCGTCGATGCCGTCGGCGAGCAGCTCGGACCCGAAGGGCGCTGGTTCCACTACGGGCTGACGGCCTCGGATGTGGTCGACACCGCCCTGTCGCTGCAGATCGGGCGGGCCGGCGCGTTGATCCTGGAAGGATTGGAGCGCGCACTCGCCGCTGTCGTCGCGCTCGCCCACGAGCACCGCCGCACGGTTTGCATCGGCCGTACGCACGGCGTCCACGCCGAGCCGACCAGCTTCGGTCTCAAGCTCGCCGTCTGGGCCTTTGAGCTCGACCGCGACCGCACCCGCCTCGCCCGCGCGCTCGAGCAGCTGCGCGTGGGCAAGCTCTCCGGTGCCGTCGGCACCTACTCGGCCACCGACCCCCGCTTGGAGGAGATCGCCTGCAAGCGCCTCGGTCTCGAGCCGGCGCCCGCCTCGACCCAGATCATCCAGCGCGATCGCCACGCCGAGCTGCTGAACGTACTCGCCCTCTGCGCCTCCTCGCTGGACAAGTTCGCGCTCGAGATTCGCCATCTCGCCCGCACCGAGGTGCGCGAGGTACAGGAGCCGTTTGGGAAGGGTCAGAAGGGCTCCTCGTCGATGCCGCACAAGCGCAATCCGGTCGTGGCCGAGCGCATCTGCGGGCTCGCCCGCGTCGTTCGCGCCGCCGCGGTCGTCGGGCTCGAGAACGTCGCCCTCTGGCACGAGCGGGATATCTCCCACTCCTCGGCCGAGCGCGTCGTAATTCCCGATGCCTTCTTCGCGCTCGACTACATGCTCGAGCGCTTCTCGTGGCTGATCGAAGGGCTGGTCGTCTACCCCGAGCGCATGCGGCGGAATCTCGACGCCTCCTTCGGTCTCTACTTCAGCCAGCGTCTGCTGCTGGCGCTCGTCTCCGCCGGGCTCGCGCGCGACGAGGCCTACCGGATCGTCCAGGGAAACGCCATGCGAGCATGGGACACCGAGACGAGCTTCCGCGCCCTGGTCGAGGCAGACCAGGACGTGACGGCTACGCTGGACGAGCAGGCGCTGGCGGCAGTCTTCGATACCGGCGCTTACCTCGTGCACGTTGACACCGTCTTCGCGCGGCTAGATGCATTCGTCGACAAGGAGAAGAAGAGTTGATGAAGGAGACGGCTCAGCACCTGGCTTCGGGCAAGGTGCGGGAGATCTTCGCGCTCGCAGGTAGCCGGGTACTCCTGGTTGCCTCCGATCGCATCTCTGTCTTCGACGTCGTGCTGCCGACCGAGATCCCCGACAAGGGCCGCGTGCTCACCGGCATCTCGGCCTTCTGGTTCGGGCGCACGCGCGAAATCGTCCCGAACCATCTGCTCGGGCTGAGAACGGACGGGCGCTCGAGCGAGTGCCGGCGCCTCGAGATGCTGCCGCTCGAGTGCGTGGTGCGCGGCTATCTGGCCGGCTCGGGCTGGAAGGACTACCAGCGCTCCGGGAAGATCGCCGGGCACACGCTTCCGCCCGGCCTGGTCGAGTCCGAGCGCCTGCCGGAGCCGATCTTCACACCTTCGACCAAGGCGCTGGTCGGTCACGACGAGACGGTCGAGCACGCCCAAAGCGTAGAGCTGGTGGGCGAGCAACGCTACGACCAGCTCGAGGCAGTCTCGCTCGATCTCTACCGCTTCGCCGCGNNGCTCGCCGACGAGCTGTTCACGCCCGACTCTTCGCGCTTCTGGCCGGCGAACGCCTACCGTCCCGGCGGCCCGCAGCCCTCCTTCGACAAGCAACCGGTCAGAGACTGGACCGAGGCCACGGGCTGGGACAAGACGTACCCGGGCCCGGAATTGCCCGAGGAGGTCGTTGCTTCGACCCGGGCGCGCTACGTCGAGGCCTTCGAGCAGTTGACGGAAATCCCATTCGACGACTATCTGGCAAACCCGGAGGTGGTGCTCAGGTGAAAGCGACGGTGCTGGTACGGCCCAAGGCGGGCATCCTCGATCCGCAGGGCGAGGCCGTGAGGGGCTCGCTCGCCAAGTCGGGCTTCGACATCGTCAGCGTCCGCATCGGGCGCGTGGTCGACGTGGAGGTGGAGACATCCGACCGCGAGAAGGCGCTCGCCGAGCTCGAGCAGATGTCGCACGACCTGCTCGCCAACCCGCTGATCGAGAGCTACGAGATCGAGCTGCTGGAGGAGGCATGACGCCCGAGCGCCCCAAGGTCGCGGTCGTCACCTTCCTCGGCTCGCTCGACGACCACGACGCCGTCTGGGCGCTGGCGGCGCTGGACGCCGACGCGCAACTTGTCTGGCACGCCGAGAGCGAGCTCCCGGAGGGAACCTCGGCCGTCGTCCTGCCCGGTGGTTTCTCCTACGGCGACTACCTGCGCGGCGGCGCGATCGCCCGTTTCGCTCCGATCATGGATGCGGTGATCGAGTTCGCCGCGGCCGGCGGGCTCGTACTCGGCATCTGCAACGGCTTCCAGATCCTCTGCGAGGCGGGGCTGCTCCCGGGCGTCCTGATTCGCAACGCCTCTCTCTCCTTCGTCTGCCGCGACGTAGTCCTCAGCGTGGAGCGCACCGACACTCCCTTCACCTCACGCTGCCAGCAGGGACAGCAGCTGCGCATCCCGATCAAGCACGGCTACGGCAACTTCACCGGCGATGACGAGCTGCTGGCCGAGCTGGAGCGAAAGAGTCAGGTGGTGCTCCGCTACCACGGCGACAACCCGAACGGCTCCGCCTTCTCGATCGCCGGCGTCGTCAACGAGACCGGCAACGTGATGGGGCTGATGCCTCACCCCGAGCACGCGGTCGATCCTCTGCTCGGATCGCCCGACGGCGCGCTGATCCTGGCTTCGCTGATCGATGCGGCGCGCGAGCGGCGAACCGCGCTGGTTTAATAGCTCCGGTTCCGACCGCGACAGCGCTCAGCGGCCGGAGGCGTCGATCAGCTCGATCCGGTAACCGTCGGGATCGCGGACGAAGCAGATCAAAGCCCCGTCCTCGTGGACGCGGTAGGGCGAGCGCTCGGGCTCGATGCCATGCTCGGAAGCGAGCCGGGCGAGCGTCTGCTCGAGGTCGTCCACCAATACGGCGATGTGCCCGTAGCCGCTGCCGAGCTCGTAGGTCGAGACGCCGAAGTTGTAGGTCAGCTCCAGCTCGGGGCCGTCCGCGCCCGGGACGCCGAGGAAGTAGTTGACGGCCTCGTCCCGGATCGGCAGCTCGCGCCGCTTCTCGAAGCCGAGCGCCTCGTAGAAGGCGATCGACTTCTCGGGATCGCCGATGCGGTAGCAGGTGTGAACAAACTCCATGCCGGAACCCTACGATTCCGCTTCGAGCTCGTCGGCGAGGAGCCCGAACTCGACCCCGTCCACCCAGTCCGGCTCGACCCAGTAGGCGCCGCGCTTGATCCCCTCGCGCACGAAGCCGGCTCGCTCGATCACGGCCATTGCCCGTTCGTTGAAACCGTAGACCCCGGCCTCGAGCCGGTGGCAGCCGAGCTCGCCGAAGAGCACCCGCGCCAGCTCGCGGATCGCGGCNNCGGCTACGCCGGTTCGTGCGCTCGAAACCGATCGCACCGACTACTCGCCACTCTCGCTCGACGGGAATCTCGATCAGGAGCCGCCCGAACGCCTCGGGCTCGACCAGCGAGCGCTCAACCTCGGCCAGCAACTCTTCGTGCGTGCTCGAGCGGCCTGCGGCCAGAAAAGGCGAGACCTCGGGACCGGCCTGCAAGGCGAGCAGGTAATCGACTTCGTGGGTCGTGGCACGGCGGAGTCGAAGCTGGCTTTCGCCCATCTCGCTCTAGACCCTAGCTCGCGACCACACGCCTCGCACTGAAGCGGATCGGAGCGCCCGTTTATCGCCGCGGTAGCACATGCAGCAAGCATGTCCCAGTTCGCACTCAGTTCAAACTCCCGCGCCGGTTGGACTCGGGCACGTCAACCCGCGCGGATACACTGAGGCTCTACTGGCGCAGATCGA
>PMMN01000046.1:0-178 GCA_003162235.1 Actinomycetota bacterium | reverse complement strand
ACCCCTCGGCGGTCGAGCCCTTCCAGGGCGCCGCTACCGGCGTAGGCGGCATCCTGCGCGACATCTATGCGATGGGCGCGCGGCCAGTCGCGCTGCTCGACGGCCTCTACTTCGGTCAGGACGACATCCAGTTCGAGAACGCGGTCGCCGGCATCGGCACCTACGGGAATTGCGTCGG
>PMMN01000105.1:156-3308 GCA_003162235.1 Actinomycetota bacterium | reverse complement strand
GAGATCGAGGAGTAGGCGAGCATTCGCTTCAGGTCGCGCTGCGCCAGAGCGGCCAGGTTGCCGACCACGAGCGAAGTGACCGCGAGCACCGCGGCGGCGCTCGTCCAGAGGTGCTCCTGGGCAGAGAAGGAGACCGAAAGCACGCGCAGCGCCACGAGCAGGGCGACCGCTTTGGTCGCGCCGGCCATGAAGCCCGAGACCGGCGTCGCGGCTCCCTGGTACACATCGGGCGTCCAGGTGTGGAACGGCGCCGCCGAGGCCTTGAAGGCGAAGCCGACCAGAATCATCGCCAGCCCGGTGATCAGGAACAGGTCGCCGCTCGGCGCCTTGCCGGCAATCTGGGCCAGGTTGAGCGTTCCCGTGGCGCCGTAGACGAAGGCGGCGCCGAAGACGAGAATCGCCGAGCTGAAGCCGCCCACGATCAGGTACTTGAAGCCCGCCTCGATCGCCTCCGGGCGCTCGCGCTCCAGTGCGACGAGCACGTACAGCGAGATCGACAGCCACTCCAGCCCGAGGAAGAGCGTCAGCAGGTTGGCCGACTGGGCGAACAGGATCATCCCGCCGCCGGCCGAGGCGAGCAGCGCGAAGCGCTCGCCGACGCGATCGACCGTCGAGCGCTCGCCGTAGTAGACAAGCGTCGTCAAAAGCCCCACGCCGGCCACGATCATCGCCGCGAGCGCACCGTAGCGATCGCGGAAGAGCGCATTCGCGATCACGCTGTGCGCGTGCGGGCTGCGCTCGAACAGCACCGCGGCGAAGGCGAAGGCGCCCGCGTATCCGGTCAGGCAGAAGAGCCAGGAGACGTTCTTGCGCCAGCTCTCGGGAACGAGCACCGCGCTCATCAGAGAGGCGATCGTCGCCGCGAGCAGGGCGAGCGAGGGAGCCAGCGTGAGCCAGTCGATGGCGGGCGTCCTGATCACTTCGCCGTCCCCGTCGTCGTGGTGGTCGTGCTGGTTCCGGGCACGCAGGCGAGCCCGACCTGCGCCGTGACCCGGCCGCTCGTCGCGGCCGGCTCGAGGCAGGCGAAGGAGTTCTTGCTGACCGCCGCCGGCCAGATCGAGAGCGCCAGCATGCAGCCGAGAAGCGCCCCGATCACGCACAGCTCGGGAAGCAGAACGTCGGGCGCCTTCTTGCTGACCGCCTCACCGACCTCGCGGTGCAGCAGCGCCGAGACGAGCCGCAGCATGTACATCGCCGCCAGCACGATCGCAACGAGTCCGGCAAGCGCCCAGCCCCAGCCGCGCTGGAGGGTGCCGGCCAGGATCATGAACTCACCGGCGAAGGCGCTCGAGCCCGGCACCGCCAGCGAGATGACGCCGATCGCGACGAGCAGGCTGGCGAGAATCGGGCGCCCGCGCGCCATGCCGCCCAAGCGCTCGAGAACGCCGGTCGAGGCGCGGCTCTCGATCGCCCCGGCGAGCAGGAAGAGNNCCTCGAAAATCGGGAGCCCGGAACGCGAGCAGCGAGCCGTAGATGAGCCCCGTCGCCGAGAGCGCGAGGAAGAGAGCTCGCAGGTCGTGCAAAGGCGTGCCGGCGCCGCCGTCCGGGAACTTCGTGAAGACGATGCGCAGGAAGCCGAAGGCGGCGACCTTCGAGATCAGGCCCGAGAGCACCGCGGCGACCTCGGGNNGAGGCAGTGGTCAGGTCGAACCCGTGCGAGAGCCCGTAGACGACGATCGTGACGAGCATCAGTAGCGAGCCCGCCATCGTGTAGGCGACGAACTTGAAGGTCGCGGCCACTCTCCGCTCGCCGCCCCAAACGCCGATCAGCAGGTAGAGCGGGATCATCATCGCCTCGAAGGCGACGTAGAAGAGGATCAGATCCTGGGCGCTGAAGACGCAGACGATCGCGCCGGTGAGGAAGAGCATCAGCGCGTAGTAGGCGTTCGCCCGTTCGCGCCCGGCCCAGAGCCCATAGGCGATCGCCGCCGCCATCACCACCGTTGTCAGGCCCACGAGCCAGAACGAGAAGGTGAACAGGCCGACGTGGTAGCTGATGCCNNTTCCGAAAAAGCCGGTGATCCAGATCCCGAGCTCGGTCAACGCGACGACGAGCGCGAGCGAGCCCACCCACTTCTTGCTCGCGGGCAGCAGGAAGACCGCCAGCGCGCCGGCGAAAGGAAGAGTGATCAGCGAGGTCGTGAGCATCAGCGGAAGATGAGGAAGAGCAGGAGGACGAGGGAGGCCCCGGCCGCGACCAGGAGCACGTAGCTACGGGCGAGACCGTTTTGAACGGCGGCGGCGACGCGGCCGCCGCGAAGGGTGCCGGTTCCGATCTCCTCGACGGAGCGCTCGATCACGGGCTTCTCGAACAGAGATCCGAGCAGATGGGCGAGCGAGACGGCCGGGTGGTAGAAGAGCAGGTCGTAGGCGCGGTCGAAGTAGAGCTTCTCGATCAGAGCCTTCGGCGCGCGTGGCGCCGGCTGGGTTCGTGCTGAGTAGATTGTCCAGGCGATCCAGAGTCCGCCCAGCGCCACGACGACCGAGACGCCGCTCAGCAGCCACTCGCGCGCCGGCGTCGGAGAAAAGGCGAACGCCGCCGGTGCGACTCCCTCGAGGAAGCGCGAGAAGGGATGCCAGAGCCCCGCGACCTCGAGCCAGCCGCCCGCGAAGGCGAGCAGCGCGAGTACGGCCACCGGCCCGGTCATCCAGCGCGGGCCCTCTCTCCCCTCGTGCTTGGAGAGGTGCTCACGCACGAGCTCGCTCTCCTCGCCCGAAAAGACGAGGAAGATCAGGCGGAAGGAATAGAGCGCGGTCAGGAGCACGCCGGCGAGCCCGGCGCCGAACAGCACCTTGCCGTAAACGCCCTCCGAGAAGGCGGTGGCGAGAATCGCGTCCTTGGAGAAGAAGCCCGCCAGCGGCGGCAAGCCCGCGAGCGCGCCGGCGCCGATCAGCATCGCAATGTAGGTGCGCGGCATCCTCCTCCGCAGGCCGCCCATCTTGCGCATGTCCTGCTCACCGCCGAGCGCATGGATGACAACGCCGGCGCCGAGAAAGAGCAGTGCCTTGAAGAAGGCGTGCGTCACCAGGTGGAACATCGCCGCGCTGTAGGCACCGATGCCCGCGGCCAGGAACATGTATCCGATCTGGGACATGGTCGAGTAGGCGATCACCCGCTTGATGTCGGTCTGCACGAGCGCCATTAGCGCGGT
>PMMN01000105.1:0-140 GCA_003162235.1 Actinomycetota bacterium | reverse complement strand
ACGTTGATCACCCAGGCGTTGGGGCCGAGCGATGCGGCCTTGGAGAAGACGGCATGGAACTCCAGCGTGCCCATGTGCTGGATCAGCAGGAAGATCGCCAGCGCCATGCCGGCGTCTCCGATCGCGTTCATCACGAACGC
>PMMN01000038.1 GCA_003162235.1 Actinomycetota bacterium | reverse complement strand
GCACCGCCACAGCCGAAGATCTGCCCTTCGCGGATTTCGTGACGACGAGCGGTGCTTTAGGCTGCTCGACCGCCGGGCGCCGACAAGGCGTGTGATACCTTCGAACCATGGCCACAACCCCGGCACAGAAGCCCGCTGTGAGAGTGGGGTGGAGGGGCGTGATCGAGGAGTACCGGCCCTTCCTGCCCGTCTCCGAGCGGACACCGGTCGTGACGATGCTCGAGGGCGGTACGCCGCTGATCGAGGCGCCGCGCCTTTCCGATCGCGTCGGCGCGCGCGTGTGGCTCAAGTTCGAGGGCCTAAACCCGACCTGCTCCTTCAAGGACCGCGGCATGACGATGGCGATATCGAAGGCCGTGGAGAAGAAGGCTCCGGCCGTCGTCTGCGCCTCGACCGGCAACACTTCAGCCTCGGCGGCGGCCTACGCTGGGCGAGCCGGGCTCACCTGTGCCGTGATCGTGCCGCAGGGAAAGATCGCGCTCGGCAAGATGGCNNGGCGGGGCTCGAGATAGTCAACTCGATCAACCCCTTCCGCATCGAGGGTCAGAAAACGGGCGCCTTCGAGATCGTGGACGTGCTCGGCGACGCGCCCGAAATCCAGTGCATTCCGGTCGGCAACGCCGGCAACATCACCGCTTACTGGAAGGGCTACCGCGAGTATCTGGACGCGGGAATCTCGACCCGCAGGCCGCGGATGATCGGCTTTCAGGCTGCTGGATCGGCTCCGCTCGTGCACGGCCACCCGATCGAGGATCCGTCGACGATCGCCACGGCGATCCGTATCGGCAACCCGGCCTCGTGGAAGGGCGCGGAGACGGCGATCAGTGAATCGGGCGGAAGCATTCATGCCGTCACCGACGAAGAGATTCTCGCTGCGCAGGCGCTCCTGGCGACAACCGAGGGCGTTTACTGCGAGCCCGCCTCAGCCGCCTCGGTTGCGGGCCTGCTCAAGGTTGGTGTTCTGGAGGGCTCGACCGTCGTCTGCATCCTGACCGGGCACGGGCTCAAGGATCCGGATGTCACCATCAACGCGGTACCGAAGCCCGCGCTGGTCGATGCGGATTACACCGCCGTCTGCCGTGCGCTCGGGCTCTAAGGGCCAATCCCAATAGGCCTTGCGCGCCCGATGCGGCCGATCCGCGGCGCCAGCGACCGTAGGGCTGCTCTCCGCGTGATCGGTGCGCCTTCATAGCTCTGCGCCACTGACATCCACGGTTGGACGCACATCCTTTCCGGGATAGGCCCTGAGAGCTTGCGAAATGCTTCACCGAGTGGCCGTCCGGCGGCACGATGCTGTTCTGGCACAAAACCGGCACGAATCGTGTGTATTTCGTAGCTACCGTTTCACGACCCCGCNNGGTGGGTGGACAAAGGCGGGGGGCGGCGGATCGTAGTGCCGTAAGCATCCAGTCGACGGGTCATTAAGCAGTTTGGCACTCGAGGTCGTGGGCGGCGGAAAGAAGTGTCTGCCGAAGCGCTCGCCCGTCTAGTCGCGCTCCGCCGGACAGTCCCCGAAATCGTTTCGTACGTTTGGTCGGTCGACCGGCTTGACAGGGAGCGGACGTATTGATAGAAATCGATACATCGACAACGGTCGATATGAATGAACAACGCAACACCAGACCTGTAAATGAACTGATCGGAGAAAGGAAACCGCATTGAAACTGAATCACGAAGAGACGAAGACGCTGAATCTCGAGTTCTGCGAGCGCTGCGCGGTCGCCCACAATTTGGCTTCCACCTTCGCCGAGTGCGCGCGAGACCGCATGTTCCAGAATCTGCCTCGCAGCGGTTTCCGGCCGGTATGAACGACGCGACGACAGCCGTAGCCGGCTGCGTGTCGCTGGCGGCGCCGGCGCTCTCGAACGAGGAGGCCGAAGCCACGGCCAGGCTCTTCGCTGCGCTTGGAGATCCGGCTCGCGTGAAGATCGTCAACCTACTGGCGACGAATCGCGAGCCGGTCTGCGTGTGCAACCTGACTCGACCGCTCGGCCTCGCGCAACCGACCGTAAGCCACCACATGAAAAAGCTCGTCGAAGCGGGATTGCTCGACAGAGAACAGCGCGGCAAGTGGGCCTTCTTCTCTCTCAACCACGAGGCTGTGAGCAAGCTCGCCGGACTGATCGATCTCGAAGGAGGAAGCCAGTGACAACTTCTGCGGAGGAGCTTCGCGAAGAGGTGCGCCGCCGTTACGCCGAGGCCGCGCGCACCGTGACCGAGAGCGGCGGCAATGCCTGCTGTGGTGGAGAGAAGGCTGCCAGCGACGCTTTTGGCGTATCGAGCTACTCGGCCGGGGAACGCGGCGAGCTTCCAAACGCTGCCGCGTTGGCCTCGCTCGGATGCGGCAACCCGATTGCGGTCGCCGACCTGAACGAAGGCGAAACCGTGCTCGATCTGGGCTCGGGCGGCGGCATCGACGTGATCCTCTCGGCCAGGCGAGTCGGTGAGAGTGGGCGTGCCTTCGGGCTCGACATGACCGACGAGATGTTGGCGCTGGCCCAGCGCAACGCCGACGAGGCGGGCGTTCGCAATGCGATCTTTCTCAAAGGCGTGATCGAGCAGGTACCGCTGCCGGCGGAATCGGTCGACGTCGTCATCTCCAACTGCGTGATCAATCTCTCGGTCGACAAGCCCGCAGTGCTGGTCGAGATGGCGCGCGTGCTCGGTCCGGGCGGGCGGATCGGGATCTCCGACGTCGTCGCCGAGGACCGCCTCTCACCGGCCGAGCGAGCCGAGCGTGGCAGCTACTCGGGCTGCATCGCCGGCGCTCTGTCCAGGAGCGAGTACGAGCAGGGTCTCGCTGCAGCCGGATTCGAGCAGGTGTCGGTCGAGTTCACGCACGAAGTCGAAGACGGCATGCACGCGGCGATCATCAAGGCGGTCAAACCTGCGGGCGCGAAGCCGATCCCGAGATCGCTTCCTCTTGCCGGGACTAAGTCGCAGGGGAAGTGTTGCGAATGAACGTCCTCTTCGTCTGCGTCCAGAATGCCGGACGCTCACAGATGGCCGAGGCGCTCTTCCGGCTGGCGGTCGCCGGGCGTTACGAGGCGCGATCGGCAGGGTCGAACCCGGCCGCAAACGTTCACCCCGAAGTGGTGGACGCCATGCGCGAGCTCGGCGTGGATCTGGCCGAACGCACGCCGCGTTGCCTCGAGCGCTCCGACGCCGAGTGGGCCGACGTAGTCGTGACGATGGGCTGTGGCGACGCCTGTCCGGTCATCCTGGGGAAGCGCTACATAGACTGGGAGCTCGAGGATCCGGCCGGCAAGAGCCTGGGCGAGGTCCGCGGAATCAGAGACGAGATCGCCGCCCGCATTGAGCGGCTGCTCTCGGAGCTCGAAAAGAAAGACACAAGCAGTGGACGTAGCTGACGGCGACCGCGCCGCCGTGGCTATCGGCGACAGGGCGGTGCTCGCTCGTTTATCGCGGCTCGATCGCTTCCTTCCGCTCTGGATCGCGCTGGCGATGGCAGCCGGGCTAGGGCTCGGGTCCCTTCTGCCGAGCCTGAACAATTGGCTGGGCAAGCTGCAGGTCGGCACGGTCTCGTTGCCGATCGCCGCGGGGTTGCTCCTGATGATGTACCCGGTGCTCGCGAAGGTGCGCTACGAAGACCTCGGCCGGACGAGCCACGACGGCGTCAGCGATGTTCGCTTCTTCGGCGTCTCGCTCTTTCTTTCCTGGATCGTCGGACCCGCGTTCATGTTCGCGCTGGCCTGGCTCCTGCTCGCCGACCAACCCGCCTACAGGACCGGCGTGATCATCGTCGGCCTCGCACGCTGCATCGCGATGGTGCTCATCTGGAACGACATCGCCAAGGGCGACCGCGACCGCGCCGCAGTGCTGGTCGTCTTCAACGCGCTTTTCCAGGTCGTCGCCTACTCGCTGCTCGGCTACTTCTACCTGTCGCTGCTCCCGGGCTGGCTCGGCCTCGATACGCAGGGCTTCCAGCCGGGCATCTGGGAGATCGCGCGCACAGTACTGATCTTCCTCGGCATCCCACTCACGGCCGGCTTTCTCACGCGCCGGATCGGCCTCAAGCGCCGCGGCCGCGACTGGTACGAGCAGCGCTTCATCCCGCGCATCGCGCCGATCACCCTCTACGGGCTGCTCTTCACGATCGTGCTCCTGTTTGCGATCCAGGGCGACAAGATCACTTCCCAACCGCTGGACGTGGCGAGGATCGCGTTGCCGCTCCTGGCCTACTTCGCGGTCATGTGGGTCGCGGGCTTCGCCACCGGCCGGCTGCTGCGGCTCCCCTACGCGCAGACTACGAGTCTCGCCTTCACGGTGGCATCGAACGACTTCGAGCTTGCGATCGCCGTCGCTGTCGGCGTCTTCGGCGCCACCTCGGGCCAGGCGCTGGCCGGGGTCGTCGGGCCGCTGATCGAGGTGCCGGTCCTCGTCGGGCTCGTGTATGTCGCGCTCTGGCTTGCCAGGCGACTTGCCTGGCCAAAGCCAGCGGCGGTCGTGTCAGTGGAAATACGATCTGAGCCGGTTACCTCGATTCTCGACTGATTCTCAGCGACGGGCTACCAGGAGGGGCGATGAAAGCTCGTGCCTGTCCGGACATGCCAGCGAAGCTGTCCGGCAACATCGCCGAGCCGCGTCTTTCGCGGCCCGGCGATGTCAGCCGTTTTCAGCAGGATTCGGCGTTGCGCTAGATCTTGAACCTTCTAATAGCCGGAGTCTGATCGACTTTGCCTCTGGCGTCCTTCGCCCGCACCCGGATGACGTGCTTGCCGGGCTTCAGGTTCTTATAGGTGTAGGGAGAGTGGCAGGACGAATACTTCATGTTGTCCAGCTTGCACTGGAAGCTGAGCGTGCCCTTACCACCGGAGCCCGAGAACCAGAATGCCGCCGTGCGCTTCGTGGCGGAGATCGTCGCCTTGAGGATCTTCGTTTGCAGCGGTGTCTGAACCTTGACGGCGGGACTGGCAGCACCGGCAGGACCGGTAGCACCAGTCGCGCCGGCGGTACCAGCAGGACCGGTAGCGCCGGTAGCACCAGCAGCACCAGCAGCACCGGTTGCACCATCAGCACCGGGAGTACCGGCGGGGCCAGCGGGACCGGTTGCACCATCAGCACCGGCGGGGCCAGCGGGACCGGTTTGCAGGGGGTAGGTGTCGACCTGGATCGCCGGCCGGTCCCCGGTCCAATTGTCGCAGCCGGTGTCGAGCCTGAAGATACCAAGACCGAGACCGCCGAGGCCGCCGTCGCAGTACCACCCACCCGAGATGGAGCTGAGGTAGGCGTCGTTCGGCAGCGGATCGGTGCCCACGAAGGGAGCGTTGGGAACGAGCGCAACATTGAGCGAGTCGTATCCACAACCGGTTGCGTGGCAGAACGCCCCGGAACCGATGGGTTGGTAGCCCTCGTCGCTCGTGTTGTACATGACCGCCACGATCACCTTGTTGGGCAGCGTGAGGCTACGCCCGCCCAGATCCCAGCTGATGTTGTGGGCCAGGCCGTGGTCACAGTATGTCCCGTCGAACCACTGCTTTCCATCGCTTGGATTCCCAGACGCGTCCGTGTGTAGGGTGCCGCTCGCAGCACAGTTCGCGGAATCGGTCGAGGGTCGGAACGGGATCTTGAACGTCTGCGTGTCGGACGCGAGCAAATCCCCGACGGAGTTGAGCGCGCCGACTGCGTAGATGTTGAGCGTGATTGGCAGGCTGAACACCGTCCCCGGCGTCGTGACGCAGGTACCGTTCCAGCTGCCGGTTTGGCAGCCCCAGCTGCTCATAGTCACCGTCACGACGGGGTTCGTACGCGAACCCGAAGCCAGTTCGACCAAACCGCCGAACTCGGACGTCTGGTACGCCTCGAAGCCCCAGCTGGGGAAGTTCCCCGGCAAGGTGCTCGGGATGTTGCTGTAGACCGTCGCCGCGCTTGCTGTGCCCGCGACGGTCAGGATCAGGGCGCCGGCGGCTATCGCCGTGGCCCATCTGTGCATGGAGAACATGGTGCCTCACTCTCTCTGGGGGGGGCGAAGACGTCTGCTCGCCGTTCGGCATCTTCACCGCGCCGCAGATCCGGGAGGAGAGCAGGCGTCCTGGAAACTTTCGTCAAGCACGATAACAGAGAAAGGTGGTCATTACCGTCCGCGGCGAGCAGAGACGAGATCGCACGGCGCTTGAACGCAATCGCGTTCCCCCTGACAGCGAGCCTTTCCCTGCTCACGGGGTAGATCTGGATCACCGGAAACGCACCCGGCGCCTCTCGGTTGACACCGGTTCGGATAACTGATTCGATCGGGTAGAAATACGCAGACGGCCGGCGGCTCCGGAGAGCGGTTGCGCCGGTGGTGCGGTCGACGATCTGCGACTCGCGGCTATTGATTCGGACAAGGAGCGGAAGGCGATAATGGCAGCTCAAGGCAGTAATGGATTCGTCCCGGGTTTCCCGGCGAACTTTGGCTGGGGGGTTGCTACCTCGGCCTATCAGATCGAAGGCGCCGTTGACGAAGGCGGGCGAGGCCCGTCGATCTGGGACGTCTACAGCCACGAGCCCGGGCGCACCGCCGGCGGAGAGAACGCCGACGTAACCTGCGACCACTATCACCACTGGCGCGATGACCTCGACCTCATGGCCGAGCTCGGCCTCAGCGTCTACCGCTTCTCGATCGCCTGGCCACGGGTCATGCCGACCGGCAAAGGGCCGCTCAACGAGGAGGGCGTCGACTTCTACTCGAGGCTGATCGACGGTTTACTCGAGCGGGGAATCACTCCCTTCCCGACGCTCTACCACTGGGACCTTCCGCAGGCGCTCGAAGACGAAGGCGGCTGGGTGAACAGAGACACCGCCCAGCACTTCGCCGAGTACGCCGCCGCCATGTTCGACCGCCTCGGCGATCGTGTTGATCTCTGGCTGACTCACAATGAGCCCTGGGTGACGGCCTTCATGGCCTACGTCGGTGGCGAAAAGGCACCGGGCGTGCGAAACAACTGGCCGCTCGCGCTACGCGTCTCGCACCACTTGCTGCTCTCGCACGGTCTCGCCATCCAGGCTCTTCGCGGCAGTCGCGCGCCCTCTGCCAAGATCGGGATCGCGCCGAACATTCATCCGACTGTCCCGTTCAGCGACAATCCCGAAGACATCGATGCCGCCAGACGCTGGGACGGTTTCCAGAACCGCTGGTTCCTCGACCCGGTCTTCAAGGGCTCGTATCCGGAGGACATGCTCGCCGAGTACGAGCGCTTCGGTATCGCCGAGGCGATCGAGGACGGCGATCTGACCGTGATCTCGAGCCCGGTCGACGTACTCGGCGTCAACTTTTACCACCACGCGATGATCAAGCGCGACCCCGGCTCGCTCTATCTGGGCATGACGAGCGTCGCCGTCCAGCCACCCTTCACGGAGATGGGCTGGGAGGTGACGCCCGAGGCGCTGCACGACGTCCTTCTGCGCCTCAAGCGCGACTACGGCGACGTCGAGATCTACATCACCGAGAACGGCGCCGCTTTCGCGGATGTCTGGGACGGTGGCGACGTGGTCGAGGATCCGCGACGGGTGGACTTCGTCTCGCGCCACGTCGAAGCGCTCGCCCGGGCGATCGCCGACGGTGTGAACGTGAAGGGCCACTGCGTCTGGTCGCTGCTGGACAACTACGAGTGGGAGAAGGGCTACGCGAAGCGCTTCGGCCTCTATTACGTCGACTATCCGACGCAGCGACGGATACCGAAGCGAAGCGCGCTCTGGTACCGAGATCAGATCGCGGCCTCGCGCGCCGGAAGTTAAACGCCTATCCCAGTAGGCCTGCACATTCCCACCGAAATAGGCTCTAGCGAACCCGGCGCCGCCCGAGCAGGAAGAACAGACCGAGCAGAGCGGCGAGCACGAGCGCTAGCCGGTTGACGTCGAACGCCGGCTTCCAACCGACGCGTCCGTCGCGGAGCACGACCAGACCGACCGGTCTTACGCTGACGCAGCGACAGCCGCACTTCCCGCCGCCGTCGCCGGAGCCCTGGCGACCGCAACGGCGGACCGCGGCGACCGGGATGAGCTTGATCCCGTCGATCTCGATTGGCTCCCCGTAGACGCGGTTCACCGGCGCCGGATCCTGCGCCGCTCGTTGCGCGCCTACGGCGCTCGGTTTCTCGGGTCGGCGTGGCGGTCGCTCGGGCATCAGGCAGCCGCCATTTCGGGGCGGCGCGCCGCGATCACGGCGAGATCGCCGTTCGTCCAGAGAACGCTAGGCTCGAGTCCGGCTTCGCCCATCCAGGCGAGCTGATCGTCGAGGCGGTCGGGCCGGTCGAACTCGGAGATAACCGGCGTCGATGCGAGCCCCGGGTCCCGCGGGACGATCACGTCGGCCAGGACGAAGCGCCCTCCCGGTTTGAGCACTCCGGCAATCCGCTCGAAAAGTACCTGCTTATCGGCGCTTTCTAAATGGTGCACGGCCAGCGCCGAGACTACGAGATCGAAAGGCCCCGGGGGAAGCGGATCTTCCAGCCGCTGGACGAGGACGCTCTCCACTCGGTCTTCTGCGAGGGCCTCCCGAGCCGCTGCGAGCATCTCGGCAGACGAGTCGACAAGAACGATGCTCGCGCCGGGGTGCCTCTCCAGTACTCGCCGCGCCGTCTCGCCGGTTCCGGCACCGAGGTCGAGAATCCTCGCGGCCGCTGACGCGCTTGCCGCCTCGGCGACGGTTTCCTCGAGTTCGTCGTACTCCGGGATCTCCAGACGCACGAACTCCAGGTAAGAATCCGGCTCGAAATGGTTCTGGGCCACTGACCTCCGTTCCGTGTTCCGTAGCCTCCCGGACGATAGCCGAACGACCAACCAGGGAGCCGGCCGGCCGGTGGAACTGGTTTCGGCGTGCGCGATCGCGAGAATAGAGAGACTGCTAGTCCCCGGAGAAGGAGGAACATATGAGCCTTGTTGATCGCGCCAAGTCCGCGGCCGGATCGGCCTCCACGAAGGCGCGCGAAGGCGTCGAGGACATGAAGACGAAGCGTGAGCTCGGCGAGACCTTCGACAGCCTCGGCAAGCTCACCTTCGAGCTCGTCGAAAGCGGCGAGATCTCACACGAGAAGATCACACCCCTCGTCGAGAAGATCAAGACGCTGAAAGCCGACCTCGAGGCCTGAGAGAGTGACGCTTCCTTGGGCGCCGGAATCGTTGCGGCGCCCCGGGAGGTACCCGCCGGTAGCGGTTAGGGCGTGTAGGCCTGGCGGGATAGGCCCTTAGTGGCCGAGGCCTATTTGGAGCGCCTTGACGACGAGGAGCGAAGTGGCGACAACCAGGTACGAGGACATCGCGTACATGGCAACGCGCCAAGCGGGCGACCAGGTTGGCTTCTCGAGCAATGCGAGCGGAGGCATCGTCCAGGTCTCGCGGGCGACCGGTCTCACGACCTCTTCTTTTTCAGCTCTGCGTTTGCGCGCTGTTCTCAAGGTCGAGAGCCCGAGCGCGGCGAGAGAGAGCGCCAGCGCCGCTGCCAGGCAGAGCGAGAGGATGACCACGTCAACGCCGGGGAGCACCGTCGTCACGACGAGAACTCCAGAGAGCACGAGCAAAGAGCCAACGATCACGGCCGCCACCGCGTTCAACCAGCCCTTGTTGACCCACGGTCCAAGTACCTGTTTGTCGTTGCAGAGCATGAGCAGGAAGATCGTCGAGCTGGGAAGCAGGATCCCTGCGAAAGCCTGAACGGCCGTGGTGACGAGCCCGAGCGGAGTGTGGGGGATGAGGACTATCGCGGCTGCGAGCAAGGTGAGCGCAGAGAAAGCGGCGTAGAACGTCTTTGCTTCTCTGAACGAGCGGTGGAGCGAGTTGCGAACCCCGAAGGCGTCACCGAAGGCATAGGAGGTCGAGAGAGTCACCGCCTGCGCCCCGATGATCGACGCGTCAAAAAGGACGATCGCGAAAAGGACTCCGGCCAGGTGGCCGTCATGCTGGGCGAGCCCGCTTGCCACGTGGCCGGCATCGACGAAGTGCCCGTAAACGGCCGTCCCCTTAAAGGCGAAGGCAGTCGTGATCATTAGGGCCGCCGCTCCAACGACCACGAATAGAGAGCCGATGATCGTGTCGGCGCGCTCGTAGTTGATCCAGCGCGGGGTGATCCGCTTATCGATCACGTTGGATTGCTGGAAGAAGAGCTGCCAAGGCGCAACGGTCGTACCGACGATGGCGATGATCAGGAGCGCCGAGGTCGAGTTGACGCCGCCTCCGACGCCGGGAACGAAGGTGCCGTGAACGACCGGCCCGAGTCGGGGGTGGCTGAGCACGGCCAGAGGAATGACGAGCAGGTTGCTGACGACGAAGACGTACATGAACCGCTCCCAGTTCTTGAAGCTGCCGGTCGCCGTCATGCCGATCAACCCGAGCGCCGCCATCGGGACGACCAGGTAGCGGTTCACGCCCAGGTACTCGAGCGCGAGCGTGATGCCTATGAACTCCGTGACGATGGTCAGGAAGTTGACGAGGAAGAGACCGCCGACCGAGAAAGCACCCCAGAACTGGCCGAAGCGCTCGAAGATGAGGCGTGCCTGGCCGACGCCGGTGACTGCTCCCAGCCTCACCACCATCTCCTGGTTGACGATCACGACCGGGATCAGAAGCACCAGCGTCCAGAGCAAGGTCGTGCCGTGGTTCTGACCCGCTTGCGCGTAGGTGGAGACCCCGCCGGCGTCGTTGTCGCCGACCATGACGATCAGGCCCGGTCCCATGATCGCGAGCAGCGCCTTCAGCCGCCCGCGCCAGGAGTGCCGCGGTGGCATCTCGTCGTGGCGGATGGTTCCCAGGGCGCCCTTGATGTCGCCGAAGCGCGCCTCGTCGAGGTGCGCGCGTCCAGCCGCCGGACGAACCGCGCGCGCGGGAGTCTTCCTCTTGGCCAATTGCTATACCTCCTCCGGCCGCAGTTGGCCGGTCATGCGTGCGCCTCGCGCACGCCCAGGAGGTCAGCTCAAGCTCTGCTCACCGTGCCCGAGGGCGCGCGCGGAGGTGCTACTCGAAGGGTCGTCCGATTCCAAAATGACCTCCACGCGGAGTCCCGAAGAAAAGCAAAACCTGCTCGCGGGAGTCTACAAGCCAGACAACCGCCCGGCTTGGTAGAAGGAACTCGTCTCAAAACGAAGCACTCCACCGCCTGGCCGCGCTCGGCGGCGCGCTGGGTTGTCCTCGGTCGCATCCGTAGCTGTGGCTACGAACGCGACACTGCGTCCTAGCCTCGCATCCACCGATCACACCCAGTCGGCGGGTCGTCATTCTGAAACAAGTTCAGGTCACTCTCCGCTGAAGGCGCTGAAGCGCCGGCGCCACTCCTCTGGGAAAAGGAGCTCGAGAACGTCGTCGACGGCCACCACGCCGATCACCTGCTCCTCGTCGTTCACCACTGGCAGCGCAGTCAGATTGAAATCGGTCAGCTCGCGCGCCACCTCAGGCAGGTCGGCGTCCGGGTGCAGGCTAACCGGGCGGCGCTGAACGATGTCGGCGAGCCGCACTTCCGGATCGGCACGGACGAGTGCCGCGACGGCGAGCGCTCCGGAAAGCCGCTTCTTACTGTCGCTGGTAAAGACGACGGTCAGCTGCTCGGGCTCGAGCGCCGACCTCTTGATCTCTTCGAGCGCTCTCTTGACGCTAACTCGCCCGGAAAAGCAGAGGAAATCGGGATTCATCAGCCCGCCTGCCGTCGAGGGGTTGAAGCCGAGCAGCGTGCGCACTTTGCGCTGCTGCGTTTTGGGAAGAAGCGAGAGGACGGGTTCGCGGCGCTCCTGGTCGAGCTCTGCAAGCAGGTCGGCGGCGTCGTCGGCGCCCATCTTGGCGAGCACGTTCGCAGCTTCAGCATCCGAGCGTCGGTGCAGGAACTCGACCTGATGCTCGGGATCGAGCTCCTCGAAGACGTCGGCCTCGAGCTCGCGGTCGGCGCCGACGGCACGGATGATCTCTTCTCCTTCCTCGTGCGAGGCAGCCTCGACGAGATCGGCGATCTGACCCGGATGGAGCTGCGCCAGCTTGCCGGAGCGCATCCGCAGCCGCGAGCTGGGAACGTGGCCCACGAAAGGCTCGACGCTCGTCCAGTCGAGAACAGTCCGTGCCGCTGCACGTCCCCCGAGCCGTCTCGGCAAGAGCCATCGCAGCGGGCCGCGCAAGCTGACATCGACGCCCACGACGCGCCAGGAGCCCTCGACGAAGGCCAGCTCGATGTCGCTCGCGCGGGCGAGCCGCGCGCCGGCTACGTTGATGAGGCGGTGCCCGAGGACGTCCTGGCGCAGGAGAACTTCCCGCGGCCGGCGCTCGAAGCGACCGAGATTGAGCTGATCTCCCGCAAGCTGCACGCGACCGGGCTTGAGCTCGCCGATCATCTTGGCCGCGACGAAGAGCTCGCGTCCGGCAACGCGCGCCTTGAGACCCGTCACCGGGGGATAGGCGCCGTCAGAAATTCGGACGATCAGGTCCTCGACACGGCCGAGGCTGTCGCCGCTTCTGTCGACGAGCTTGCTCTTGACGAGCATCGAGAGATGTAGCACGGCTAGTTCCACGAGGAGTAAGACTAAGGGGAAGGCCGACGGTGCGCCAGTTCAGCGTTCCGGAGGACGCTTCCGCGATGGCGCCTCTGATGAGTTCCGGAAGCCGAAGCGATCGGTATGCGAGCCGTTCTCCTGCGCCAGCGCCGGGCTGGGGCCGGAGCGACGATCGCCAGCCTGGGCGAAGTGCTCGCGCAGGCTGGCTGGTATTGGTATCGGGGAGGGGGCTAGAGCGAGTTCTTCTTGACGAACTCGACCAGCTCGTCCACGTAGGCGAACGCGAGCCCGGTCACGGTGTCCGCGGCGCCGTAGTAGATCGCCAGGCGTCCCGTCTCCGAGTCGCAGAGCGCTGCGCAGGGGAAAACCACGTTGGGCACGTCGCCGACGCACTCGTAGAGCGTCTGAGGCGAGATCAGGTATGGCTTCGCGCGCGCGATCACCTTCCAGGGCTTCTCGAGATCGAGAAGAGCAACGCTCGCGCTGTAGACGAAGCCGTTACAGGAGGTGAGAACGCCGTGGTAGATCAGCAACCAGCCTTCGGACGTCTCGATCGGAACCGGCCCGCCGCCGATCTTGGTGGCCTGCCAGGAGTTGGCGACCGGCGACATCACGTGCCGGTGCTTGCCCCAGAAGGTCAAGTCGGGGCTCTCGCTGTAGAAGATGTCGCCGAACGGCGTGTGGCCGCTGTCGGACGGGCGCGAGAGCATCGCGTAGTTCCCATCGATCTTGCGGGGGAAGAGGACGCCGTTGCGGTTGAAGGGCAGAAAGGCGTTCTCGAGCTGGTGGAAGGTCTCAAAGTCTTTCGTCCAGCCGACTCCGATCGTGGGGCCGTGGTAGCAGTTGCACCAGCTCACGTAGTAGCGATCCTCGATCCAGACCACGCGCGGGTCGTAGCCGTAGATGAACTCGGCGATCTCAGGCTCGTCGCACGAGAACTGAAGAGGCTCGGGATCGAGCTTCCAGCTGAGGCCGTCGGAACTGAAACCGCGGTGCAAGAGCATCTTGCGGGTGCGGTCGTCGCAGCGGAAAACCCCTGCAAACTCGCCCTTGAAGGGCACGACGGCACTGTTGAAGATGCTGTTCGAGCTCGGGATGAGGTCGCGCGGGATGACCGGGTTCTTCGAGTAGCGCCAGATCGCCTCATTGCTACCCGCCGGCCTGTCCTCCCAGGGGAGGTTGGCGATCTGCGCCTGATTCAGGATGTTAACCGGCGTCATCCGCGTTTCCTGGCCGGCGGAGACTTCTTTTTCTCCTTCGCCGGCGACTTCATTTTCTCTTTCGCCTCCTCGGGCGAGTAACGAACCACGTGATCCGATTCGGTCTCGACGAGCACCGAGTCCAGGGCGTCGGGAGCCAGTATCTCGCCGACGCTCTCGTATACCCTCTTCGCGGCGTCCGGATCTATGAGTAGGTCGTCCGACACCTCGAGCTCTTTTGCGACCTCGTCCCACTTGCGGTGAAGCTGTGGAACCGAGGCCAGGAGCATTTTCGTGTACGGGTGCGTCGGGTTGCCGAAGACCTTCTCGGTCGCTCCCATCTCGACGATCAGGCCACGACGGAGGATCACGGTCTTCTCGCTGATGTAGTTACCGAGCGATAGGTCGTGGGTGATAAAGATGATGCCCAGGCCACGGGACTTGAGCTCGCCGAGCAGGTTCAGCACATCGATTCGCGTCGAGGCGTCGAGCATGCTGATGATCTCGTCGGCAATGAGAATGCGAATGTCGAGCAGCAGAGCTCGGGCGATCAGAAGACGCTGAAGTTGCCCGCCGCTCAGTTGGTGCGGGAACTTGTTCAGTACCTGGACGGGATCGAGCGTCACTGCTTCCAGCGAAGCCCCGAGCTTGCTCCGCCATTCCGCTTTGCTCATTCCGGGGAAGTACGCGTCCTTGATCATCTTGAAAACGCGGTCGGCCTTGAAGATCGGGTTGTAGGAGCTGAAGGGATCCTGGAAGACCCCTTGCACGTCGGCGTAGTAGCTCTTCAGCTTCCTGCCCTTGAGGGTAGAGATGTCGACTCCGTTGTAGGTGATCGAGCCGCCGCTAACGGACGCCAGCCGCAGGATCATTCGGCCCACAGTGGTCTTACCGCTCCCGCTCTCGCCGATCAGGGAGATGACCTCACCCGGATTGACGTCGAAGCTGACATCTCGAACCGCAGTCATTTCGTCGCCTCCGAAGGTGCCGACCTTGTAAACCTTCGTAACCCGGTCGATCTTCAGCATCTCGTTAGATCTCCTTCCAACAGGCGACGAAGTGACCTTTATCGACCTCGATAAACGGAGGCTGTTCTACGCACTTCTCGAACGCGAGTGGGCACCGCTCTTTGAACCGGCAACCCGTCGGAGGGTGGAGGAGCGCGGGAGGTGTACCGGCGATACCGGTCAGCCGCTTCTTCGCGTATGTCACTCCAACCTCGGGCAGCGATGAGATGAGCAGCCGCGTGTAGGGGTGTCGAGGATTGTTGATGATGACTTCGGCCGCGGCTTTCTCGGCGAGGTGACCGGCATACATCACCAGGATCGTGTCGGCGATCTGATGAAGGATCGAGAGATCGTGAGTCACGACCATCATGCTCTTCACGAAACCGCGATCGCGGAATTCCACGAGCATCTCGGCGACGGCTTTCTGGGTCGAGACGTCAAGCGCCGACGTGATCTCGTCGGCAATCAGAAGCGACGGGTTGAGCAGGGTCGAGAGCACCATCACAGCTCGCTGTTTCATGCCGCCCGAAAGCTCGAGCGAGAACATCCTCAGCACGTCGTCGGACAGTCCGACGAGCTCGAGACGACGCGTGAACTCGGGCAGTATCGAGTGGTAGTCGACGCCCCTGGACTCGATGATCTCCTTGGCCATCTTCCCGATCTTGCGTGTTGGGTTGAGGGCGCTCATCGCGTACTGGGGGATGATCGACACTTCCTTGTACCGGAAACGGTCCATCTCGTGCATGTCCGCGATCGGGAGCTCCTTGTTGTCGAGCTCTACGCTCCCGTCGACGTATTTCATGCGACCGCTCAAGTAGATGAGGCTATTCCCGAGCGTCGACTTGCCACATCCGGACTCGCCAGCCAGGCCCATGATCTCGCCGTCGGCGATGCCGAAGGTGACTCCATCGAGCGCCTGTACGTCGCCAGCGAGTGTCCGGTAGTAGACCTTGAGGTTCTCGACTCGAAGACTCACGTGCTCACATCTCTCTCAGTCTCGGGTTGAAGACCTCGTCCAGGCCGACGTTCATGATGTACAGGCCGCCAACGATGGCCGTGATCGCAATGCCGGGCGGAATGAACCACCACCACATGCCTAGGAGCAGGCCGCTGTTGGTCTGGGCTTCGTTCATCATCTTCCCTAGCGTGAAGGTGAACTGTGGTCCGAGCCCGATGAAGTCGATGGTGGCGCTGATCAGGATCGCGCCGCCGAAGAGGAGGATGAACATCATGAAGAGATACGAGCTCATGTTCGGAGCGATCTCTCTGAAGATGATCCTCCAGCTGTTTTGCGCGCTGAGTCGCGCCATGCCGATGAAATCCCTGGCAACGAGCGAGAACGTCTGCGCCCTGAGTGCTCTTGCCGCCCAGGGCCAGGACAGCAGCCCGACGAGCAACCCCTCTACCGGGATGCTCACGTTGTGGAGGAAGCCCGCGATTACGAGCAACACGGCGAAGGCTGGGATGACGAGGAAGATGTTCGTCACCATGCTCAGAATCTCGTCGACGATCCCCGCGCGGTAACCCGCAGTGAAGCCGACGAGCATCGCGACAACAGATGCGATCACTCCTCCGATCGTTCCTATGAGGAAGGCGGAGCGCATACCGGCGGCGAACTGCGCGTAGACGTCGCGTCCATCCTGCGTAGTCCCGAACCAGTGCCGGCTCGACGGCGGGCTCCAGTAACTCGTCGTGTATTGGAACGGTGAATACTTAGCGAGAAGCGGACCGATGATGGCGATCAGGAAGCAGATGATGACGATGCTCAATCCGAGGATGAGCTTATTGTTCCTTATGGCGAAATAGAGGAACTCGAATCGCCGGTTAATCGTCCGGACCTTGGGGCTCGGAACATCGACTGCCGCACCACCGGCGGCGCCGCTTGCGACGGCGGCGGTCGACGCTCCGGTGGCGAGTCCGTCGTGTTTCTGGTCTGAGCGCGTCATGATCCACCTTGCATTCCGATTCGAGTTCTCGGGTCGATGATGACGTACATGATGTCAACGATGAAGTTGGCGATCAATACGCCTACGATAATGAATAGGAAAATCCCCTGAATGGCGAAGTAATCCTTGTTGTTGATCGCGCTCAAGATCAGGCTGCCGACACCCGGATAGCCGAAGACGATTTCGGTGACCAGAGCACCTCCGACGATAGCTCCGATTGCAAGCGCAAGCCCCGAAATCTGAGGGAGAAGAGCGTTTCTGTACGCGTACTTACGCACGAGCTTCCTCGGCGCCCCAAGTGCTTCCAGATAGTGAGCGTAATCCGATTCGAGCTCGTAGATGATCATGTTCCTCATTCCGATCGCCCAGCCGCCGAACTGGACGAGGAACAGCGAGGCAAACGGCAGGAACCAGTGATAGAGAAGGTCGCCTGCGAAACCGAACGACCATGACGGGGTTCTCAGCGGATCGTACCCACCGGAGATCGGGAAGAATCTCCAGGTTACCGCGAATGTCCAGGCCAAGACCATCGCCAGCCACTGGTAGGGAGTCGCGGTAAGCGTGTAGGAGAGCGGGAGCACGGTATTGTCGAGAATCTTCCTGCGCGCCGCCAGTGCACCTACCTTGTTGCCGGCCCAGAAGCTTAAGAGAATCGCGGGAACGAGCAGTCCGAGCGTGTAGGGAATCGCGTTTTTGATCAGCGTGCTAACAGGTTCCGGAAACGACATGACACTAATGCCGAGATTACCCTGGAACAACGCCTTCCAGAAAGTGAGGTACTGCACCCAAAGGGGTTTGTGCAGTCCGAAAACGTTGTAGAAGTAACTGGAGATGGCATCGCACTGCTCTCGGGTATTACAACGCGTCCCGATTCTTGCGAGTAGATCATCAATTGGATTACCGGGCATCAGGCGGGGAATCGCCCAGTCGACTGTCACCGCGGCGATGAATGTGAGAGAGTAAGTTAGTAGCTTTCTCGCGAAATAACGTCGCACTGGAGCTCCTGGATCGAGACGGTCTGTCGATGAACGCGGCCTATTGTAGCGAAGACGCTACACCCTCGGCGCGCCTTACGAAACACCGCAGATTGTATAGAAGATCACCGCCCCTCTCTCGAACGTGAAGGAGAGGGGCGGTGATCTTTACTGCTGTACTACTTCATCCAGTTCGGTGTAGTAGTTCAGTTACTTCGCTTTAACGTTAGCGATGGTGTCGATAGCCGTCATCTGGAAATAACCATTCCACATGCACGGGAAGTAATGCCGGCTGGACGCGCCTGCTGGCCAGTTTGTCCAGACCGTGTTATTCATCTGCGCCCAAACGCCGTTGTACCACAGAGGGATCAGCGGCATCTGAGTCAGCGTGATCTTCTGGATCTTCGAGATCACCTTGTTCATCGCAGCGGTGCTGTGCACCGGAACCGCGTTAAGCGCCTTAGAGAGGCCCCAAGCGGTGTTGTTCGTGTACCGGCCGAAGTTCGCAAACGTCTGCTGCGAGAGGATCGGCTGGTTGAACATGTAGTTGTAGTACGTCCACGGCGTGTCGCTTATCTGCGCGGAGTTGTCGATGAGTAGGTCGAACTTACCTGCGTTGCGAAGCGTGAAGAAGTTCGCAGGATACGAGGCCGTCACGTTGATGCCTACCTTCCGGAAGTCGGCGGACATCATGTTGATCGCCGTCATCCAGTCGGACCAACCCTGCGGGACGATCAGGCCCAGCTTGATGCTCTTGCCGTTAGGCTGGACGAACCATTTGCCCTTCTTCTTGAAGCCGGCGGACTTGAGAATCGAGACCGCCTTTGACGGGCTGTACTTGAAGCCGTACTTCTTGGTGAGCGACGTGTTGATGTACTTCTTCCAGACCGAGAGCAGACCGGTTGAATCGGCCTTCTGGACCAGGTTGCCGTAGTCGCCCACGACGACTTGATTCACGTTGATGGCATACGCCAAAGCCCGACGGAAGCTCGCATTGTTCATCGGAGCTCGCTTCGTATTCGGGACCAGCCAGGCGGTGTTAGCTGCCAGGTTGTACGGCGGCTTGGAGAAGTACGTCACGATCCCATAGCCGCTCGAGAGCAGCTTGGTGATACCGGGCAGGTAGTTGTTGTTCAAGTCCTCGTCGCCGTGAATCACGAGACCGAGGGCGATGTTGTTACTGCTGTTGACCAGGTCGTCGATTACCAGCGGCTGCGGCATCGGCTCGCCGATACTCGTTGCCCACCAACTGTCCTTCCGGCTGTACTCGACCTTCACCGTTCCGTCACCCGTGCCCGAGTGATCGAGCGTGTAGGGGCCGGTGCCGATCGGGACTTTCGTCGGGTCGGCAAGGAAGGTGGTCACGTCACTGGCAGAGTGGACGCCAGCAGACCATTGAGCCTTCTGAACGATCGGGATGTTCCAGATGGCGTTCTGGAACTCCTGGTAATTCGGCGTCCCCGTGAACGTCATCGTCACGTTGTCCCCGGAAGCTGTCGCGCCGCCGGTCTTTGCCCAGAGAGTGTGCCAAGACGCCGTAGCATACTGGCCCAGGTTGAGCGTGTATGCGACGTCGGCAGCGGTCAGGGCGGAGCCGTCACTCCACTTGATGCCAGACCTAACCGTGATCGTGTAGGTCTTTCCGCTGAACCCAGCGCTCGTGGCCAGCCACGGGATGTACTTGTCCGTGAGTGGGTCATAGCGCATCAGCGTCTCGTAAACGAGTCCAACCGCGCCGGTTGCATACTGGCCGTTGTACACGTTGTATCCGTTGACGGTACCCCACTGCTTACCACCCGTAATCAGCGTATGGTTGCGGGCCGCTTTGGTGCTCGCCCCGCCCATACTCGCTGCCACGAGGGCAACCAGGGTAACGACCATCACGCCGATGGCGATGGCCATCTTTCTACGACTTACCATTCGTGTCACCTCCACCGGGCCTCGCGGCCCGGATCGGTTTTTGCCTCGGAGGAGAAACAGCGGATCGAGATATGGTGCTGCTTTTCTCGGATGCATCCTCCGAGCGGTAGCGACATAAGCACCCGTCCGAGGACGGGCTCTTTCCATACGCCCGATACGGGCGCGTGCGGAAACTTGGTGGCCGCCGAGCCGGCGCTTCGCCCCGAACTGCGGTAGGCGAGCGATGCCGGATGGACGGCGAAAGTTGTGGAGGAGGCTGCTATCCCGTTGACCGGTGCCCACCCGCCGCCGGGTGCAGCCGGTGCTTGGGTGTAGGCCATGTCGGTGAACTGAATCATCGCAGCTGTTCTCGTGCTGGACTCTCCTCGTTCCTGAGCTCTCTGTGGAGAACGCCAGAAACCCCCGGATCGCCAGCTACGACGACTTGATACTTCGCGGCAGCGGGCGTGTCAAGAGACCGCCGGCGGCTCGCGCCGGCTCGGGGAGCGGAAAACCGAGGATCCAAGCCATATGAAGCTCGGCTTAAGAAGTTCCTAAGAAGTCGTGAAAACGGCCCGGTCACGAATCTGCGTCTCTCGGGCCGGTTTCCGGGAAGACGGAGGCGAGCTCCGGCTAATCGGGTGAGAACTCTCGCCGTCGCATCCGGGGGAGCGGGTCTGGAGGTTCCGCGCGCACGCCGTGTAAGTTGTAGGCGCGCCCGCGCGCGAGCACGAGCCAGGTGACTGCGACGCAGCTTGGGGGCCGGCCGGCGACGCCCATTGCAGGCCCTAATCACCCGAAAGGGTGTTCCTACTATCAGGTGAATGCTCTTTAGTTCGGACTGCGGTAGTCCGATTAGGTAAGACATGCGGCGTCTCACACTCACAGCCCAGTTCGGCATCCTCAGTGCTGTCTTGATCGCCGCACTCGGGATTGCCTTCCGCGCTGACCTCTTCGACGCGATCACTTTGGCGACGCTCTACCTCGTTCAGGTCGCCTTCGTGGCGAGGGCTGCGCGCAAACTACGCCTCCAGGTGGAAGAGAACGAGTACCAGGCTCTTCACGACACGCTGACGAGCCTACCCAACAGGACGCTATTCCGCGATCGCGTCGAGCAGGCGATCCTGCAGGCGCGCCGCGAGGACTCCCGTTTCTCGCTCTTGATCATGGATCTCGATCGGTTCAAGGAGATCAACGATACGCTCGGGCATCGAAACGGCGATCTGATCCTGCAGGCGATCGGGCCGCGCCTCCGCGGCGTGCTGCGCGATGTCGACTCGATTGCCCGTTTCGGTGGCGACGAGTTCGCCGTGCTTCTGCCCGGAGCTGCAAATTCGGACGCGGCCTTGCGCGTGGCCAGCAAGATCGCCACGGCCCTCTCGCGTCCGTTCATGCTCAAGGGCCTCACGCTCGACGTCGAGGCCTCGATCGGCATCTCGCTCTTCCCCGACCACGGCAATGACGTCGATACGCTCGTCCAGCGCGCGGACGTGGCCATGTACATGGCCAAGGAAGCGCACGCGGGCTTCGAGGTCTACGCGGCTGACCGCGATCAGAACACGCCCAAGCGCCTAGCGCTCCTCGGTGAGCTAAGGCGAGCGCTCGAGAACAAGGAGCTGGTGCTCTTCTATCAGCCGAAGGCCGACATCAAGACGGGCAAGGTCAACAGTGTCGAGGCGCTCCTGCGCTGGCAGCATCCCGAGCACGGATTGATCTTCCCCGACGACTTCATCCCACTAGCCGAGCACACGGGCCTGATTCGCCCGCTCACCCTCTATGTGCTCAACGAGGCTCTCGAGCAGTCCCACCTCTGGCAGCAGCAGGGTCTCACGCTCAACATCGCCGTCAACCTATCGGCTCGCAACCTTCTCGACGCCGAGTTGCCCGACGACGTCGCCCGGCTCCTCGATACCTGGCATGTCGATCCGAGCCTCTTGAAGCTGGAGATCACGGAGAACACGATCATGCTTGACCCGCCGAAGGCGCTCGAGGTCTTGACCAAGCTGCGCGATCTCGGTGTCGGTCTCTCGATCGACGATTTCGGCACCGGTTATTCGTCGCTCTCCTATCTGCGCAAGCTGCCGGTGGACGAGCTCAAGATCGACCGCTCGTTCGTCATGAGCATGACGCAGAGCGAGAACGACCAGCAGATCGTGCGCTCGACCATCGACCTCTCTCGCAACATGGGCCTCAAGGTCGTTGCCGAAGGCGTCGAGACCAAAGAAATCTGGCACGACCTGGCCGAGCTCGGCTGCGACGTGGCCCAGGGCTACTACCTGACCCGGCCGATTCCGCCCCAGGAGCTCGTCGAGTGGCTGGAGAAGCCGATCGACGCCCCCGTGCTGGAGAAGGCGCGCGGGCGCAAGCAGGCAAGCGGCCTCAAGGGTCTTTAGTCGCCGCTTCTATCCGTGCTGTCCGGGCGGTCTCAGCACCGCGAACTGGTCTGTGATCGAGAGCGTGCGCGAGCGGAAGCGGTAGAGCGCGGCCGGACGTCCGCCACTCGGGCCCGAAGCGCGCAACTCACCGGTCGCCTCGAGCAGCTCGCGCCGGAGTAGAACGCGCTGCAAGTTCGTGGCCGAGACCTCGTGCCCGAGCGCGGCTGTGTAGAGATCGCGCAGCTCGGAGATGGAGAACGAATGCGGCGCCAGCGCGAAGCCGATGTTCGTGTAGGAGAGCTTGGCCCTGAGCCTCTCCCTGCCCGCGGAGATGATGGCGCCGTGGTCGAAGGCCGTCTCGGGTAAGCCGGCGACGGGGTGCCAGGAGGTGTCGGACGGAAGTGTGGGGTCGAGATCGCTCGGCACGAGACCCAGGTACGAGGTCGCCACTTGCCACTCGCTCGGATGGCGGGCGGGATCGCTTGTCGTCACCAGCTGCTCGATGTGCGAGAGCTCGCGGACGTCCACTTTCTCGGCCAGGTGGCGGCGGATCGAGTCCTCGAGCGTCTCGTCCGGCAGCAGATAGCCGCCCGGGAGCGCGTAGGCGCCGGCGAACGGAGGTTGCCGACGTTGCCATAGAAGCACTTGCAACCGGCCGCTGCGAACCTGGAGCACAACGGCCAGAACTACATGTGTGGGCTTCTCGTGCAAGGGCGTTCCTGTCTCTGAGGCGAAAAGCTGGTAGACTGCGAACGGGGTTTTCTACTTCCAGTCGATAACTTAGCGGACCGGAGAACCAGTGGCCAGCCTGATCAGCAACCGCAGCGGAGAGAAACGAGTCGATTTACTCGTGGTCGGCTCCGGAATCGCCGGACTGATCGCCGCCCTGACGGTCGCGGAGCACGGCGGCCGGGTGCTCGTGGTCTCCAAGGGCTCGCTCTCGTCCTCGGCCTCCTATCATGCCCAGGGGGGAATAGCCGCCGCCGGCTCCAACGGCGACAGCCCCGAGCTCCACGCCGCCGACACAATCGCCGCCGGACGCGGGCTGTGCCGGCCGAGCGCCGTCGAGGTGCTCGTCGAGGAGGCTCCCGCCCGCATCGACGATCTGCGCGCGCTCGGGGTTCGCTTCTCGCCGGAGTTGGGTCTGGAGGGAGGTCACTCGCGCTCGCGGGTGTTTCATTCGCGTGGCGCCGAGACCGGACGTGAGATCGAGCTCGTGCTCGCCCGCCGCGTTCGGGACGAGGATCGAATCCGCGTTCTCGAGGGCGAGCGAGTGCTGGGGCTCTGGTGCTCGCGCGGTCGCTGCGTCGGGGTGGTCGGAGAAAGCGGCCCACTCGAGTCGCCGGCCACGCTGCTCGCTACGGGCGGCGCCGGAGCTCTTTGGTCGCGGACGACCAACCCGGAAGGTGCGCTCGGGGAGGGAATCGCGATGGCTTACAGGGCCGGAGCCGCGGTCGCCGACCTCGAGTTCGTGCAGTTCCATCCGACCGCGCTATCTGCGAGTGGGATGCTCCTGAGCGAGGCGCTACGTGGCGCCGGCGCACTTCTCCTCGACGCCAACGGCGAGCGCTTCACCGACGAGCTGGCGCCCCGGGACGTGGTCGCGAGGGCGATCGCGGCTCGAGGCAGCGCCCTGCTCGACCTGCGCCCGGTCGATCGCGGTCGCTTTCCGGCTTTGATCGACCGGATCCGCGAAGCCGGCTTCGATCCCGAGATCGAGCCCGTTCCGGTCGCCCCCGCTGCCCACTACACGCTCGGAGGTGTGGTCACCGATCTGGACGGTCGCAGCGACCTGCCCGGTCTGTACGCGGCCGGCGAGTGCGCCTGCACGGGCGTTCACGGAGCCAACCGGCTCGCCTCGAACTCCCTCCTCGAGTGCGTGGTCTTCGGTCGCCGGGCTGGACTGGCGGCGCCTGCCGAAGCGCCGCTCGAGGCCGAGCTCGAGCCGCTCGAGGAACTTCCGGCAAACAGTGACCGGATCGACGGCGAGCTGCGCGAGCAGATGTGGCGAGAGGCCGGGCTGGTGCGCGATGCCGCCGGGCTCGAACAGCTGTGCACGGCCCCGGCCCTGGTGCCACGACTCGTGGCCGAATGCGCGCTCGCCCGCTGCGAGAGCCGCGGCGTCCACTTCCGCGCCGACTTCCCGGTTGAGGATCCGGAGCTGGCTGCCCACACCGTTGTTCGTGATGGACAGAGCCCCGGGTTCGAGCGATGGAGCTGAAAGAGAAAGAACTCGCGCGCACCGTCGCCGAGGTCGTCGCGCTGGCCTTGGCCGAGGACATCGGCTCCGGCGATCTGACGACGCAGGCGCTCTTCTCTGCGGACGATCGCTGCCGGGCGCAGATCCTGCTCGAGGAGGAAGGAATCGTCTGCGGTCTCCCGGTTGTGCGCGAAGTCTTCTGCCGGCTCGACCGGGAGGTCGAGATCGATGCCGTGGTTGGGGACGGGGAGGCGCCGGCCGAGGTACCGTACGAGCTGTTGAGGTTGAGGGGTCGCACGCGTGCACTTCTCAGCGGTGAGCGGGTGGCGCTGAATCTACTCGGGCGCCTGTCCGGTATCGCCACGCAGGCTCGGGCGTTCGTCGCAGCGGTCGACGGCACCGGAGTCGCCATCCTCGACACCCGCAAGACGACCCCCGGCCTGCGCGCTCTGGAGAAGTACGCCGTGCGTGTTGGCGGCGGTGTCAATCACCGCTTCGGGCTCGACGACGCGGTGCTCGTGAAAGACAACCACCTGCGCCTCGCCGGAGGAGTCGCCGCGGCGGTCAATCGCCTGCGTGCCGCCGGTTTGGCGCCGCTCGAGGTCGAGGCTGACACGTTGGAACAGGTCGAGCAGGCACTATCGCTTGGAGTGGAGCGGATCCTGCTCGACAACATGAGTCCGGCCGAAGCGGCGCGCGCGGTCGAGATCGTCTCCCGGCGAGCCGAGCTGGAAGTATCGGGCGGCGTCACGCTCGAGAACGTCCGCGCCTACGCCGAGACGGGAGTCGATGCGATCTCGATCGGGGCGTTGACGCATTCGGCGCGCTCGCTCGACGTGTCGATGGAGGTGCTCGAGCCTTGACCTCGGCCCTTCAGGACGAGGTTCGTGCGCTCGCGCGTGCGCGCGAGGCGGTGATCCTCGCTCACAACTACCAGCTGCCCGAGGTCCAGGACGTCGCTGACTACGTGGGCGACTCGCTCGGGCTCTCGCGCCAGGCGGCGCAGGCCGAAGGCCGGGCGATCGTCTTCTGCGGCGTTCATTTCATGGCCGAGACGGCGAAGATCCTCTCGCCGGACAAGACCGTCCTGATTCCCGATCTCGAGGCGGGCTGCTCGCTCGCCGACTCGATCGACGCCGACGAGCTACTTGCCTGGAAGGCGAGGTATCCCGGGGCCGTGGTCGTCTCCTACGTCAACACCTCGGCGGCGGTCAAGGCCGAGAGCGACTACTGCTGCACNNCTCTTCCTACCCGATCTCTATCTGGGGCTATGGGCCGAGCGGGTGAGCGGACGCAAGCTCCATCTGTGGTTGGGCGAGTGCCACGTGCACGCGGGAATCAGGCCGGGCGACATCGAGCGCATTCTCGCCGAGGAGCCCGGCGCCGAGTTGCTCGTGCATCCCGAGTGCGGCTGCGCCAGCCAGGCGATGGCATTCGCCGGCGGGCAGACCCACATCCTCTCGACCGAGGGAATGCTCGACTTCGCTCGCTCCTCCCGGCACGATCGCTTCCGGGTCGCGACCGAGGTCGGGATCCTGCACCGGCTGCACGGCGAGCTGCCGAACAAGCGCTTTGAGCCCGTCAACCCGGACGCCGTCTGCCGCTTCATGAAGATGATCACGCTCGAGAAGCTGCGCGACTCGCTGCGCGACTGGCAGTTCGAAGTAACCGTGGACGAGGAGATCGCGGCCCGCGCCCGCAAGGCGATCGAGCGCATGGTGGCGACCGGCTGAGCCCTACGGGCCGCCGCGCCCGACCTGCGCGGGCGCGGTTCAGCAAACGCCGTCCCGAACTGACTCGTTACGGACATCGCTATGACTCCGCCATAGCCGCCTCGCTTGTGGGAGCAGACGAGACACGCGCGCCGCAGACGCGGTGACTCGTTCGAAAAAGAAGGCGACGCCGGAAATCGTCATGCTCCCCGGCGGGGGAGCGGATTTTCGGCGGCTATGCTCAACCGCCTGGCCAGTCCGCACTGTTCGGGTGGAGATCGAGACTGCCTCCGTTCACACAGCCGGGCGGTAGGACGTAGTCGCCGGACAAGAGCGGCTGATCGACCACCAGGAAATGGGTGGCGATCGCTTTCGCCTCCTCGGGAGGCGAGCCGAGGCGCTGGGCGACCAAGGGAAGCATCTGGATCGCGTAGCACTCCGCGACCGCTTCGTTCCTGACCCCTCTTAGATGCTGGGACTCGTGGCTGAGGATGAGTGCCGCGTAGACGGTTCTCTCAACCCGGGCCGAACAGAGGACAGAGCCGTAGACGCAGGCGAAATCAGATCGCCTTCTAGTTTTCCGGTACGCGGCCAGGTCGCCGCAGACCGAGGTCTCGAGGCGGGTCGTGTCGCTCGGCTTGCCGTCGGGCCCGAACATCACCGAGCCGCCGTCGCCGCTGATGTCGACCAGGCCGCGAATGAAGCCGGGACAGTCCACATGGACAGGGCGCCCCGCCACCTCGCTGGCGATCGCGCTCAACCTGTGATCGAGACCGAGCTCGCGTCGTGCCTCCCAGTAGACGAGAGCAGCGACAACGAGCCCGAGAGCGAGGAGCGTACGCACGACTCCAGATTCGGCAGCAGGCGGTAACGGCTTGAGCCGGGGCTAGGGCCTCGCGTCTAGCGCTTCGACTGAGGGTATTGTCCGGAGTGTGGTTTCGGGGAAACGTCTTCCGTCGAGAAAGGAAGCTGGCATGAGCCTAAGAGGGAGCATTCACGTCAGCGGCCGACGGGCTCGCCTGATCCTCGCCTTCTTTCCCGCCGCTGTTGCCGTTGTTCTCGCTATTCCGGCACCGGCTCAGGCTGCCGTACCGGTCGGCTTCTTGCCCTGCCCCTCTGTGAGCGGCTTCTATTGCGGAACGGTGACGGTCCCGATCGATCGCAGCGGGACCGTGCCGGTGCTGGTCGGCAAGACGATCGCTTTGCACGTGATGTGGAAGCCGGCAACCGTGGCCGACACTGACGGGGCGCTGTTCGCCCTTGCCGGTGGGCCCGGACAGGCTGCGACACCGTTCGCGGCCGATTTTTCGCTCGCGCTCGCTCCCGCTTTGGGCACGCGCGACCTGGTCGTCTTCGATCAGCGCGGGACGGGAGGGTCGGGCCCTCTCGATTGTCCCGGGGCGATGTCGTCGGCGACGAGCCTGCAACAGTTCGTCGAGATGTGCGCGGTCGAGCTCGGGCCTGCGCGCGACTTTTTCTCGAGCAAGGACTCGGCCGAGGACATCGACGCGGTGCGTCAAGCGATCGGGATCGATCGGGTTACCATCTTCGGCGTCTCCTACGGCACTTACGTCGCGCAGCTCTACTCGAGGTTGTTCCCGACTCATACGGCAGCGCTCGTTCTCGACTCGGTCGTTAGCTCGACGGGCGTCGACACCTTCTCGCGCTCCAATTTTGCGGCCGTGCCGAAAGTGCTGGCCGCAAACTGCGCGCGCAAGCTCTGCCAAGGAATCACGGCCAATCCCTTCGCCGATCTCGCACGGATGGCCAAGCGAGCGGGCGGATCGGGGATCGCGTTGAATTACGTCGACCAGACTGGGACACCGCGCCCGTTTCGGGCGAGCGAGGCCGACCTCTTCGGCTTCGTGGTTGAGACTTTCAGCCTCGACGCCGTCGCCCGCGCCCGTTTCCCGGCGGCTCTTCGTTCGGCGCTGGCCGGCGATTCTTATCCGCTCGGCCGCCTGCTCGCGCCGGTGACTTCCTCCAGCTCGAACTCCGGAGCGGGCATGGCTCTGTACACGGCCACGAGCTGTACCGATACGCGTTTTCCGTGGTCTCCGAGCGATACGCTCTCGGTGCGAGAGGCCAAGGCGACAACAGCGCTGGATGCGATACCGGCGAGCGCTTACAGCCCCTTCACGTCGGCCACAGGTCTGGCCATCTCGAACATCGGCCTCTGCATCTACTGGCCTGCGAGCAGCGTCGACTCGAGCGTGACGGCGCCGGCTCCCGACATCTCGGTACTGGTTCTCGACGGCCTGGAGGACGATCTGACTCCCCTTTCGGATGCCGGAGCTGTGGCGGCGCTGTACCCGCACGCAGTTCGCGTCAACGTCCCCTTTACCGGGCACAGCGCGATCAGTGACGTCTGGCCGAACGCCGACACCTGCGTCGAGAGCTCGCTGACTCACTTCTTCACTAACACCTCGATTCCGTCGTGCAGCTTCGTCACTCCGTTCTTCCGTCCCGTGCGGGTAGATCCCGGCTCGCTCGCCAGCGTGAAACCGGTACGCGTGAAAGGGATTCGCGGTAGGACGATCGGCGCCGTGCTCGGGACGCTCAGCGATGTGACCGCGACCGCTCTCTCCGGGTCTGACACCGGTCTACGCGGCGGTATCTTCACCGGCTCGCTGCTCAAGCTCCGGCTGCGCAAGCTCGTCTACGTCCCCGGTGTGGTCGTGAGCGGAACGTACAACGCCGTGACCGGGATCGGAACCGTGACAGTCACCGGGGTCGGGAGTCACGGCACGCTCTCCGTCGACCGCGGGAAGAAGTACACCACGGTGACGGGACGCCTTGGCAAGAAGCCGCTTCGCATCCGCGTTCGCACCGCTGCCAACGACGCGAAGGTCGAGGTTCAGCTGCCGCGCCTGATCGGGTTGAACCTGGTCTCCACCCGGGTCGGGCGGTCGTCTGCGAGCACAGCAGCTCCGTCAAGCGTTCCGCCGAACGGACTCGAGACTCTGGCGAGGTTACGCTCCGGGCTTTGGGGCTAGGCCCGGAAGAGGCGCAACTCCGGACTCGGACAGCCCGTACGCTACGGGCGTGAAGCTGCTCATCACCTGCGCCTCGGGCGTGCTCGACTCCAAGCTCGTGCGGCTGGCGCTGGACGCCGGCCGGGCCGCCGGGCTCGGAATCAGGTTGCGAGCGCCGGCCGATCTGCTACGGAGGGTAGTGACGGAGGCGCCGTGAACGAGAACGAGCGACTACGAGCGATTCAGTTCATGCGTGAGCTGGACGACGCCATCTGCGAGCGGCGAGAGCATTTCGAAGGCGGGGTAGCGACGCTCTCCGACCGCGAGCTGCCGCGAGTTCTGAATATGAACCTGCTCAGGGTCGAGTCGTTGCCCGGGCGCCTCTCGGTGGAAGACCTCGTGACCGAAGCCAAGCGGATCGCCGGCGAAGCGAAGCGGCTGCAGGGCAGGCTCGCTTTTCGTCGCGTGGTCGCCTATGACGAGGAGATCGGTACCAGGCTCGCGCTTGGCTTCGAGCAGCTCGAGCGCTGGCAGGTCGATCGCGTCGTCCTGATGGTGCAGCGGCGACCGACCGATCGGGATGTCGATGTGAGTTTCGTTCGCGAGGTCGATATCGAGGAGCTCGAGCCGGTTCGCGTCCGTTACCTACTCGCCCGCTCGCGCGGAGACGCCGAGCTCGTCCACCAGGAGCTGGCCGTTGCGCGCAGACTCACCCGGGCCGGGGAGATGCGCTTCTTCGCGGCCTTCGTCGACGGCTCCATCGGCTCCTTCTGCGAGCTCTATTCCGACGACAACGGCGCCGCGGTTGTGCGCTCGGTGGCGACGTTGGAGAAGTACCGGCGCGCCGGTCTCGCGCGCGCAACGGTCTCGCGCGCCGTGATCCGAAGCAAGGCGCTGGGTCACGATCTCACCTTCCTCCGAGCCGTCCACGACGACTGGCCGAAGAACCTCTACGGCAAGTTGGGGTTCGATGCGATCGGCACGATCTACCGCTTCGCGGGTGCGGCAGGCCCCCGAGCGACCGTTAGCTCGCCGTGAAACCGCCATCCGGCAGACTTGTCGCCGCGCGCCGGAGGACAATCGTTGCCAGCGCCCCGACCAGAGCAAGCGCCGAGACAGCAAGCAGGGCGCCGAACAGACCGCCGAGGAAGAAGACGAGCGTCGGCGAGCCGACCAGGATTGCGATACCGACGAGGCCGAGCACGTTCGATTCGGTGGCGCGTCTGAACTGGAGTACGAGTGCCAGTCCGAGGAAGAGCGCCGGCGGAAGGAGGAGCGTCGCCGCATAGAGAATCTGCACCGCCCGCGCGCCGTCCACAGGCCGGTAGACGAAACCGTAAAACCCAGCGAAGCCGACGATCGCTGTGACTGCTGCTGCGAGAGAGAGGGCTCCGAGACGCCGCACTCGTTCTATTCTGAAACATTTGCCACGAACGTGCACGGGTACCGTGCGTTTCGGCGCCTCGGCTCTCGCGTTTACGACTCAAAAAACGCGCCCGAGTTCTAAGAGCGGCCTCGGTTCGCTCGGTCCTCTCGCAGAAGCTCGAGCCAGCGGTCGCGCCAGAGAGCGCTCTCTGGGATCGTCGCCGCGCCGAGGGCGTGCCAGGCGGCCACGTAGACGCCGCGCAGCTCCACCATCAGTTCGAGCAAGTCGGTATCCGGCTCCCGTCCATAGGCCGCGATGGCCGCGCGCCAAGGGAGATCTTGCTCGAGCCTTCTGGCCGCGGCCTGGAGGGTTGCCAGATCCCATTCAATCGGGCCTAGGCAGCCGTCTTCGAGATCGATCCAGATGGTTCCGCGCGCGCTTTCCATGATGTTGTAGAAATGGGCGTCGCCGTGTAGAGGGCGCTCATCGAAACGTTCCGGAAGCAAGGGGACCAGTCGCTCCTTCTCGCTTTCGAGCAGTTCGAGGTCTTCAACAGCGAGCAGCCGCCGCGCCTCTATCCGCTCGAGCAGGAGATCGAGCTCGAGGAGGGGTCTGAAGGGCGGAAGGAAGCTCGCACGGCGAGGATCGAGATCGTGGATGCGCCGCAGCGAGTGGGCTGCCGCCTTCACGTCGAGCGGGCGCGAGATTCTTCTCTCGAGCTCCCAGAAGGAGATGACGAGCCCGTCCAAGCGATGCGGGCCGGGCGGCACGAGGGTGCTTGGCCGCGCCGCCTCGATACCGCTCTCGGCGAGCAAGGCGGCGAAGGCGAGCTCGCTTCGTGCGCTTTTGAGCGGATCGCGGATCTCCGCCACCGCGGTCGGGATGCGGGCGAGGACGGGCTCTGGGCAGAGCTCGAGGAGCAGGTTGAAGCCCTCGTTGACGATCCGAGGCTCGTCGCAGCGAATCCCGAGATCGGCTGCCAGCGCGACGGCCGCGGCTATCTCTCGCCTCATGGAGCGTCGAGCCCGAACAGGTCGTCGAGCGTCTCGCGCCGGCGGATCAGGCGTGCTTTACCGCCGGAGACGAGCACCGCGGCCGGGCGGGGGAGGACGTTGTAGTTCGAGGCCATGCTGAGCGTGTAGGCGCCGGTGCCGGGGATGGCCAGCAGGTCGCCGCGGCGGGGCGCGGGCAGCGCGATGCGCCTGACCAGCACGTCACCCGCATCGCAGTGTTTGCCGCAGATCGTGTAGGAGCGATCGCTCGGCTCATCGGCCCGGTTGGCGAGCAGCGCCTCGTAACGGGCGCCGTAGAAGAGCGGGCGCGGGTTGTCGGAGTAGCCGCCGTCGACCGCCACCCAAGGCGGACCCTCGGCGGGCTCCTTGATTACGCCGACCGCGTAGAGGGTGAAGCCGGCCTCGGCGACGAGCGAGCGCCCCGGCTCGATGATCAACCCCGGCTGGGGCAGGCCGTGAGTGGCGAAATCGCGCTCGAGCCGATTTTCGAGGTCGCCGATCCACTCGGTAATCGAGGGAGCCTGCTCGTCCTCGGTGTAGCGGATACCGAGCCCGCCGCCGACGTCGACGACCGCGGGCGCCCAAGCGAGCTCGGTGCGGCAGACGGCGACGAAGCCGGCCAGCCAGTCGAGCAGCATGCGCGGCGCCGCCAGGTCGAGCAACTGCGAGCCGAGGTGGATGTGCAGCCCCGCCATCTCCATCCCGAGCGATGAGCCCAGGCGTACGGCCTCGACCGTCTGCTCCGGCGTCAGCCCGAACTTGGAGCCCCGATGGGCTGTCTGGATCGCTTCGTGCGTGTCGACGTCGATGCCGGGCGCGACGCGAACCAGCGCCCGCTTGATCCCCGCCGCCGCCGCGCGCTCAACCTCGTCGGGGGCGTCGAGAACGGTGTAGAGCACGTCGGCCTCCGCGGCCGCTCGCAGCTCCTCGTCGCTTTTGTTGTTGCCGTGGCAGACAATCCGTTCGCCGCCGATGCCGGCGCGCCTGGCCGCCTCGAGCTCGCCAAGAGTGGAGACGTCAGCCCCAATCCCTTCCTCGGCGAAGAGCTCGAGCACGGCGACGTTCGGGAAGGCCTTGCTGCCGAACACGACTAGCGCATTCGGAGCCGCCTGGCGATAGGCGCGGGCTCGGGCCCTGAGCGTCTGCTCGCAGTAGACAACGAGCGGCGTGCCGAACTCGCGCGCCAATTCCGAGGCGCGCAGGCCACCCACTTCGAGCTCGCCCCGCTCTATGCGGGCGCTATCCGGGAAGAGGTCGAGAACGGACACAGCGCGAGCTTAGAGCCTATCCCACTAGTTCTGCACGCCCGAAGCGGCCGATCCGCGGCGCAAGCGACCGCAGAACTGCTCTCCGCACTACCAGTGCGCCTTCACAGCCCTTCGGCCTCTGGAGCTCGTCTCAAAACGAAGCACTCCATCGTCTGGCCGCGCTCGGCAAGCGCGATGCGTTGTTCTCGACCTCGCCCGTAGCCTCCGGTTACGAACGAGGCGTTGCGTCCTAGCCTCGCACTCACCGATCACACCCAGTCGACGGGTCTTCATTCCGAGGCGAGCTCTAGCATCCACGGCTTGACCCCC
>PMMN01000107.1:2517-3266 GCA_003162235.1 Actinomycetota bacterium | reverse complement strand
CTTCGTTTCGCTTGGCGCTCAAACAAACCCGCCCGCGGGGTAGGCACAAAGTACCGTCCCGGCAAGGCGTAAGGCACGCATCAGTGCGCCGACTTCGTGTCGAAACGACATCACGGCGCTAGGCGCGAGCCTAGAACCGAATGTGCTCGGCGGTGGCGAAGTCCTCGCCGGCGCGGGCGTAGAGCTCGGGAGTGCTTCGGAGAAGACTCCCTGTCGGAGCGAGCGCAGCCTGGAGAGTAAGGAGACCCAGGCAAATCGCGAGCGCAGGGAGACCGATACCCGGAGCCGTAACATCGAACAGAGATCCCGAGCTGGAGCCGACCACGATCATCGCCAGCGCCAGAGCGGCGAAGGAGAAAAGCGCTTGTGTCGCAGCGAACGCTTTCGCCGTGAGCGTGCGTACCTCGGCGAGCTCTCCGAGCGCCATCAGCCCTCCCATCCCGATCGCCGGCACGGCCGCAAGCAAGAAGTAGAAGCCCGCCGAGCGGGCACCCGAGTTGTCCGCCAGCGAGGAGGCGATCACCAGACAAAGTGCGAGGGCACGAGCGACCATGAACCGGGTCCTTCGCCCAGGCGCCGGCGAGTCCTGCGCCTTCCTCAGTTCTCCTCCTCGAGAGCGCTCGCTAGGCGCGGCTGCCCGCAACCGCCGCGGCGATCGAGGCAATAGCAACAGCCGCCTCGCTCTCCGGAGCGCCGAGGCTAACCGGCTCGCCGCGCTCGCCGCACTCGCGCAGAACCGGGTCGAGCGG
>PMMN01000107.1:0-2481 GCA_003162235.1 Actinomycetota bacterium | reverse complement strand
TCGCCGGTGCCAGGCGGCATGTCCACGATCAGCGTGTCGAGCTCGCCCCAGTGCACCTCCGAGAGGAACTGCTCGAGCGCGCGGTGCAGCATCGGGCCGCGCCAGATCACCGGCTTGTTCTCGTCCAGGAAGAAGCCGATCGACATCAGCTTGAGCCCGTGCCCGAGCGGGGGAACGATCATCTCGTCGACGGCGACCGGGCGCTGCGTGACGCCGAGGAGCTGCGGCACCGANNCGCCAGGTTGACGCTGATCGAGGACTTGCCGACGCCGCCCTTTCCGGAGGTGACGGCGAGCACGCGCGTGCGCTCGGAGAGCGAGATCCCCTTCTTGTCGGGAATGCCGAGGCGTTTGCGCAGCTTCTGCTTCTGCTCGGGAGTCATCTCCTCGAAACTGAGCTCGACCGACTCGACCCCGGGCAGGTCGCCGACGTGCCGCTCCACCTGCTCCTTGAAGCTGTCCTTGAGCGGACAACCGGCCGTGGTCAGCGCCAACGTGATCCGCACCGTCCCGCCGTCGATCTCGATCCCGCGCACCATCCCGAGCATCGTCACCGGCTTGCCCAGCTCCGGGTCGACGACGTTGCGGAGCGCCATCTCTATCTGTGCGCGCGAGAGAGCCACGGGTTAAGCGTAGTCACACCGCCGCGACCGGCGAGATGCGGCCGAGCGCACAGGGAACCAAAGAGATCCCGAATAGGATAGGAGACCATGCTGGAGCGTCTCACGCAGTCACGCCGCGGCAGTCTGGTGATTGCGACGCTGGCCGATGCGTGGGACGCGATGCGCGGACGGCGCGATCCGCTCGTTCCGCCGCGCCGGCTGACCGTGTTCGTCGGCGCGGGCGACTTCCGGCAAATGGGCGAGGATTTCAAGCGCTTCTTCGTCGAGCTCGGCGGATTGAAGCCGGACGACGACGTGCTCGACGTCGGCAGCGGTATCGGCCGCATGGCCGTCCCGCTGCTCGGCTATCTAAGCGGCCGCTACGAGGGCTTCGATGTCTACCCGGCCGGGATCCGCTGGTGCCAGAAGCAGATCACGCCTCGGTATCCGNNGCAACTATCTGAACGAGGTCGGTCGAGTGCTGCGTAAGGGCGGGACCTGCTTTGCGACGTTCTTCCTGCTCGATCAGGAGCAGCCGGCAGGCGACGGCGCCCAGCTCGATTTCCGGATCGAGGGGGACGGCTACCGATCGATCAGCGCGGCTACTCCAGAGGTGGCCGTTGCCTACACTCGCGCGGATATCGACCGAATGCTNNAGCAGATCACGCCTCGGTATCCGAGTTTTCGTTTTCAGCTGGCCGACATCAAGAACGAGCTGTACAACCCGAACGGCCGACACAGCGCATCCAACTACCGCTTTCCATACGACGATGCCAGTTTCGATTTCGCGTTTCTGACCTCCGTTTTCACGCATCTTCTACCCGCGGACGCGGGCAACTATCTGAACGAGGTCGGTNNCGCGCGGATATCGACCGAATGCTTGCCTCCGCGGGACTGGCTGTGCAGTCGTCGTATCGCGGCTCCTGGTCGGGCCACGAGAGTGGAACCGGCTTTCAGGACATCCTCGTAGCGGTGAAGCAAAACTAGCAGCGTCTCCCTCGAGTAAGCGGAAGAGTCGCTTCGCGAAGGGGCGCTTGGAGGGCCCTGACGACTCGTTATCGACCGGGCGCCAACTTCTCCCAGGGCCGGCTGACCTTGAGAGCCGAGAGGATGGCGCGCGTCGAGGACGAGCGGTTGAGCGTGTAGAAGTGGATGCCCGGGGCGCCGCGTGCGAGCAGGTCGGAGGCCTGGAGCGCGGCGTGAGCGACACCAAGCTCGAGCACGGTGTCGGGATCGCGGGCACGCAGCTCGAGCTGATCCATCAATTCGGCCGGGATGGCGGCGCCGGAGAGCGCGGTCATGCGCGCGATCTGTTCGGCGCTCGTGATCGGCATCAGGCCAGGGATGATCGGCTGCTCTATTCCGGCTGTCCGCGCCGCCTGGATGAACTCGAAGTAGACGTCGTTGTCGAAGAAGAGCTGGGTGATGAAGAAGCGGGCGCCCGCTTTGACCTTGGACTCGAGCGTGCGAATCTCGCTGGCGAGATCGGTCGCTTCCACGTGCACCTCGGGGTAACAGGCCGCCCCGATGCAAAACGAGTACTCGCCGGCGATCAGCTCGATCAGCTCGCTGGCGAAGCGGATCGACTCGTCTTCCGCGCGCCAGTCGGGCCGGTCGCGGGGAGGATCGCCGCGGAGCGCGAGCACGTTCTCGATCCCGGCCGCCGCGATCCGATCGAGCACCTCGCGGAGCTCGTCGTGCGTCGCCCCGTAGCCGGTCAGGTGCGACATCGCCTCCAGCCCCAGCTCGTGCTTCATCCAGCGCGTCAGCTCGACGGTCAGCTCGCGGGTGGAGCCGCCGGCGCCGTAGGTGATCGAGACGAACGAGGGCTCGAGCGGGGCCAGCTTCTCGATCGCCTCGCGCAGGTTGCGCTCGCCCTC
>PMMN01000056.1 GCA_003162235.1 Actinomycetota bacterium | reverse complement strand
TGCTGCCGCTGCGCGTAGAGCGAGATCAACTCGCCGGCCAGCTCGCGCACGTTGACGCGGGCGCGCGACCTGAGCAGCTGCCAGGCCTTGCCGCCTAGCTTGGAGAGCGCCGGCGCTTTGCCGTCGGCGCCGATATAGCGCGAGACCTTGGCGATTTGCTCGTGCGGGACGTAGAGGCGGTCGTCGCCCTTGAAGGCGAGTAGCAGGTAGTCGCGCGTGACACCCGCCACCTCCTTCGTCTCGAAAGCGATCAGCCTGCCGACTCCCTGGTCCTCGTGCACAACGTAGTCGCCCGGACGCAGCTCGGAGAACGACTGCAGAGCACGTCCGATCCGTGGCGCCGCACGAGACGGGCGCTTGCGGAAGACCTGCGTCTCGGGGAGCAGCGCGAGACCGAGCTCCCTCCAGACAAACCCACGCCGGGCCGGCGAGACCGCGAAGCGCAGCTCTCCCTCGCGGGCGAGCTTTTCTCCCTCTTCCAGAAGCGGCGCCGACAGCGCGCGCAAACGGCTCCCCGCGCGCAACGCCTCTCCGCGGTGCGAGAAGGCGACCACGACACGCAGTCCGGCGCGCACGAAGGAGGCGAGATCTCGCTCGGCCTCGCTCAGGCCACGCGCCGCGATCGCCGGCCGCTGCGCCTCGAAAGAGAACGGCTGCCCGCGCGGGAAGGGATCGAGCTCGCTCACCCCCTCGAGAGGTAGCGGCTCGATCTCGAGCTCCTCGCGCCAGACGCGCTCGACCTCCTCGCGCTGCCAGACGAAATCGGGCCCAACGTCGAGTAGCGATACGAGTGGTAGCGAGGGCAAGCTCGTGCCGTGCTCTTCGAGCGTCGCCGCCACGAGATCGGATCTCCATTCCGAAGCCGGATGGATCCGCACCTCCTCGACCTCGTGCAGGGTGCGTTGCGTGAAGGGCGAGAAGGCCCTCATCTGCTCGACCTCATCGCCGAAAAGCTCGATACGAAGGGGATCACGCCCGCTCGAGGGGAATACGTCGAGGAGACCGCCGCGAACGGCGAACTGACCGCGTCCCTCGGCTCTTTCGACCCTCTCGTAGCCTGCCGCGGCGAGATCGCCTGCGATCTCGTCCAGGCGCTTCAGATCGCCGAGGCGAAGGCGTATCGCCTGGGGCCGAGCCTCGGGCGGTGGCATCCCTTCGCCAAGAGCCGCCGCGGACACGCAGACGAGACCGCCTGCCTCGAGCACCTCTAGCGCTCGGGCCCGTTCGCCGATCAAGTGGGCAGCCGGGGTGAGCCCGGAATCCCAGCGCACGCCGCGGCTGGGCAGGAAGGCCACTTGGTCGATTCCGAGGAACCAGCTCGCTGCCTCGGAGAGATCTCGGGCAGCCTCGTCGTCTGCGACGGCGATCACGAGCGAGCGCTCGAGCACCTCGAAGAGAGAGCTGACGAGGAGCGGCAGCGCCGGCTCGGAAACCCGGGCGCGGGCGGGTAGCGAGGTGGCCAGGCTGGCGAGCCGCTCGTGGCCGGCGAGCTCGCGAACTAAGGCGTGAAGAACCGGTCGGACCATGACTTTGGCGGGACCTCCGTCCCGCAGGGGCAGTTTACGGCCTATCCCTCCACGTCTACCCGCCCTGAGCCTCCGGCTCTCGCGCCACTCCGTCTGACTTCTGGCACCTCGGCCCGCTACCGAAGTTGACGTTGACGAAACCGACAGCGACACTTGGCAGGTGACCGAGTTAAACGGCGAGACCATCGGCGAGCGACTCCGGCGCTTTCGACTGGAGCGTGGGCTCTCACAGCGGCAGATCTCGTCGCGCGGCGTCTCAAACGCCTACATCTCACGCATCGAGGCAGGGACGCGCGTCCCCTCCGTCAAGGCCATCCGCGAGCTGGCCAAGAAGCTCGGCGTCACCTCCGACCTTCTCGAGCGGGGAGTCGATGCCAATCCACGCGAGGAACGAGAGGTACGAGCGCTACAGGCGGAGTTAGCCTTGCGCCTGGACAACGACGCGGGCACCGCCGAACGGTTGTTGCTGCCGATTCTCGAAGAAGCCGAGCGCGACAGTGACGAGCGCGCTACGACTCGCGCACGGCTTCTGCTCGGTCTGGCCGCGTGCCAGCGCAACGACAATGAGCGAGCGATCGAGTTCCTACTGCCATTGATCGCAGAAGAGAGGCTCAACCCGATCGCCTGTCCCGAGCTCTTCCGCGCGGCGGCCCGCTGCCTCAGCGCCAACGGCAGGCAGCGCGAGGCGATCGAGTCGCTAGAGAAAGCGCTGGCGAGCGCCGAGAAGCAGGTCGGGCCCGGCTCGGCGCTGGCCGCCTCCTTCGCGTCCGATCTGGCCCTGTTGTTGGCTCAATCGGGTTCTGACGAGGAGGCCAACCAGTTACTCTCGCGCACGCTCGGGCAAGCCGAACAGCTACGCGATCCAAACGAGCAGGCCCGCATCTTCACGATGCAGGCGCAGTCTGCGCGCGAGGAGCACGATATGCGTGGCGAACTCGCAGCGCTCAGGAGAGCACTGGCCTCGCTCGAGGCGAGTGAGAACGTCCACGGGCTTGCGCAGGCGCACCTGCTCTACGCGCACATGCTCACAGAGGCGGGCAAGGCTAGTGACGCACTTGTGAACGTGGAGCTGGCGACGTCCTACCTGTTCGGCGGTGAGACCGAGACGGAGGGCTTCCGCATCCGCCGCGAGCGGGCACGAGCCGCGCTGAGTAGCGGCAATCCCGAGGAAGCGATCGCGCTCGCTCGGTCGGCGCTGGCGATCACCGCGGTGATCGACTCCATCGAACGCGGAGGTGCGCACTGGACGCTGGCCGAGGGACTCGCGGCAACGGGTCAGGTCGCCGCCGCCGAGATCGAGGTCGGAAAAGCGCTGTCACTACTCCGCTCGACCGACCCGCGGGTAGCCAGCAAGCTCCTGCGCTGGTGGGCGAAGATCCTGCGCCAGAGCGGGCGCAACGACGAGGCTTTCGCCGTACTGGAAGAAGCTCTCCTGCTGAGCTAGCGCTAGCGCTCGTTGAAGCGCGCCTGCGCCGCTTCCGGGCCCTCGCCGGCAAGCAACTCGACCGCGTCGGCGGCGCGAGCGACTATCTCACCCAGATCGACCTCGGACTCGAAATCGGAAAGCACGAAGTCGGCGACCGAGCGCCGGTCGCCCCGACCGGGCCGGCCGACACCGACACGAAGGCGCAGGAAATCCTTAGTCCCGAGCGCCTGGGCAATCGAGCGCAGGCCGTTGTGACCGGCAAGACCCCCGCCCAACCGCAGCTGCAAGCGGCCGGGCTCCAGATCGACCTCGTCGTGCACGACGATCAGCTTCGCCGGGGCAAGCTTGAAGAAGCGCAGCGCGGCGCCGATCGAGCGGCCGGACTCGTTCATGTAGGTCTCCGGCTTAAGCAGTGCGGCGCGTTTTCCCTCCAGCCTCAACTCGGCCAGCCGCCCGGAGAACTTGTCTCGAAAGCGGCCGTCGTGGCGACGGGCAAGCTCGTCGGCGACCATGAAGCCGATGTTGTGGCGGTTGCCCGAGTACTCGCGCCCGGGATTGCCGAGCCCAGCGACGAGCAGATCCAGCGTCGAGACCGCTTCGCCTCGACGAAACCAGCTCATCTACTCGGAGGGAGCTTCGCCCTCGTCCGCCGGGCCCTCGCCCACAGCCTCTTCGCCCTCCGCCGCCCCCTCTTCCGCAGCGGCTTCGGCTGCGGCTTCGACTTCGGCCTCCTCGATCTCCTCCAGCGCGCGAGAAGGCGGCGTCACGGTGACGATGAGCGTGTCGGGTTCGTCGAGGAAGACGGCGCCCTTGGGCGCTGCCAAGTCGGAGAGGTGTAAGGAGTCGCCGATTTCGAGCGAGCTGATATCGACCTCGATCTGATCGGGGACCTCGCCCGGCAAAGCCTCGACGGCGACCTCGCGCGCGGCCGGCGCGACGATTCCGCCTGCCTTTGAGCCCAGCGCTTCGCCCACGAGCGTCACGGCTACGGCGGCGTGGATCGTCTCGTCGAGACGGACGACCTGTAGGTCGAAGTGCAGGAGACCGCCGCGAGCCGGATCGCGCTGGTAGGCCTTGAGAATCGAGGGACGCGCTTTCTTCTCGCCGGCGACGACGACGTCGAGAATCGCGTGCGCTCCGTGCTCGCCGGTCAACGCGCGACGCAGCTCCGGCTCGAGCACGACGATCGCTCGCGCCTCCAGCTCGCGCCCATAGAGAACACCGGGCACGAGCCCGTCCTGACGCAAGCGCCGGTTGGCAGCGGAACCTCGCTGCGCGCGTTCTTGAACCTCGAGCTTCACTCTCTCGGCAGCCACGGCGGCGAAGTGTAGCGACCGCGGCGCATCGAGTGCCCGGCCAGGCGAAGCAGGTTGCTACAAAACGGGTTCGGCGGCAGGCTACTTCGAGTAGCTCAGTCCGGCTCCATAGGCGAAGAGCGACTTCGCCCGCTTCCCGTCGCTAAGGCGCGTTCCCTTCACCATCGGCACGTCTTTGATAGATGCCGGCCAGCTCACCGGCAGCTTGCCGCGCGGTGACACCCGACCGAACAGGACGTCCGCGACTCCGTGGCCGGCCTCGGTGCCCGGTAGGTAGGCCATCGGGAACGCGTCGGCCTTCTTGACGAGACCGGTGATCATGAGCGGGTCCGGCCACGAGCACGAGCAGACCGGCCTGCCGGTCGCCTCGGCCGCTTTGACCAGTCGCCACTGGTCAGGCGTAAGCGCCCCTCGCGGATTGTCGCCGTACCCCTCGGCATAGGCGTTCTCGCCGATGGCGACGACGATGACGCGCGCCATTTTTACCTTTGCGCGTACATCTGCCGGGTTGCCCCAGTTCGCCGTGAGCACGTTGCGGGCTCCGACCGCCTCGCGAACGCCCTGAAGGATGGTGACCGCCGGCGGCCGGGAGCCTGCCGGGAGCCCTTGCCAGCCGATCGTCCAGCCGCCCATCTGCCAGGAACCATTTGCCGCCGCCGGGCCGTCGTCGTCGCGCGCACCCGATCGGGAGCTAGTCGGCCGCACCGTATGGCGAGCGCCAGCTCTCGTCGAGGCAGGGGAGCACGATGGAAAGCAACGCCCCGCCGTCGCTCGGCCGCTCGACGGTCACCTGGCCTCCATGCGACTCGGCCACCTGGCGCACGATCGCCAACCCGAGCCCCGAGCCGGGAAGAGCGCGAGCGGACGGGGCTCGATAGAAGCGATCGAAGACGAAGGGCAGATCCTCATCGTCGATCCCCTGGCCGTGATCGCGGACACCCACGGTGCCGTCTTTCACGGCAACCTCGATCTCGGCGTCGGGCGGGCTCCACTTGCAGGCGTTGTCGAGCAGGTTGGCAACCGCCCGCTCGAGCCTACTCGGAACCCCTTTCACGAGACACGGCTCCAGGTCGAGCGCGAACACGTTCCGGGGCGAAAGCCGGCGCGCACGCCCGACCGCCTGCTCGACGAGAAGGTCGAGGCGCACCTCTTCCACCTCGAGGTTCGGCTCGACTCCGCGCGCTAGGTCGACGATGTCGGTCACGAGTACCGCCAGCTCGTCGATCTGCTGGCCGACGTCGCGCAGGATCGCGTCCCGCTCCTCCTTCGGGAGCTCGGTTCGCCGCAGCACATCGACGTTCGTCTTCGCGGTCGTCAATGGAGTCCTGAGCTCGTGCGAGGCGTCGGCAACGAGCTGGCGTTGGGAGCGAAGCGAGATGTCGAGCGCCTCGAGCATGGTGTTGAAGGCGCTGGCCAGCCGGGCCAGCTCGTCACGGCCACGGGCCTCGATACGGCCCGAGAGGTCACGCGTGCGGGCGACGTGCTCGCTGGCCTCGGTCAGGTGGCGCACCGGCCGTAGCGCCGTGCCAGCGATCGCCCAGCCGAGTACGGCCGCAAGCGCGATGCCGCCAAGGCTGACGACCGACAGCACGACCGCCAACCGCTTCAGCGGTAACGTGACGTCGGAGAGAGGACGGGCAACCTGGAGAGCGCAGTTCGGCGGAACGTTTTTTGTGTAGACGCGAATACGTTTTCCCAGGACGGTTGTGTCGTGGGAGAAGGCATCGGCTTTGTTCAAGGCAACCAGCCTCTCCTGGGCGGTCACCGGAATGTGCTCTCCCTCCGGCAAGCCAACCGTCTGCCGCGTCATCTTGTTGTTCCGCAGTACCTCGATCCTCTGGAAGTAGCCACCGACCCCGGTCGCAGTCGGCTCGGAGATGTTCCAGTAGCAGCCAGGTTTTTGAGCCGTGGTCGAGAACGGGAAAGCAACCGCCTGAGCGTAGCGATCTCGAAGCGTGCGGTTGAACTCGTTGTACAGCTGGTTGTGCACCAGCACATAGACCGTCCCCGAGACGAGCGAGATCGCCGCGGCCACGGCCAGCGCGGAGAGAACGATCAGACGCAGCCGAAAGCTCATCGCGCGATTCGGCCTAGGTTTCGCGGAGGATGTAGCCGACGCCGCGCATCGTGTGGATCAGACGCGGCTCTCCCCCGCTCTCCGTCTTGCGTCGCAAGTAGCCGATGTAGACCTCGAGCGAGTTGGAGCTGGGCCCGAAGTCGTAACCCCAGACCCGCTCGAAGATAATCGAGCGTGAAAGCACCTGGCGAGGGTTGAGCAGGAAGAGCTCGAGCAGGAGGAACTCGGTGCGAGTCACCTCGATCAAGCGCTCGCCGCGGCGGACCTCGTGGGCAACGGGATCGAGAGCGAGATCAGCGTAGCGGAGGGTCTGGTTGCCAGGACTGCCCGCTCGGCGCAGGAGCGCGCGCAGGCGCGCGAGCAACTCCTCCAGGTCGAAGGGCTTGGTGACGTAGTCGTCGGCGCCGGCATCGAGCCCGGCGACGCGATCCTCGACCTCGACACGGGCGGTCAGCATGAGCACGGGCGTCTTGTCGCCGGAGTTGCGTAGGTGCCGGCAAACCTCGAGTCCGTCGACGCCCGGCATGAGCACGTCGAGGACGACCGCGTCGATTCCGTGCCCGCCACTCTTCATCCGCTCGAGCGCCTGGGCACCGCTCTCAGCGGTCTCCACCTCGTAGTGCTCGACTCTCAGTGCCCGCTCGAGCGCCTCGCGCAGAGGCTGCTCGTCATCGACAACGAGGACTCTCATGGCTTTTGTCTGCCGCCTTTCCGGAGAACTCGCGAAACGTGCTGCTAGTAACAGTAGACGGTGCGACCGCCGTCATCGAGCCTCTTGTCGAGGCTCTCGCCAGTTCTCACGCGCAGCGCGCGCTCCGGTCACGAGCGGATCGCGCTCGCGGCTAACGGGCTCGAAGTCGTTACTTGATCTGCAGTTTGATACCGAGCAGAACCAGCCACCACAAGAGGACGGCAAGTACCGCCGACACGACCCGCTTGAGCGTGCCCAGGTTGTTGAAGTAGTGGTGCTGCTGAGCAACGATCAGGCCCACGACGATATAGATGATGAAGAGGAAGCTCGGTACATAACTCCGGTTTCGCATGGCACGAGTATAACCTCGTTACTCCGAACAACGAATTCGTCTCCGCACTTTCGAGGTGCGACCGACTTGCCGGCTCCGATCCCGCCGGGAATTGAGAGACTGGCAGCGAGTCAGAAGAGCTGGTTCTCGCCCTCGAAGATGGCCGAGACCGAGCTATCGCTGAAGACGCTCAAAATCGTCTCGGCCAGGAGGCTGGAGACCGGGAGCACCTTGAGCGACTCGGGCCGATCGAGCGGGTCGACCGGCACGGTGTTGGTGACAACGATCTCGGCGAAGTCTCCGCCGGTCAGCTTCTCGAGCGCGTCGCCCGCGAAATGCCCGTGCGTGGCAAAGACGTGCACGGCGAGCGCTCCGGCTTCCTTCAGCGCTCCGGCGGCGGCCATCAGCGTGCCGCCGGTCACGATCATGTCGTCGCCCATCAAGGCGATCTTGCCCTTCACGTCGCCGATCACCTGGCTGATCGCAGCCTGGTCATGCGCGGGCCGAGTCTTGTTCATCACTGCCATCTCGCAGTCGAGCATCTGCCCGAACTTGCGTGCCATCTTGGCGCGGCCCGGATCGGGCGAGACCGAGACGACGCTCTCGCCCGAGAGCCCCTTGTCGCGGAAATACTGGGCAAAGAGCGGCAGGGCCGTCATGTGGTCGACCGGGATGTCGAAGAAGCCCTGGATCTGCCCCGCGTGCAGGTCCATCGTCAGGACGCGGTCGACGCCGGCGTCCTGAAGAAAGTCGGCGACCAGCTTGGCGGAAATCGGCTCCCTGGGCGCCGACTTCTTCTCCTGGCGCGAGTACGGGAACCAGGGCATGACGGCGGTGATGCGCTTGGCAGAAGCGAGCTTGGCAGCCTGCGCCATCAGCAAGAGCTCCATCAAGTTGCGGTCGACCGGCGGGCAGCCCGTCTGCACCAGGAAGACGTCGGTACCGCGAATCGATTCCAGGTAGTGGCAGTACGTCTCGCCATTGGCGAAGGTCTCCAACTCGACCGCGCCGAGCTCGATGCCGAGCTTGTCGGCGATGTCCTGCGCCAGCGCCGGGTGCGAGCGGCCGGAAAAGAGCATCAACCGCTTCTGCGGGCCACGCTCGATCCAATGCTGTTCTGGTTTCGGCTCGGTGGTCATGGCCGCCTCCAGTCCAGCTAGCTGGGACGCGTCAGTCGCCGTCTGGCCCACGAGCATAGCCCTCCTTGTTCAGCTGGCGAGCGCGAGCGATCGCGAGCGCGCCGGGCGGAACGTCGTCGGTGATCACCGATCCTGCCGCTATTACCGAGTCGTCTCCTATCTCGACCGGGGGCACGAACGAGTTGTGCACGCCGGTGCGGACGTTACGTCCGATCTTCGTCGTCTGCTTGCCGCGTCCGAGCTCGGGCCGGTAATTGGCGGTGATCGCCCCGGCCGCGACGTTTGTGCCCTCGCCGATCTCCGAGTCGCCGATGTAGGACAAATGGGGGACTTTCGCCCCGGCCCCCACGTGCGAGTTCTTGATCTCGACGAAAGTGCCAGCTTTGGCACCCTTCTCGAGCACGGTACCCGGGCGTAGGTAGCAGAACGGGCCGACCGTTACGCCCTCGCCGATCTCGGCGTCGACAGCGACGACCTGGGGCCCAACCTCGGCGCCGCTGCGAACGCGCGTGCGTCCGCGCAGGATGCAGAAGGGATGGACGATCGAGTCGGGCTCGAGCTCGACGGTCGGTTCGATCCAGGTTGAGACCGGATCGACGATGGTGGCCCCGGCGAGCATGTGCGCCTCGTTGATTCGATCACGCAGGATGGCCGCGGCGTTGGCCATCTCCAGCCTGGTGTTGACGCCTTCGGTCTCGATCGGATCGCTGGCGACATGAGCGCTGACGAGCTCGCCGTCGGCGACAAGAACGCGGATCGCATCGGTGAGGTAGAGCTCACCTTGGGCATTCGCGGGCTCGAGCCTTTCCAGCCCGGGCCACAGCTTCGCGGCCGCGAAGACATAGATGGAGGAGTTGACCTCGCGCACGGCGAGCTCCGCGGGCGAAGCGTCGCCGGCCTCGACGATTGCACTGACACGACCGTTCTCGTCGCGAAGCACTCGCCCGTAGCTGCGAACGTCCTCGGGGCAGAAGGAGAGCACCGTCGCAGCGGCCTCGTCTTGCCTGTGCGTATCGATCAGCTGCCTGAGCAAGGCGGAGGTGAGAAGAGGCGTATCGCCCGAGAGCACGAGGACCTCGTCGGCTCGGCTCTCGAGCAGCTCCCGGGCAGAGCGAACAGCATCGCCTGTCCCGAGCGGTCGCTCCTGAACAACCACATCGAGCCCCGTAAAGAGATCGGCGGTGGACGGCGAGGCGACGACCACGAGCGGGCCGAGCTCGAGCTCATGCGCAGCGGCCAGCACCCAGTCCACCATCCGCCGGCCGAGGATCGGATGCAGATGCTTCGGCAGCGCCGATTTCATCCGCGTCCCGAGCCCGGCCGCCATGACGACCGCTCCTAGTCTGGGAGAACCAGTCATCTTCGACCCGCCCGGATCACGGGCTTATTCTGCCTTTTCTGCCGAAGACTCGCCCGCCTCACCGCCGAAACGGTCATGCTGCCCATGAGAAGCGGTCTACCGGCGGATATCTGGGGCGCCAGGATTCGAACCTGGGATCACGGGACCAAAACCCGTTGCCTTACCACTTGGCCACGCCCCACCGATACGTCGCTCGAAGAGTATCGCCCGCGGACGGGCGTGATTACCTCGCCCGTTCCTGTTGCGGCCACGCTAGCGACGCTCGAACAGCAACGCGCCGAGTGCCGCCAGCGCGAGCACGACGAGGGCGACGATGACGAGCACGATCGCCACCAGTGTCAGGAAGAACACGAGCACGCCGACCGCCTGCGAGGCGGCAACGATCCAGGCCAGCTCGCGCGCCGATCCGCTCAGTTCCTTCCTCCCGAGCAGATAGAGCACGAGCACTCCGGCCGCGATCACAACGGCGAGCCAGAGAGCAATCGCGTTGAAGGCGACGAGAAGCGCCTCGACTATCACGATGATGAGCGCGATCCTGAAGCGGTTCGTGTGCAGGAACCGGCCGGACCTCGAGCTTCCGTGCTCGATCGCCGCTTGCTCTCGGTACCAGTTGCTCGCCACGGTGCAAAGCTACCAGGCTGGCTCGGTGATCCAGATCTCGCCGCTTCCCGACATCTCCTCGGTGGCATCTTCGGCTTGGGTTCGCCGCTCGAACAGGCCGTAGACGGCGGATCCGGCTCCGGACACGCCGGAACGGAAAGCCCCCAGCTCGGTCAGCCGGGCGCACGTGGGCGAGGCGGCGAGGTCGTTCGCAGGAAGAAGGGCCAGATCTGAGGGCCGGTGCACGTCCTCGAGGGCAGCCAGCAACGCCGCCCGGCGCTCCGAAAAACCCCGCTCGCCGCCGCGCCGGTCGAACGCTCGATAGACCTCGGCCGTCGAGGGCTTCGTCACCCCGGCCGGCAGAAGCAGAAGCACCGTGTAGTCGTGCGGGAGCTGGAGCGGGCGCAGCTCGGAGCCGTCGCGCGTACCGAGCTGCGGTCCCTCGGTGAGGAAGAAGGGGACATCGGCGCCGAGCGCGCAGGCGATCTCGGCGAGCCGGGCCGGTGACAGCGGCTCCGCGAGGGTCTCGTTCGCGAGTCGCAGCGCCGTTGCGGCGTCACTCGAGCCTCCAGCCAGACCGGCCGCAACAGGCACGTTCTTCTCTATCGACACACGCCAGACTGGCTCGACACCCGCTTCTCGAGCCAGCGCCTCGAGCGCCAGGCGAACGATCGTATCGGTTGCGAATCCGTCGACCTGAAGCGCCGGCGCCGGCTCGAGCTCGATCCGGTCGGCGAGCGCGATGCGCTGAAAGACGGTCACCAGCTCGTGCTTCCCGTTCTCCTGCACGGGGCCGACGACGAGCGCCAGGTTGAGCTTGGCCGGCGCCCAGCTCACGAAAGAGCCTCCGTCAGTGCGACGAACTCCGCCGGCGTCAGTGCCTCGGCCCGGCTGCGGAGATCGCGATCGATCTGTGCGAGCGCCGCCTCCGCGCGCGCTCTCGGCGCCAGCCCAGCAAGGGCGAGGGAGTTGGCGAGCGTCTTTCGCCGGTGCGCGAAGGCCGCGGTGACGACGCGCTTGACCTGCGCGAAGTTCTCGGGCAACGGTTTGCGCTCGAAGGCGACCAGCGCCGACTCGACGCGCGGTCGCGGCCGGAAAACCTCGCGCGAGACGGCATGGAAACCGCTCCGCTCCGCCGCCAGCCGGACGAGTACCGAAACCGCGCCGTAAGCCTTCGTTCCCGGCGAGGCGAAGAGCCGGTCGGCCACCTCGCGCTGCATCATCACGCACCAGAGCTCGATCTGAGGCAGACCGTCGAGCGATTCGACGATCAACGGCGTGGCGATGTTGTAAGGAAGGTTCGCCACCAGCTTCGTCGCCCGAGGAGCCAGCGCCGCCAGATCCAGTGCCAGCGCGTCGCCGAAGTGGAGCGACACCGTCTCGCCGCCGGCGAAGCGCTCGCGCAGGTGGGGCTCCAGCCCTCGGTCGAGCTCGACGGTGTCGACGTGCGCCACGCGCTCGGCCAGATAGGCCGTGAGCACGCCGAGTCCGGGCCCGATCTCGAGCACCCTGTCGGCGACGCCGAGCCGGGCCAAGCGCCCGATTACGCCGAGCAAGTTCTCGTCCACCAGGAAGTGCTGGCCCAGCTTCTTCTTCGCGCGGAACGGCGGCGGGCTCATGGCAGCAAGAAGGCCGTGCGGGTGTTGGCGGCGGTGCGCTGCGCCAGCTCCGCGGCCGGCTCGCCGCGCACCTCGGCCAGTGTCGCGAGCGTGTGGACGATGAAGGCGGGCTCGTTGGGGCGGCCGCGCTTCGGCTGTGGCGCCAGGTAGGGGCAGTCGCTCTCGACCAGCAGGCGCTCGGGCGGGACGCGCCGCGCCGTGCCGCGCAACTCCTCGGCGTTCGGGTAGCTGACGTTGCCGGCGAAGGAGACGTAGCAGTCACGCTCGAGCGCCCAGTCGAGGAGGCCGGGCGATGAGAAGCAGTGCAGGACGACTGTGCCCGCAAAGCTATCGAGCAGAGCGCGGGTGTCGGCATCGGCCTCGCGGCTGTGGACCACGACCGGCTTNNCGCCTGGTGCGGATGCACGCCGAGGACTGCGAAGACATCGTCGTGACGCTCGGCGAGCGCAACCGTCTCGCGGCAGGAGTCGATGCCCATGCCGACGCTGACGATCGCCTCTAGACCGGCGCTACGCGCACGAGCGATCAGCTCGTCGGGGCTTGGCTCGCACGCGTCGAGATGCGCGTGCGCGTCGATCACTAGTCGGCTCCGCCGGCTGCCGTCTCTTCCATCCGCTGCAACTCCTCGGCGACGACGGCCTCGGGATCGAGTTTGCGGAAGAGCGGCTCAGGCTCCAGCAGCTTCTGACCGACCGGAAGCTCGCTTGCGCGCCAGCGTCCGCGTAGCGACTCGTACTGCCCGGTCAGAACCAGGTGTGAGTCGCCCTCCTCCGCATGCTCGACGAACTCGATCTTCGCGGCGATGTCGTCGCTGTAGCCGAGCAGCTCGTGCAAGGCTTGAGAGGAGAAGGGCAGGAAGGGAGTCAGGAACAGCTTCAGGTTGTCGACGCAGCGCAGGGCTACGTAGAGGATCGTCGCGGCCCGCTCGCGGTCGGACTCGATCAGCTTCCAGGGCGCCTGCTCGCTCACGTACTGGTTCGCAAGCGTGGCCAGTCGCATCGCTTCGGTCAGCCCCGCTTTGAAGCGAGCGTTTTCGATCTCGCCACCCACCGAGGCGAGACCAGCCTCGATCGCGGCCAGAATCTGCTCGTCGGCGTCGCTCAGCTGACCGGGGGCCGGAACCTCGCCGAAGTGCCGGTGAACGTTCTTAAGTGTGCGGTTGACGAGATTGCCCCAGGTGGCGACCAGTTCGTCGTTGTTGCGGCGCGCAAACTCCGCCCAGGTGAAGTCGGTGTCCTGGCTTTCGGGGCCGGCGATGGTCAGGAAGTAGCGCAGAGAGTCGGCGTCGTAGCGCTCGAGAAAGTCCTTCACGTAGATGACGACGCCGCGGCTGGAGCTGAACTTGCGCCCCTCCATGGTCAAAAACTCGCTCGCGACCACGTCGTAGGGAAGCCCGAGCTTGCCCTTACCGGCGCCGATCTCGCCGCCTTCGCCGTAGCCGAGCAACATGCTCGGCCAGATGACGGTGTGGAAAACGATGTTGTCCTTACCCATGAAGTAGTAATGGCGCGAGTCGGGGTTTTGCCACCAGTCGCGCCAGGCATCCGGAGTACCGCGCGCGGCAGCCCATTCCACCGTGGACGAGAGATAGCCGATGACGGCGTCGAACCAGACGTAGATGCGCTTGCCCGACTCGTCGCCGTCGTAGCCTTCGACCGGGATCGGCACTCCCCAGTCGAGGTCGCGCGTGATCGCGCGCGGGATCAGCTCGTCGAGCAGATTGAGCGAGAAGCGGCGGACGTTCGTTCGCCAGTGCGCCTGTTTGTCGATCCACTCCCTGAGCGCATCTGCGAAGGCCGGGAGATCGAGGAAGAGGTGGCTCGTTTCCTTGAACACCGGCGCGGTGCCGTCGATGCGCGAGCGCGGACCCACGAGGTCGATCGGATCGAGCTGGCGCCCACAGTTGTCGCACTGGTCACCGCGCGCCTCCCGATAACCGCAGTGCGGGCAGGTGCCCTCGATGTAGCGGTCGGGTAGCGTGTGACCGGTCGTGGCCGAGAAAGCCCCCATCGCCGTGTGCTCGACGATGTAGCCCTTCTCGTGCAGCGTTCGGAAGACGTCGCGCACGACCCGGTAATGGTTCTGGGTAGTCGTGCGCGTGAAGATGTCGTAGGAGAGACCGAGGCGCCTGAGGTCGTCGCGGATGACCTCGTTGTAGCGATCCGCCAGCTCACGAGGCGAGAGTCCTTCCTGCTCGGCCGCGACCATGACCGGCGTTCCGTGCTCGTCGGTGCCACTCACCATCAGCACGTCGTTGCCCTTGAGCCGGTGATAGCGGGCGAAGATGTCGGACGGGACGCCGAAGCCGGCGACGTGCCCAATATGGCGCGGGCCGCTGGCATACGGCCACGCTACCGCGACCAGGATCTTCTCGGCTCTCTTGCTCTCGCCCATCGCCAGCTGCACCTCCTTCGGGACTCAACATCATACGAGGCGGCCGCTTGGGGCCGAGGACGCGGACGACGACGAAAGCCGGTCCGAAAGCTGTGCCCACGCAAAGGAGGAGCACCGCGGGAAGAAAGATCCAACGCCAGTCGCTCGATCTCGGACTCGGGCGGGGGCGCGTTCCAGCGCGGGTGGGAGCCGGCGCAGAGGCGTTCGCGCGCGTAGCGGCAATCCGCTCGGAGCCCGGCGAGGGCTGCGGCGCCCGCTCGAAACGAGGGCTCGAGCCGGACTTCTGCCCAGCGGCTGGAGCCGCGCCGCTCTGGCTGCCCCCGGCACTCGCCGAGATTTGCGATGTCCGGGCAGCGGCGGGTGCGGGAGCGGCTTGCGCTCGTTCGAGCGCCGAGGCGCCCGGAACAGAAGGAGCNNGGCTCTGATCGGCCAGTGCGGTCGCGACCGGCTGCGAAGGTTCGGGCTCGGCCGGGGCGCTGGTGGCGCCAGAGTCGGGGCTCTGCTCGGCCGGTGCGGTAGCGATCGGCTGCGAAGGTTCGGACTCGACCGGGTCGGTAGTTGCGACCGGGTCAGTGACTGCGCTCGGACCTCCTTCCACGGCTTCCGGCCGAGGTTCAGACGTTTCCTCAGGCGCAGGCGCCTGCTCGCCGGTCGCCGGGGCCGCGTCCACCTGAGCGCCGCCGGAGGGAGCTTGATCTTCACCCGGCTCGGTCGTCGCGTCGCCGCTCGGCACCGTCGTGGCAGACGGAGTCTCGACCACAACCCCGACCGCGATACCCACCGGTTCCTCGATAGCCACAGTGGTAGAAGATCCGGTTTCGGTTGCCCCGCCGTCGCTCTCGACCGGCTGCTCGCCGGGCGCCGCCTGCGTTCCGTCGCCGACTCCCGAGGGGTCTTCCCCTGTGTCGGTGGTCGCCTCTGTCCCCGCGACCTGGTCGTTCGGAACCGGCGTCTGCTCGCGCACGGGCAGAAGCGTCTGGGGATCGATGTAGCCGTTCGGGTTGGAGGCGATGCGAACGCCGAGGTGTACGTTTGCGGGCGAGCCGTCGGCCGGCGCCGGCGCGATCGTTCCCACCTTCTGTCCCTCGCTCACCGTGGCGCCCTTCGAGATCGCGATCGAGCCCAGCCCGACCAGCGTGACCGCGTAGCCGTCGGCCGTCTGAATCGTGACCGTGGGCCCGTTGTTCGGCACCTTGCCCGCGAACGAGACCGTGCCCGCCGCTGGTGCGAGCACGTCCGAGCCGACTTCTCCGGCCACATCGATGCCCCGGTGCTGGCCGCCGGCGTAGGGATCGTCGCCGAGAGAGAAGGCGCGGACGACCTGTCCGCTCGCCGGCCAGCTCCAGCTCAGCGCAGGAGCGGCCAGGACCAGTGCAACCAAAGTCGCCACAAAGGTGAGCAAGGTAGAACGTCGCATCCGAGGCCCCTTTCTGTTGTCAGGTCAGAAAACGGGGCCAGCATAGCCGGGCGCCAAAGCGTTGTCAATACAGGCTACAGCGAGCGTCCGTAGAGGCGATTCCGGGCCACGCCGGCGAGCTTCGCCACCAGCTCGACTGCACGACGACGCGGCAACCCCGCCGCGATCAGCTCGGTCACCGCGGCGACCGCTATCTCATCGGCCTCGCCCGATTCCCTCGAGGCCGGACCGATCACCAATGTGATCTCCCCCTTCGGCTCCTGCTCGAACGTCTCGGCGAGCTCGCCGGCGCGCCCGCGCACGACCTCCTCGAAGTGCTTGCTCAACTCGCGGCAAACGGCGAGCTCGCGCTCAGGGTCGAAACGGGCGAGGCCGGCCAGGGTCGCGGGCAGCCGCTTGGGCGACTCGAACGCAACGGCCGGGTGCGGCCATCGCTCGAGCTCCCGCCAGAGTGCTTCTTTCGCCTTCTCGCTGCGAGGCAGGTAGCCGAGAAACTGGTAGCGCTCCCCGGCGAGTCCGCTGGCAACGAGCGCCGTCTCGACCGCGCTCGGGCCCGGGAGCACCTCGACCGGAACGCCGGCATCGAGCGCCGCCCGAATGATGCGGGCTCCCGGATCGTTGATCGCAGGCATACCGGCGTCGGAGACGAGCGCTATTCGCTCCCCGGCCTGGAGGCGAGGAAGCAGCTTTGCCACGCGCGCCGCCTCGTTGTGCTCGTGGTAGCTGAGCGTGCGCGCCTTGATCCCGTGGCGCTCGAGCAGCGTTCGCGTCCGGCGCGTGTCCTCGCAGAGAACGAGATCGGCCTCGGCCAACTCGCGTAGGACTCGCAGCGTCACGTCGTCGAGATTCCCGATCGGCGTGGCGCAGACCGCGAGCGGCATGCTAGTGCTCCGTCAAGTGATGCTTCCGAGTCTCTGGGTCGCTAGCACCAAGCGATGCTAGGACGCAGGGAGCGTTCGTACTGGATAGTACGGGCGCGACGGAGGACAACGCAGCGCGCCGCGTGATAGCGGGCCAGAGGCCGGAGGGTATCGCTTGACGGCGCACTTAACTACTCCGTCTGCTCGAGAGCTTCGAAGGCGACGAAGCCGGCGCCGATCATGCCGGCGTCGGGCCCCAGCTCGGCCAGCACGACCCGGGTCAGCTCGGCCATGTTCGGGAGCGACTCGAGCGCCATTCGCTCGCGCGCCGGGGCAAGTATCAGCTCGCCGGCCGCCGCGAAGCCGCCGCCGACCACGATCAGCTCCGGATTGAAGATGTTGACGAAGCTGCCGAACGCCGCCCCCAAGCTCTCGCCGATCGCGTGCAGGAGCGCGAGCGCCTGCTCGTCTCCGGCCCGGCCGAGCTCGACGAGCTTGCGGGCGTCTACGTTCGGACCGAGCGCTTTCCGCGCAGCCAGCGTGGCAGCGTGCCCGGAGGTGAGCGCCTCGAGGTGACCGTGGCCGGTGCAGTTGCCGTAACAGGGCAGGCCNNCCGAGGATCAGCCCGCCGCCGACTCCGGTGCCGAGCGTGAGCATGACCAGGTCGTTGCTTCCGCGCCCGGCGCCGACCTTCCACTCTGCGATCGCCGCCACGTTGGCGTCGTTGTCGATCCCGACCGGAAGCTCGAAGCGCTCGCGCATGCGCTGACGGAAGCAGAGCCCCTGCAGAGGAAGGTTGACCGTGCCGAGCACCATCCCCGAGCGCTGATCGATGCTCGAAGGGATGCCGAATCCGATTGCCGCAATCTCCGGGCCGAGCAGCTCGTCGACGACCTGGTCGAGCCCGCCGAGCAGCTCGTCGGTCGAGGCGGTCGGGCTGGCGATCTGTACACGCTCGAGCACGTTTCCGCCCGCATCGATGACGCCGGCCAGGATCTTCGTCCCACCGACATCGACTCCTATGACCGTCTGCTCGTTCATCGCAGACGGCTACGATAACCCGCCGATGGCCCACGGCGACAAGCCCTACCGTGTCTACCGCGGCGGCCGGGCACAGGGTAGTGTCCCGCTCAAGCACAAAAAGCGCCCCTCGGGCGGCCGAAAGGCGACCCTTGCGAGATCATCCAAGCGCCGCTTCCGCCTCCCCCGCTTGAGCCTCCGCGGCGGCGGCTGGAAACGCTGGATCCTAATCGGGCTCGCCGTCGTCTTCCTCTTCGTTGTGACCTGGGCGCTGGGCAGCTACTTCGCGCTCCGAACCGGCGTGCAGAAGGCAAACAAGCGTCTCGGCCCCCACGCCACACAGGCGCTCTCGCCGATGCACGGGTTGATGCTCACGACCGCTTCGAACCTCCTCGTGCTCGGCACCGACCACTCCAGCACGGCCGCCCGTGCAGCCGACAACCATTCGGACTCGGTCATGATCGTCCACACCGATCCCTCCCGGCACCGGATCGTCTACCTCTCGATCCCGCGCGACCTGCGCGTGCCCATCCCCGGTCACGGCGACGACCGAATCAACGCAGCGTTCCAGATCGGTGGACCCTCGCTGGCGATCCAGACCGTCTCGACCTACACGGGGCTGCCCGTCAACCACGTGATCGTCGTCGACTTCGGCGAGTTCCGCCGGCTGATCGACGCGCTCGGCGGTGTCGACGTCTACGTCCCGAAACCGATCCTGACCGACCCCTTCGACTGCCCCTACTCCGCCTCGCGCTGCGCCAGCTGGAAGGGCTACCGCTTCGCCAGGGGCATGCAGCACATGAACGGAGAGCGTGCGCTCGTCTATTCGCGCATCCGCAAGAACCAGCTCGACCCGAGCGAGACCGACATCACCCGCGGTGCCCGCCAGCAGCAGATCGTTCAGGCCGTGCTCTCCAAGATCACGAGCGTCACGACGATGATCCAGCTCCCCTGGCTCGCCGACGACCTGCTCAAGCCGATGGCGACCGACCTCAGCGCCGGCGATCTGATGCAGCTCGGCTGGATCAAGCTCCGTGCCTCGCGCACCCTCCACTGCCGGCTCGGTGGCGATCCGCAATATGTCGGCGGCGCGGCGGAGTTGATTCCCGGCGAGGAGAACTTCTCGGTCATCCGCATGGTTCAGGGCACCGAGGCGCCACGGCCGCCCGCGGTTGGCGCCTCGCTCTATGCGCCCGGCTGCAGCACAGGAGCGATGCTGCCATGAGCATCCTCGCCTGGATCGCCTTCGGGTTCCTGGCCGGTGCGGTCGCCAGGTGGGCCACGCCCGGGAAGCACCCCCAGGGCTGCATCGTCACGATCGCCGTCGGAATCGCGGGCGCGTTTGTCGGCGGGATCGCGGGCAACCTCCTGTTCGGGACCAAGGTCGGCTGGAGCTTCTCGTTGCGACCGTTTCTGATCGCGGTCGTGGGCGCGATCGTTCTGCTGCTGATCCTGCAGGCCCTCGAGGGCCGGCACGAGCGCAGACGCTAGGAATCGCCGCTCGAGCTCTTGCCCGACTCGGACTTGCTCTCGCTCTTGCCGCTCTTGCCGCTCTCGCCGCCGGAGTCGGAACCGGACGCTTCCTTCGCCTGTCGGCGCGAGCCGCGACCGTAGTCGGTCGCGTAGAAACCGGAGCCCTTGTAGTGGATGGCGGCCGGATGGAGCACGCGCTCAAGCGGGGCCTGCCCGCAAACCTCGCAGGCTTCCGGCTGCGGATCGTCCATGCGCTGAAAGACCTCGAAGATGTGGCCCTGCGGGCAGCGGTACTCGTAGATCGGCATCTCGGGAAGGAAGGCTAGCGGCTTCTCGCTGAAGCCCGGCGATGAGCCGAGGTGGTCGAGACGTGGATGCCAGGGGCCGCGCGAGTCGCGAAAGCGCACTGGTAGTGCGATGAGCGGCTCGGGTGGTTCCTGGCGCCGCGAATCGGCCGCATCGGCTTATCGCCTACGCTCGGCGGCCTCGCGGTGGCAGGGCGCATCCTCGAAGGCGGTGAGTCCTTCCGGAGCCCGGCGGCGGCGGCCGCGGCGCCGGGCAGCCACTGCGGCCGAGGCGCCGACGATGCCTCCGAGCAGGAATGAGCCGGCATTTCTGAAGAAACCGCGTACGCCGTTTCGCTCCTCGCTCACCTCGGCGTCTTCCTTTCTTGCCGCTTTGGCCACAACTCTGCCCCTGGGATACTTTCTCCTCTCACGCTAGTCGCTCGTGGGCGCCGCGTGAAGGAGAGATTCGATCGCCCGCATCCCGGTCGCGCCGAGATCGATGCTCGACTCGTTCACGTACAGCTCGATGTGGGCGCGGCGCACCTCGGCGGAGATCTCCCGAGCGTTCGCGCGTACGTAGTCGGCGCTCGCTTCGGGATGGGCGAAGGCGTACTCGACCGAGGCGCGGATCGCCTGCTCGGCGGCGGCACGTGTCTCGGAGTTGAGATCGGAGCGGGCGCAGATCCCGGCCAGCGGAACCGGCAGCCCCGTCTCCTTTTCCCAAAGCTCGCCCAGATCGCAGACGCGGACGAGGCCGTGCTCGGCGTAGGTGAAACGGCTCTCGTGGATGATCAAACCGGCTGCGGCATCGCCCTTCTCGATCGCCCGCAGGATNNCCGAGCGCGGCGCCGCTCCGGAGCAACCGATAGCGATCGCCGACCCCGGCGAAGGCAGCGAAGCTGAGTTTGGTCAGCTCGAGCTCTCCGTCTTGCGCGCGCCGGTTCAGCTCCTCGATGTCGAGCAAGACCGGCTCAACCTCGAAGGGTGCCTCGACCAATCCGTGCACCAGCGCATGAAAGGCGAAGGTGTCGTTCGGGCAGGGCGAGAAGCCGAAACGGAGGTTGCTCATCGCCTCGACGGTACCGCAAACCCTGCCGAATCGAACTTCGATCGGAAGGCGCCGTTTCGCACGCGCTCTTTCGACACGAAGCCGACACATTTCGACGCGCCTTTTCTCGATACCGTGCTACGCCCCGTGGGTGGGTGGTGGGGAGGCGGGTGGATTAGCGAGGTGTCAGGGACATGAGAAGTACAGATCGCACCCGGTCTCGGGCCCGTTCCTGCTTCAATCGTCTCGTGGCCGAGATCGAGATCGCCCGTGAGCCCTACGGCAGCCCGCTGTCGCGGCCGCTGACCGACGCCCAAGCCGAGGAGCTGCGTGAGCGCTACGGCGGCTGGGAGGGCGCCGGAGCCGAACCGGAGCCGGAACTATTCGAGGATCCCGACGGATACTTCTTCGTTGCCCGGCTCGATGGGAGCCCGGTCGGCTGCGCGGGGATCTGCCGCTGCGAGGGCGAGCAGACCGCCGAGCTGAGGCGTATGTACGTCGCCCGCGAGGCCCGGCGCGCCGGGGTCGCCCGCACCCTGATGACCGCGCTCGAGGAGAAGGCGCGCGAGCTTGGATACCAAGTCCTGCGCCTCGAGACCGGCCCCGAGCAACCGGAAGCCGT
>PMMN01000028.1:336-27053 GCA_003162235.1 Actinomycetota bacterium | reverse complement strand
GAGCGCGACGGAAGCGCAGGCGGTGCCGGGGATGCTGCCGCGAGGGCGCCCGAAGATACGCCACCGGATACGCCTTCGGAGTACTTCCGCGAGCCCGTGCACGGCTCTAGTCTCGCGCCATGCATCTCCAACTAATCCGCACGTCGCCGGCGATCACCGACCGACAGCGGCAGATCGTCGAGCTGATCGCCGCCGGCTGCTCAAACGAAGAAGTCGCAGGACACCTCGGCATCTCAGCGCGAACGGTGAAAGCCCACTGTGACACGCTTCGCCAGAAGCTCGGCGTCGAGCGACGGCGGCAAATCCCGGCGGCCTACCTCAGGCTTACCGGCGCCGATCCGTTCCTGCGAGCCCTCTCCGATCAAGTCTTGCTGAGAGGGTGACAGACGCGCCCGCGGCCTCGGTGGTCGCGGGCGCGTTCGGCATCAGTTCCTGCTCGGGGGTTTGCCACCCGAGATACGAGCGGGTTAGCGTACGCGCGTGACGGCGAGCGAATCGATCGAGAGCAAGCCCCTAAGGCTCGAGCCGCAGCTGATCGAGCGACCGCGCTTGCTCGAGATGCTGGACGGCTCCGATGCCCGCATCATCGCCCTGCTCGCACCGGCCGGCTGCGGGAAGACGACCGTTGCCCGGCAGTGGGTGACGGGCCGCAACGTGGCTCACGCCTGGTACTCGGTCGGGCCGGAGGGGTTCGATGTCGCAGCGGTGGCAGCTCGTATCGCCGCAGCCGTTTCAACGATCCTCCCGGGAGCGGGCGAGCGGATGTTGACCCGCCTCAGCGTCTCGACCAACCCCGAGGCGGAGGCCGTTCTCCTGGCTGGGTTCCTGGCTAGAGAGATGGCGTCCTGGCCCGCCGGCACCAGGCTCGTGATCGACGACTACCAGGCGCTGGCGGTGTCGACGGCNNATGACGCCCGAAGAGGCTCGCGACGTCCTCGCGCCGGTGGCCGACGAGGAGCGACGCGCTCAGCTCGTCGAGCTCTGCCACGGCTGGCCAGCGGTGCTCGGACTCGCCGCCCGGGCGCCGGGCCCGTCTCCGCCCCAAGACGTGCTCCTGGACGGCCTCTACGACTACTTCGCCGAGGAACTCTTCCAAAGTGCATCGCCCGAGCTGCAGCGCCTGCTCTGCCAGATCTCCGCCGCCCCCTGCCTCACCCGGAATCTGCTCGAGCGCCTCGACGGGCCGCCCGCATTCGACCTCGCCGCCACCGCCGAACGCGACGGCTTCTTCCATCGCACCGAGAAAGGCGAGCAATCCCTACATCCCCTCCTCCGCGCCTTTCTCGAGCACCGCCTCAACGAACGCTCCGATCGCGTCCAGCTAGTGGACGATCTCACCCAGGCGCTGCTCGAGAACGAACGCTGGGACGACGTCTGGCAGTTGATCCAGGACCGCGATCGCCCCGATCTCCTCCCCCGCCTAATCGAGTCCTCGCTCCCTACGCTCCTCGACGGCAGCCGCCTTCCCGCCCTCGAATCCTGGATCGCGTTCGGTCACGCAAACTCGCTCGTATCCCCTCTACTCGACCTGGCCGAAGCCGAGGTGTCCTTCCTCGCCGGCGAGCACACGAAGGCCTACGCTTTGGCCCTCCAAGCGACGCACCACTTCGACGATTCTTCGCCGGTACGCTGGCGAGCACATGCGATTGCCGGGCGAAGCGGACACTACTCCGATCGTCTCAGCGTCGCTATAGACCACCTCCGCAAGGCTCGCTCTATAGCCCCGAATCGCAAAGCGGTTCTGCACTGCCTTTGGACGGAGTTCTTATGCGCCTACGAGCTCGAGAGTGAGGACTGTGTCTCGACGCTCGACCAACTCATTGCTCTGCAAGATGGCCGCCCCGAGACAACGGTGCGGATCGTACAGGCGAAGATGTTCCTTTCTAAGCTCGTTGGGATCGGATCAGATGAGCTCCCGTTCATCGAGAACGCGCTCTCGCTCCTTGATCGTGTACACCCTCAGGTTCGAGCGAGTTTCTACGTAACGTACTGCGATTATCTCACCGGCCTAGCTCGCTATTCAGACGCAGAACCCGCCCTATCAAAAGCGTCGACCCTTCTATCCGACTACGGTTACTCGTTCGGCTATCCAAGTAATTATTGCAATCGAGCTGTTAATGCGATTGGTCTCCGGAGATATCGACACGCGGAGCTTCTACTTGACGCGGCGGAGCGTAGCACGGACGCTTTTCGTGGTTCGATACCATTATATGTTTCCGCGCTTCGCGATATTGTTGCCCTTATTAAGGCCGATAGAAATGACTATCTCTCGCCAACGTCAGCATATGCTCCGGCTCCGAAATTCTGGCAAGGACTCGCGCTCGGAATCAACGCGCTCAAGTGCGCGTGTCGAGGAGATATGAAGACCGCTATCACCTATGCTTCTAACGCGGACAGCACGACTCGGCACAGCGAAACCCGCACTCTGACAGCGTTCGCGCGAGCAATCATTGCGATCCAATCGAACTCGGCCGAGGCGTCGTCTGTCCTAGCTGACGCGCTACTAAGAGTTAATCGGTGCGGGCAGTGGAATCAATTCGTGTGGGCGTACCGTGCTTACCCAGATCTCCTCGCTCGAATCGCATCGGAGCCCAAGTTGGCTACTCAGATCGGGCCGATCTTACTCTCGGCCTACGACGGGAAACTAGCGGACCGTTTCGGTATTCCTTTACCTGCCGCAAGCTTAAGACAGTCCCAAGCCGAGGGCAAGCTGTCTCGGCGTGAGCGGGAAATCCTCCAGCTAGTCGCAGACGGTCTTTCGAATAAAGAGATTTCCAGGAAGCTTTTCATAAGTGAAGTCACAGTGAAAGTGCATCTTCGTCACACATACGAAAAGCTCGGTGTGCGCAACCGCATGGAAGCTGCACTTCACGCCGTTTACTCCGACTAGGGCGGGCTACCGGATAGACGCTAGAGAAGCGCTCGATTCGAGCAAAGCGAGCTCACCGGCCTCTATCTCGAAATCCCTGTCAGTGCCCGACACGTAGGCCTCGCTCGCTTTCTCGAGTACGCGAGCGAACGCTTCAACAACACTCGGATCGAACTGTTTCCCGGCTTCCGCTTCGATTCGGCGCCACGCTTCTTCCTTCGTAAGAGCGACCCGGTATGGACGCGCCGATGTCATAGCACTATACGCGTCGGCGACAGCGACAATCCTCGCCAAGTTAGACGTGTCTTCGCCAAATAGGCCGGCCGGATAACCTAGGCCGTCGAAACGTTCATGGTGATGGCGAACAGCAAGAGCGATTTCCTCATACCCTTCTATTCGTTCTAGTATTGAGGCTCCGACTTCGGCGTGAGTCTCTATCGCTAACCTCTCATCCGCCGCTAGGGGACCACGCTTCTCGAGAACGCTGGTCGGTACACCAATTTTCCCGATGTCGTGAAGAAGACCGCAAAGATGGGCCATGCGTTGTTCGTGTTCAGAAAGCCCAGACTGCAGCGCGATATCTCGCGCATAAACGGCGACCGCCGCCGAGTGTCCCGCCGTGTAGTGATCTCGGGCGTCGAGCGCTGTAACGAGTGCCGTCGCGAAAGAAAGGTTCACTCTTTCTAAACGCGCGATAGCTTCGGATAGCCGCTTTGCGGTGTCCGCTTGTTCACGGTAGAGAATGAACAACCGCTGAGTAGCAAACGCCGGTGCGACGAAAAGAATCAACGTCCATCGCGGCGCCTCTAGATAGGCGTACACAAGAACGGCGATTATCGGCGAATAAAGTAAGATCGATACGGTATCGATCACGATCGTCATACGCACTAGCTCGATTACCTTCGCAGTCTTCCGCACCGTTAGCGTCATCGCAGCTATAGCGGTGTCAAGAAACACGTAAGCAACAACAGCAGCGATCGCTGATAGCGTAAGTGACGCAAGCGAGTGAGATTTTGAGTACTGAGTGAGTTGAGCGACCTCGCCCGCGACTGTTGCAACTATTACCCGCGTTGAGAGCCAGCTTGCCCAACGCAGATACGGTCTTCCGATATGAAGTGAAAGGCCAGCTGCCCCGACTAAACCGGCCCAGAAACCGCCAAAGAGTACGGCAGTGAAAAGAACCGGGAAAAATGCGACAGAGATCTCTATTGAGGGTGCCAGCCTGACGCTCTGTCTCTCTGCAAGAAGCGACGTCAGTATCAGTATTACGAGTGCTGATAGCGGGGGTTGACTCGCAGGCAGAGTCGATGCAAATACCGAGAGGAGCCCAGCGATACTCATCAGGCTCAACACATACAAAGCTGTGCGCCCTCCGGTTTGATCGTCACGAGTCTTGGAGTCCATGGTCGCTAACGCGCTTTCTCCGCTCACCCGAGGTGCGGATACTACGTCTCTCACGTTGAAGTCCCTCTGAAGAACAACTAAGGTGCCACCCGAAGGTTCGCGGTTAGCGACTGTTCGCGGTCGCCCGTGTAGCGATCTCTATCGGAATAGGGGGGTGTCATGAAAACGCGTCTTTTTGGGCTCATCTCAGCCATTGCTGCGATAGCCGCTATCGGCGGCAACATCAGGGCCTGGTAGGGGAACTCGATCCTTCCCCTTTCGGTGTCCTTAGGCATCCCCCTATCGAGGGATTATCCACAGGGTGGGGATAACCGGTCGAATCTAGCTGATGAGCCCGCGCCGGAAGCCAACAGCTACGGCGTGGGCTCTTGACCGGGCCTGGAGCTTGGCGAGCAGGTGGCGAACGTGGGATTTGACCGTCTCCTCCGAGAGGAAGAGGCGGGTACCGATCTCACGGTTGACGAGGCCGTCGGAGATGAGCTGAAGAACCTCCAGCTCACGGCACGTCGGCTCCTGCTCGATGCGGGGCGGCGAACCAAAGGGAATGACCTCGCCGCTGGTTGCGCCGGCGCGGCGCAGCGCGACTTCCTCGAACCGTCGCGAATGGTCGATATAACGGCTCAGGATTTCCTTTCGCTCTGCAGCGTCCACGGTTTTGGTATCGGCCTCCGGAGGCGCGGCCTTGTCCCTCGTTCTAGGGATAGACCCGGCGAATCCATCTGATCAAGCCGTAAAGAGCGCCGCGCGACGTTGCTACTTCAGGCAGACCCGGCCGTAATCGAGCCCGTAGAGAGCATTCACCGTGACGCAGCGAAGGTCGACGAGCGGGCCGAAGGCGTCCACCTGGAGCTCGTTCAGGAAGGGTGCGAGCGGCGCCCACCGCATCGCCAGCCGATCGAGCGAGGCCCAGCGGGCGTTCACGTCGTCGTTCAGCTCCGGCTCCCGCGCCAGCCGTGCGATCTCGGCGTTCACGGGGGCAATGTTGGCGAACGAGTAGTTCGTGTTCGCGGGCCGGTGGATCCGGTTGGCGCTGAGCAACGACTCGAACCACTCGAACGGGCTCGGGTAGCCCTGGATCCAGAACGCATATCCGATCTGAGCGCGGGTTTGCCGGCTACCGATCCTGGACCAGTAGAGGGCGGGGGGCAAGAGCTTCGGTATCGGGCTCGGCTTGAGGCCGATCGCAGCGAGCTGCTGCGCCAGATAGAGAGTTGCGATGCGGGCGGATGCCGGGCTCGTGAGCCCGTAGACCGTCACCCGCGCGCCGACGGCTTTGGCCCGGCGCACGAGCGCCCGCGCTCTCCAGATGTTGAACGGGTAGAGATCGTGCTTCCGGTACGAGGGGTACAGCGGCGGCAGGATGTTCTCGGTCGGCACCGCCGGCTTTCCGAAGATGCTCGCCAGGTGCTTGCGGTCGATGGCGTAGTTGACCGCGCGGCGCACGCGAATGTCGTTGAACGGTCGCTCGGTCGTGTTCATGAAGAAGTAGTGCGTGTTGGCTGCGGCCGAAGTACGGAGCTGCACCAGGCCCTTCTTTTGAGCGCGCTCGAGCGAGGCGAGCGCCATCGGAGCGTCCACGTAGTCGGCCTGTCCGGCCACCAGCCGCTCGAACGCCGTCCTGCTGCCGCGGACGATGCTGACGACGATCCGGTCGGGGTTGGTGTCCGGGACGGCGTACGTGGCCCTGAAGTAGCGGTTCCGGGTCAGGGTGAACTCCCTCGGCCATTTGACCTGGGAGATCTTGTACGGCCCTGTCGACGGGATCGGAGCGCGCGTCTGATCGCGACTGGGCGTGCCCGGAGGAACCGGTGCGGCGAAGAGACTCGCCAGCGCGTCGAGGAAACTGGGGTTCGGACGCGCGAGATGGATCGTGACCTCTCTCGTCAAATCGTCAGTTTGAATGCCGGAGATCGGCCCTCGGCGCGCGGCGTTCACTCCGGCGCCGACGATGTCGTCGAAGAACGGCGCCCCGAAGGAGTCGAGCAGGTAGAGCCTGCGGATCGCGTTGCCGAAGTCGCTTGCCAGCACGAACTTGCCATTCGAGTAACGCAGGCCCTTGCGGAGGCGAAACTCGTAGACCCGGCCGCCGCCGGAGATGTCCGGCATCTTCTCCGCCAGCGCCGGCACGATTCGCGTGCTCGTCCGGCCGTTCGCATGCGCGTATCCGAGCGGGCTCAGATAGACGTTCCAGAGGCTCTGCCAGCTCTCCGAGGTGAAGGAAAGCCCGGGATCGAGCGAGTCGGCACCCGCGTCGATCTCGACCCGAAGCACCGAAAAGCTACGCGTCTTGAACCTTGGTAGGCCCTTCGATGCATCGCCGGAGCCGCCGCACCCCGCCCCGACCGCGAGCACCGCCGCGAGAAGAGCAACTGCTTTCCACGTTCGAGCTAGAACTGCTTCCTCCCCGTGATCGTCCGGTCGTGGTGGAGGATCCTAGCGACAGCCCTCTCGAGGGCGTCGCAGGACACCGCTCGGAGAGCGTTGGGTCTACCTGAAGCTACCGGTCAGGCGGCTGCGAGCGAGGACAGCTCACGCAGAGCCGAAAGCCGGGCGAGAGCCTGGCCCTCGAGCTGGCGTACGCGCTCACGGGTGAGGTCGAGCTCGTGCCCGATCGCCTCGAGCGTCCAGGGCTCGCCCTCGAAGCCGAAACGCAGCTCGAGAATGCGCCGCTCGCGCTCGGGTAGAGCCTCGAGCGCCTTACGAACGCCCTGCCGCCGCAGCGACTCTTCGGCCTCTTCGAAGGGATCGGAAGCCTCGCGATCGGCAAACAGATCGCCGAGCTCACCCTCGTCATCGGCTCCAACGGTCTGGTTCAGCGACACCGAGGCCGAGGCCGCACCCAGTGCCTCGTCCACATGCTGGATCGGAAGACCGGTAGCCTCGGCGAGCTCGTCACGCGTTGCCTCGCGCCCCAGCTCGACCTCGAGCCGGCGAGCGGCCCGGGAGAGCTTCTGCTGACGCTCGACGACGTGCACAGGCACGCGAATCGTGCGCGCATGGTTTGCGACCGCGCGCTGCACCGACTGCCGAATCCACCAGGTTGCGTAGGTCGAGAACTTGTAGCCGCGCCGCCAGTCGAACTTCTCGACCGCACGGTTGAGGCCAAGCGTTCCTTCCTGAATCAGATCGAGGAAAGGCACGCCGAGGCCACGGTAGCCCTTTGCGATCGAGACGACCAAGCGAAGGTTGGACTCGATCATCCGCCGCTTGGCGACCGGATCGCCGCGCTCGATGCGCTTGGCGAGAGTCACCTCGTCGGCGGCGGTCAGCAGTCTGTGCTTGCCGACATCGGCAAGGAACAGCTGCAGGCTGTCAGCGGCACCGGAAAGCTCCGGCACCTCTACCGGCACGGCCTCCACGGGCTCGACAGCATCCTCGGTGGCGGCAGCCTCCGCCGGCTGGGCGATCTCGATGCCGAGTCGCTCGAGCTCGCGCATCAAATCTTCGACCTCGATCTCGGTGAGGTCGTGCTCCACTACGAGCGCTCCTATTTCCGCAGGCTCGACAGTGCCGCGCTCTTCGGCGGTGTCCACGAAAGCGCGGACGCTCTCGCTACTCTCAAAAACTGCTTGCAATTGATTTTGCGTCAACTGACCCTCGACGTCCTTTCTTCTCTCTTGGCCTGATCGCGAAACCATTACTCTCGCTCAGACTCTTCCTCACGACCCGCGACTTTCCCCGGGTGCTTGCCTACTGACGGAAACGGGCTTCGGTCCTTCCTTATTCCGCGGCAGCCGGCTGGGCAGTCTGCGAGCGCGCCGGAAACTCGAACTCGATCTGTCCTTCAGCGTTCAAGACGAGGCGCGCGCGAAAATGTTTGCCGCCTCGGCTTCGGAATCCGGATATTACGTCATTAGTACGTCCTATTGCAAGTAGTTGTCGGGCAATCTCGGGCGTTATTGAGCGTCCGGCGATCTTTTTCCAGATCACGAAGCCGCAACCCGTCTCCTCGCGGCTCTTCCAGCTAGTGCAGCCATAGGCGCGCGAGTTCTCGCGGATGATCTCGCTTGTCTCAGCGCCACAGCGAGGGCAGAGCCCGAGCTCGACCCTCTCGGGGCGGAGTTTCTCGCGGTCGAGCGCCGCTATCTTCTCGACGGTCTCGCGCGTGAAGCGCTCGATCTCGTGCATGAAGGCGGCCCGGTCGCCGGAGCCGTGTTCGATGTCGCCGAGGCGCTTCTCCCAGTCGCCGGTGAGCTCGGCGGAAGTGAGCGGATGCTCCTCGAGCATGGAGATCACCTGCAAGCCTTTGGGTGTCGGGTGCAGTTCCTTGCCGGCGCGCTCGATGTACTCGCGCCTGATCAGCGTCTCGATCGTCTCGGCGCGGGTCGCGGGCGTGCCCAGGCCGTGCTCTTTCATCGCCTCGCGCAACTCGTCGTCGTCGATCAGCTTCCCCGCCGTCTCCATCGCCAGGAGCAGGGTGGCTTCGTTGTAGCGAGGCGGCGGCTTCGTCTCCTTGCCCTCGCTCTCGGCGCTCACGCATAAGACCTTCTGCCCCTCCACAAGCGCCGGGAGCTCGCCCCCTTCTCCATCCTCTTCGGTTTCGCCGGCCTCTTTCTTGCGCCCGTTCCCGCTCGCTCCGTAGCCATAGACCGCGCGCCAGCCCGCCGCGAGGGTGACTTTCCCGCGAGTACGGAAGTTCTCGCCTTCGATCTCGGTGACGACGGTCGTGTTCGCGTAACGCGCCGGAGGATGGAAGACAGCCAGGAAGCGGCGGGCAACAAGGTCGAAGATGCGCCGCTCGTCGTCGGAGAAGCTCTCGACGTCGTGCTCGTCGTTGGTGGGGATGATCGCGTGGTGATCCTCGATCTTGGCGTCGTTGACAACGCGCCCGAGCGGCAAGCTCTCGAGCGCAAGCACGAATCGCGCCCCTTCCGCGTACTCCGCGATCGGCTCGAGCGTGGCGGCCGTGGGTTTGAGCAGCGAGACCATGTCGCCGGAGAGGAAGCGCGAGTTCGTGCGCGGGTAGGTGATCGCTTTCCTGCCTTCATATAGGGATTGCGCCGTCCTGAGCGTCCGCTGGGCGGAAAAGCCGAAACGGCGGTTGGCGTCGCGCTGGAGCGAGGTGAGGTCGTAGAGAAGCGGCGAGCGCTCGCTTGCCTCCTTGCGCTCGACCGAGGTGACCAGGCCCTCGGCCCCGCTCACCTTGTCGGCGATCGCCCCTGCGCGCTCGCCGTCGTTCAGCCGCGTCTCGTCATCCTCGAACCAGAGTCCCTCATAGCCGGCGTCGAAGCCGGCGTGGACGAGCCAGTATGGCTCCGGGACAAAAGCCTGGATCTCCCGCTCCCGCCTCACGATCATCGCCAGCGTCGGAGTCTGCACTCGTCCGAGCGAAACCACGCCGCCCACCCAGGCGCGGCCACGGATGGTGGCGGCTCGGGTGGCGTTCATGCCAACCAGCCAATCTGCCTCCGAGCGCGAGCGCGCCGCGGCTTCGAGCGACGCCATCTGCTCGCCCGGGCGCAGGTGCTCGAAGCCGTCGCGGATCGCCTGCTTGGTCATGCTCGAGATCCACAGCCGCTCGATCGGTTTCGCCTTGGCGCCACGCGCCCTGAGGTAGACCTCGTAGACGTACGCGAAGATCAGCTCGCCCTCACGCCCGGCGTCGCAGGCGTTGATGACCTCCGCGACGTCTTCGCGCTTGAGCTGTTTGAGAACGACGTCGAGCTGCTTGCGGGACTTGGAGTCGCGCGGCTTCAGCCTGAAAGCTTCGGGCAGGATCGGCAGGTCGGCCATGCGCCAGCGCTTGAAGCGCTCGTCGTAGTCCTCGGGCTCGACCAGCTCGACGAGATGGCCGACCGCCCACGTGATGACGTGGGTATCCGACTCGAGGTAGCCTTCGTGCTTGGCGAAGGATCCCGGCAGCGCGCCGGAGAGATCGCGTCCGACCGACGGCTTCTCGGCAACTACGAGTGTCTTTGTGTCCACGTGTGACACCTTATCGGAGAGATCCGAGGTCGATTGAGACGAGGCCGAGTTGAGCCGGTCGGGCCATCTACGCATATCTAGCCCCTGGTCGAGAGGCCGAAACCGGATCGGCTGCCGATAGAATCATTGCGCGCTCGGGTGTTTACGAGTGCTCGAAAAGGAAGCAACTGCCACCGGCGCGAGCAGGAGGACAGAGCCGTCGACCTCGTCACTCACCCAGATCTCGTTCGTCTGCACCAAGCACCGGAACACCATCCGGAATCGCAGAGCCGCCTCGAGGTGCTCATCTCCGCCTTCCCCGATTACGCCACGGCCGAGCCCGCGACTCGCGTCGATCTCGAGCGCGTTCACCCTGCTTCCTACCTCGATAGCTTCGAGGGTCTCAAAGCGACGCAGTGGATAGATTTCGACACTTTCGTCACTCCCACCAGCGCCGAAGCGATCAAACTCGCCGTCGGAGTGACCTTCGAGGCGGTGCGGCGCGGCGGTTTTGCGCTCGTCCGCCCACCGGGCCACCACGCCTCGCACGAGGACGCAATGGGCTTCTGCCTGGTCAACAACATTGCGATCGCCACCCGCTACGCCCAGGCCGAGCTCGGTCTACAGCGCGTCGCGATCCTCGACTGGGACATCCACCACGGGAACGGAACCGAGGCGATCTTCTGGGCCGACCCGGATGTGTTCTACGTGTCGCTGCATGCCTGGCCGTACTACCCGGGGACGGGAGGACCGCGCCCGAAGAATGCGGCCGGCGAAGACGTCCCGGGCGGAGAGAGCCCGACCACGCTGAACATTCCTCTCCCGGGCGGCACCGGCGACCGCTCCTATCTGCAGGCGTTCGAGCAGATCGCTTGCCCGGCTGTCGAAGCCTTCACGCCCGACATCGTGCTCGTTTCGATTGGTTTCGATGCACACCGCGACGATCCGCTCTCGCCCACGGTTCTGACCGACCAGGCCTTCTACCACCTCGCCAGCCGAACGGCTAGCCTCGCTCCGCGCTTCGCCGCCGTGCTCGAGGGCGGCTACAACCTCAGCACTCTGCCCCGCCTGGTAGAAACGACGGTCGCCGGTTTCGAAAACCCTTCTTGAGGAGGGCGATTCCGGCTACGCGCCCGACTCGCAGACGGAATGACGGCTATCCCTTCCTGACGAGCCCAGAAGAGACGGTGCGGTGCGCCCCGACTCGAGCGCTCGAGGAAACGGCGCGCATATCTGCGCTAATCGGCTTTCTCAGATAGCGTCGGAAAAGTCGTCCGAACAAGCAGCGACCGGCTTTCGCCGGTCGCGCTCGTCAATCGTCACAGCCATCCCGTTGCTTACCTAGATCATCGGATATGGACGTGGGTAAGCGCATCCCCCACGCCTCCCACGTAGTGGGTGATTCGATCGAGATTAGAGCCGCGCACGCGAGAGCGCTTCCAGCGCCTCGCGCCGAGACGAGACGCCGAGCTTGTGCAACAAGCTCTTCACGTGCGAGCGCACGGTGTGCTCGGAGATGAAGAGGCGCCGCGCGATGTCCTCGGTGCCCAGATGCTCGTCGAGCAGGAGCAGCACCTCGAGCTCGCGGGCCGAGAGCAGCGAGGCGATCTCATCGGGCACCGCGTGGTCGCGATTGCCGTCCCGCACCTGCTCGAGCAGGCGCCGGGCGATCGTCCCGGATAGCGCGGCCTCGCCGTTGACGACGCCGCGCAGGAACTCGACGATGCGCTGCGGAGGCTCCGTCTTGAGCAGGTAACCGGCGGCGCCGCCGCGGATCGCGCGCAGCAGGTTCTCCTCCGTTCCGGAGGCGGTCAGAACGATCACCTCGGAACCGGGAGCGACTCGGCGCAGTTCCGGAAGAGCCTCGAGCCCGCTCATGCCGGGCATTGAAAGATCGAGCAGTATGAGGTCGGGCTGTTGTTTTGCAGCCAGCCTGATTGCCTCTTCCCCGCTAGCCGCCTGGCCGACGATCTCGAAGCCGTGCTGGGTCAGAAGCGACGCAAGAGCCTCTTGCGTCAGCGGGTGATCGTCGACGATGAGTACGCGCTCGGACATGGTTTCATCCCTTATCGGCAGCCCCATTGTTGCCGAAAAGGGGAATCGTGGACGACAACCGTCAGCAACAAGAGAGTGCTCTTCGTTCGTGGCTGGTGGGCGAATTCCTGCTGATCGCCCTGCTCAGCGCCGCTCTAGCGCTTTGGGGCGCCTACCCGAGCCTGCCCAGCACCTTCGATCTACCAATGCTCTTAATCGCGCTCGATACGGCGATCGCGCTCGCCTCGGCGCTGGTGGCGGTACTGGCCGGCGTTCGCTTCGCGGTCGACGCGCGGCGAACCGATCTGCTGCTCTCCGTTGGTTTCGGGGTCGCCGCGCTCTCGATGCTCGCCTTCGAGATCGCTCCGATCCTCGGTGGCGGCGCGATCGGACGGCCGGAGGCCTGGACAGGACTGGTCGGACGAATTCTCTCCGCCGCCTTGATCGTCACAGCCTCGTTCGCTCGGGGTCACGTGCGCATCCCCGAGCGAGCGCTTTTCGCCGCGCTCGGTACCGGCCTGCTGACATTGCTCGTCTTCTGGAGCGGCGCGCACGCGCTCGCCGGTGCACTGACCGGGACAGGCGACACGGGCGGCACGGAGCTGCCGTTGACGATCGCTTTCGCGCTGCTCGCTCTGCTCTACCTGGGGGCGATGATCGGCTTCGGACTGCGCTTCCGGCGCCACCTCGAAGACCTCGACAGCTGGCTGGCTCTGGCCGCGACCCTGTGGCTGTTCTCGAGCCTCAACTTCGTCTTCAAGCCTCTAATGCCGGGCGACAAGGCAGCGCTGGGCGACTTCCTGCGCCTGCTTGCCTGCGTTCTACTGGTCGTCGGCGTCTGGCGTGCGATCCGCGCCGCCGAGTTCGGACGTGCGGTCTCGGAGGAGCGGGCGCGGGTCGCACGCGAGATCCACGACGGCCTCGCTCAGTACCTGTTCGCGCTTTCGACTCATCTGAACATGCTCAGAACCGGGGCGGAGCTCGACAAAGTGCTGCCGCGGCTGGAGGAGGTAGCAGCGCTTGCACAACAGGAGGCGCGCTTCGCCGTGCTGGCGCTCTCTTCGGCCGGCGGCAGTGCGCCCTTCGACGCAGCTTTGCGCCGTTACGTCGAGTTCCTCTGCGCCGACGGCGAGCTCGAGGTCGACATCGAGATCGATCCGGAGATCCACCTCGCTCCCGATGAGCAGATCGAGATCTTCCGCATCGTCCAGGAGGGACTCGGGAACGTGCGCAGGCACGCCAACGCCGACCGAGCCGTGCTCGACATCGTCAAGAAGGGGCACAAGCGCATGGTCATCGTCCGCGACGACGGTGACGGTTTCGACGACAGCCACCGCGGCGACGGCGGACGCAGCGCCGGACAGGGGCTGAAGAACATGAGGAAACGCGCCGCCTCGATCGGCGCCGACTTCGCCGTCTCGAGCACGCCGGGAGTGGGTACGACTCTTGAAGTCGGGCTTAGATCGTGAGCGCCTTCAAGAAGATCTGCCAGTAGAAAAAGCCCCGTTTTACCGGGGCTTTTCCCTTAGCAGGCCTATAAGCCGGATCCTGTCGAAGGTGACCATCCATCTAGGCCGCCGGTTGCCCGACGGCTCGAGCGGCGCACCCGGTCCCTGGGCGGGCCACCTGAGCGGGACCTGCTTCGCCTTGCACCGGATGGGGTTTGGCGAGCCGCCGCGTCACCGCGGCGCTGGTGGGCTCTTGCCCCACCTTTTCACCCTTACCGCCGGTTGCCCGGAGGCGGTGTCCTTTCTGTGCCACTTTCCGTCGGCTTTCGCCGCCTGGGGTTTCCCCAGCATCCTGCCCTGCGGTGTCCGGACTTTCCTCGAACCGCCGAAGCGGCTCGCGGTCACCCGGCCTGCGACTCGCAGTCTAGCGCCGCGCCCGCGCGTCCTAGGAGTCCCGGCCAGGACGAGCCGCACTCAGGGCAGATGACATCTGTCCCCTCGTGGAGCACGAACTCGCCGCAGACGAGGCACTCCAGGCTGGCGCCGCGCGCTAGCGCGCACACCTCCTGCTCGAGCGACTGGTGGATGAAGGCGATGGTCATGTGCCTGGTATTCCCAATCGGTCAAGAAAGCATTCGGAAAACGCCCGTCACCTTGCCGAGGATTTGTACGTAGTCGGCGTAGATCGGCTCCAGTGCATCGTTCTCGGGCTGCAAGCGCACGCGCCCACCCTCCCGGAAGAAGCGCTTGACCGTGGCCTCGCCGGCCGACTCGTCCTCCCCGGCCAGAGCGACGACGATCTCGCCGTTGTCGGCGCTCTCCTGCTTGCGCACGACCAGGATGTCACCTTCGAGAATGCCGGCGTTGATCATTGAGTCACCCTTGACCCGCAGCAGGAACTCCTCGCCCCCGCGCGAGAGCGGCTCGGGCACCGCGAGGTAATCCTCGACGTTCTCCTCGGCCAGTAGTGGCGACCCGGCTGCGACCTGGCCGAGCAGCGGCAGCCTGTGCTCCTGCTCGCGTTCGCGCGCGATGAGTTCCAGTGCGCGCGGCTTGGTGGGATCGCGCTTGAGCAAGCCCGCGCGCTCGAGGTTGGCGAGATGGGCGTGAACCGTGGAGGGCGAAGCGAGCCCGACCGCCTGCCCGATCTCACGCACGGTCGGCGGGTAGCCGTGCTGATCGACATAAGCGACGACGTAGTCCCAGATCTCTCTTTGCCGCGGCGTTAGCAAGCGATCCTCCTTGCCCGGTTGACGAATCCGAACATCTGTTCGCCATGGAGGCTAGCGCTCCTTTCGGACAGAGTCAACGCGAAGAGTTGCGACCGCGCGCTCCGCTCTGCGGCGAGTCGGCAGCGGCGACTAGATCCCCATCGGCGTGTCCGAATACGGCCCGAACGCATGGGGCGCCGACATCGGGGCCAACGGCTCATTCGACGACCGCCTCTACATCGAGCGCCTGAAGCGCGACCACCCGCGGGTTGCCTATTTCACGGTTTTCGCCAGTTGGGAGAATGTGAAGATGTCGCTCGCGGACAACCTCCACGCCAACGAGCTGATGAACGACCCCGGAGTGATCACGCGCGACAAGATCGCCTGGCGCTGATGTTCGGAAGGAGGCGTCCGGCGAAAGTCGAGGCCCGCGGAGCGAAGCGATCAGTCTCTCGAAGAGTCTCCTCGGCGCACTGAGGCGATTCTGGCAAAGGAGGCGGTGGCTGCGGCGCGCAGGACAGTACACACCGTACGGACAGGCGACGCAGACGCCGCATCCTGCAGTCCAGAATCGTCAGCCGGTCGGCCCTTGGGCCGACCGGCGTTCAGTGCATCGAGAAGTGCGCTGGAGAGGACTTGAACCTCCACGGCCCATTCGGGCCACAAGGCCCTCAACCTTGCGCGTCTACCAATTCCGCCACCAGCGCGTGGGGCCCGGATTGTACCGGCTTTCAGCGAGCCTCCCGGCTACTTGAGAAGCCGGAAGAGCGCGACGGTATCGAGGAACCAGACAAAGGCGACGACGATCGTCAGCCGGGTCAGGTTGCGCTCGACGATATGCGTGCCTCCGTGCGAGGTCGGGGTGAAACCGAGCCCGCCGAGACCACCCTCGCGACCGGAGTGCATGAGGATGAGAACGACCAGTCCGATCGAGACGAGGATGTGGAAGCCTGCGAGCAGTCCGATCATGAGCGTGCCGAGGATAGCAGCGCCGGCTTAGCCCACGGCGCCGCGGGCGACTGCCCGCTCCAGCACCCGCTCGATCCGCTCCGCCTGCAGTTGGACGCCGTGCTCGGCTGCGGCCACGCGCCCGTCTTCGTTCGGGCAAGGTAGGCCGGCAGCGCTCTCCAGCGCTCGCACGAGTGCATCGTCGTCCACCGGATCGACGAGCACGCCGGCTCCGGGCGGGACGAACTCGGGCGGGCCGCCAATGCGCGTGGCCACCACGGTCCGACCGCAGGCCATCGCCTCGAGAAGCGCCTGCCCGAAGGGCTCGATCAGGCTGGGCTGGCAGAGGACGTCGCAGGCGGCGAGCCAGCGCGGCACCCGCTCGTGCGGAACGCGGCCCAGCAAGCCAACACCCGCAATACCTTCCAACTCGCCGCGTAGCGGCCCATCGCCGAGGAAGACGAGAGAGCCCTTCCCGAGACGCTCGAAGGCGCGCGCCAGCCTAACCACGTTCTTACGCTCCGTCAGCGAGCCGACGCAGAGAAAGAGCGGCCCTTCTCCCGTCCAATCGAGCTCGCTCCGAGCTTCGGCCTGGCCGCGGGACTGGAAGCGCGCGAGGTCGACGCCGCAGTCGATCACCGTGGTCTTCCCGCGCGCCTGCGGCAGCTTCGTCTCCAGCTCGCGGGCGAGGAAGCCCGAGACGGCAATGATCTCGTTCGCCCGCTTGAGCGTGTACGCGGTCAGGATGCGCAGGCCCGGAACGGCGCCGATGTTGCGCACGTCCTGACCGTGCGCCGTGACCACGAGCGGCGCCTTCGACGCGAGCGCCCCGATCAACCCGGAGGGGACGAGGAAGTGCGCATAGACGACCTCGGGCCGGAAGCCGCGTGCCTTCTTCCGTGCCTCACGTGCCAGGGACAGAAAACGCCGCCTGCCGCCGGAGCGCCGGTCGAGCACCGCCCGCTCGAGCTCGTGCCCGCGCGCCGCGAGCTCGTGCTCGAGCTGGGCGACGAAGACTCCGAGATCGGGGTCGTCCGGCCCCGGATACATCTGCGAGACGAGCAGGATGCGCATCTTGGGGATGAAGACTGACGGTTTCGGCGCTGTCGCGTTACAGACAGGTGCGAGATTCGACGTTACGATCGCAGCGGGTGGTGGGATGGGCATCCTCCGCGCCGGACCACCCCTCGCGCGAATAACGGCTATCCGATGAGTCAGGAAGCGGAGATCGCCTCGCTCAGGAAGCGATGAACCGGCGTCGGCCGGCCCTCGAGATCGAAGATGCCGAAGTCGCCCTTGTAGTCCCAAACCGTCCAGGGGATACGATGCCGGCGGAGCGCGCCGAGCAAGTCCCTGTACCAACGCTCGCGGGCCGGCTCCGAGGTGGTACCGAGGGCGCCGAACTCGCCACACCAGAGCGGCAGGCCGGTCTCGCGAGACAGCGCCAGCGCCGGCTCGAGCAAGCGCTCGATGTCCGCCTCGGTAAACACGCGCACACCGCGACCCTCGAGACGTACCCGTTCCGGAAGCGCGTCCCAGTCCTGCTGCGAGACGAGCTCACCCGGATAGTCGATCGGGCCTTCGTAGGCCTTGACCCCACTCCAGTAGGCCCGATAGTGCGTGAAAAAGAGCGGGTCATAGAAGTGGAAGCTGAGGATGAGTTTTTCGTCCTCGGGGACGCGCAGCTCCGTGAAGGCGCGAGGGTCGGCGGTTCCGTTGGAATCGATCGCCACGAATCGCTCGGGCTCGTGCTTGCGCACCTCGGCGAGCGCCCGGGCGGCGAGCTCGTTCCAGTCTCCGTCGTTGGGAGCCTTGGGCTCGTTGAGAAGCTCGTAGCAGACACGGTCTACCGGCCAGTGTGCGAGCGCCCGCGAGAGATCGGCCCAGAGCGCGCAGAACTTGCCCTGCTCGGCCGGCTCGGCGAAGAGCGGGTTGAAGTCCACGTTGAAGTAGTGAGAGCGAACGATGTGCAGATCGACGATTGCGCGCAGCTCGGCTCGCTCGCACCAGCCGAGCGCCTGCTCGAGCAGCTCGAAGGCCTCGGGCTCGCGCCGCATCTGCTCGTCCCAGAGCTGTACTTCGTCGACCGGGAAACGGATGTGGTCGAACCCCGAGGAGGCGATGCGTTCGACATCGGCCTGGGCGAACCAGGCGCGCCGTTCGGCACCCCGCCGCTCCGACTGCGAGAGCCAGTGAGAGATGTTGACGCCGTGACCGAGCTCGAACCCCATCGGCGGTACGGTACCTAGGCGCGGTCGAAGGTACCGAACTCTTCGCGCAGTACGGTGCAGACCTCGCCGATCGTGGCGCGAAGAACGAGCGCGTCGCGCATCGCCGGGAGCAAGTTGTCGCTTCCGCGTGCAGTGCTGCGCACCGTCTCGAGTGCTTTGTCCACGGCGGTTCCGTCGCGCTCGCTTCGCACCTTGGCGGTGCGCTCGCGCTGGCGCAGCTCGATCTGCGGATCGATCCGGTGCAGCTCGACCGCCTCGGCATCGGCCTTTTCCTGGAAGCGGTTGACGCCGACGATCACCCGCTCGCCCGACTCGACCTCGAGCTGGTGGCGGTAGGACGCCTCCTCGATCTCGGCCTGTACGAAGCCCTGCTCGATCGCCGCCACCGCGCCGCCGAGCGTGTCGATGCGCTCGATCAGCTCGGTCGCGCGGCTCTCCAGCTCGGCGGTGAGCGACTCGATGAAGTATGAGCCGCCGAAGGGATCGGCGCTGTCGGTGCAGCCCACCTCATTGGCGAGGATCTGCTGCGTCCTGAGCGCTATCCGCACCGAGCGTTCGGTCGGAAGTGCCAGCGCCTCGTCATAGGAGTTGGTATGCAGCGACTGAGCGCCACCGCAGACGGCCGAGAAGGCCTGCAAGGCGACGCGCACCACGTTGTTCTCGGGCTGCTGGGCGGTCAAGGTCGAGCCGCCGGTCTGGGCGTGGAAGCGGAGCATCTGCGCCTTCGGATTGGCGGCGCCGAAGCGGTCGCGCATGATCTTTGCCCAGAGGCGCCGCGCCGCTCGGAACTTGGCCACCTCCTGGAAGAAGTTGTTGTGAGCGTTGAAGAAGAAGGAGAGGCGCTCGCCGAAGCGGTCGGGCGAGAGCCCCGCCTCGACCGCCGCCTGGCAGTAGGCGATTCCGTTCGCGAGCGTGAAGGCGAGTTCCTGGACGGCGTTGGAGCCGGCCTCGCGAATGTGGTAGCCGGAGATCGAGATCGTGTTGAAGCCGGGCAACCGTCCCTCGCAGTAGGCGAACAGATCGGTCGTGATCCGCATCGAAGGCCGAGGCGGGAAGATGTAGTTCCCGCGCGCTACGTACTCCTTGAGGATGTCGTTCTGGACGGTGCCGCGCAGTTTCTCGGGCGCCACGCCCTGCTTCTCGGCGACCAGCTCGTAGAGGAGAAGGAGAAGCGCCGCCGGCGCGTTGATCGTCATCGAGGTCGAGACCTGGTCGAGCGGTATCTCCGAGAAGAGCAGCCCCATGTCGCCGAGCGAGTCGATGGCGACGCCGGTGCGCCCGACCTCGCCCTCAGCGAGCGGATGGTCGGAGTCGTAACCGAGCTGAGTGGGCAGATCGAACGCGACCGAGAGCCCCGTCTGGCCCTTCTCGAGCAGGTAACGGAAGCGCGCGTTCGTCTCCTCGGCCGAGCCGAAGCCGGCGTACTGGCGAATCGTCCAGGGTCGGCCACGGTACATGGTTGCGTACGGGCCGCGCGTGAAGGGATAGACGCCCGGCGACTCGGACTCGAGCCCGGCCATGTCCTCGCTCGCATAGACGGGCTTGATCTCGATCCCCGCCTCGGTCTTGCGCGATTCGTCTGCCGGCGCCACGGCCAGAATCGTACGCGTCCGGCGACGGCGAGGGGCGGGCAGCAGCCTCCGCGCTCGTCGAGGCTGCTTCCGGAGCTCATTGCGTACGACGGCCTACGGCTCAGCCAGAAGAAGGCTCCAGCCGATAACGTGCGGATCTCATCCCTCACGAGAGGGACGCGTGGCAGTGCGGCAGGAAAACCGGGATGACATCGAGCGACCCATACCGCAAGTGGCAAGGGCCCGAGGGCGAGCAGTCGCCTCGCTTCGAGACGGTCGGCTACTCCCCGGTCGAGTACGTGCCAGAGATCGAGCCCGAACGCGAATACGACCCCATCCATCCGGAAGGAGCCCTCCGTAGCTTCTTCAGGAAGCTCGCAGCGCCTTTCATCGCTCTCGGTGCCCTGCTGCTCAAGTTCAAGGCAGCGATCCTGATCGTCTTCAAGCTCAAGCTGTTCACGACCGCCGCCACCATGATCGTCTCGATCGGCGCCTACACGATGCTCTGGGGCTGGCGCTTCGCCGTCGGCTTCGTGCTCCTGCTGTTCGTGCACGAGTGCGGTCACGTGCTCGAGGCTCGGCGGCAAGGCCTACCTGTGAGCGCGCCGGTGTTCGTCCCCTTTCTGGGCGCCGCCATCACCATGCGCGAGATGCCCCACAACGCCTGGAAAGAGGCTCGCCTGGCGCTCGCGGGCCCGCTCTTAGGCTCGCTCGGGGCGGCCTTCTGCTGGGCGCTCTCCGGCATCTATCACTCGAACCTGCTGCTCGCGATCGCCTACTTCGGCTTCTTCATCAACCTCTTCAACTTGCTTCCGGTGGTACCGCTTGACGGCGGGCGAGTCGCCGCCGCTCTGCACCCGGCGATCTGGATCGTCGGCCTCGCGGCGCTGGTCGCGCTGGTCATCCTGACGCCGAACCCGATCCTTCTGATCATTCTGGTCATAGCCGCGCTCGACCTCTATCACCGCTGGAGCATGCGCCACCAGCATCGCGAGCAGGAGTACTACAAGGTGCGTGCCTCGCAGCGTTTCGCGGTCGCCGTCGGCTATTTCGGACTCGCCATACTGCTGACCATCGCCATGGCCCAGACCCACGTCGTCCGCCACTTCTGATGCCGGTGCCCGGGAGACGACTCGAGGATCGCGAGATCCTCGCCAGCAACGGCGGCGAGCACGAGCGCTCCGTGCAGATGATCGCCGACGAGTTCCGGCGCGGCTTCGAGGCAGTCGACAAGATAGACAGGCCGGCCGTCTCGATCTTCGGCTCGGCGCGGGTGCCCGAGGGCAAGTCCTTTTACGAACTGGCGCGCGCGGTCGGAGGCGAGTTCGCCCGAGCCGGCTGGGCGGTCGTGACCGGCGGCGGGCCCGGGATCATGGAGGCGGCCAACCGCGGCGCCCAGGAGGCCGGCGGGCTCTCGGTCGGCTTCAACATCCGCCTACCGAACGAGCAGGAGGCGAACCCCTACATCGACCTGCTGCTCACCTTCGATCACTTCTACGCCCGCAAAACGATGTTCGTGAAGGCGGCCGAGGGCTTCATCATCTTCCCGGGCGGCTTCGGCACCATGGATGAGCTGTTCGAGTCGCTGACCCTGATCCAGGTCGGCAAGATCTTCCACTTCCCGGTCGTGCTGATGGACCGCGACTACTGGGAGGAGATGGTGACCTGGATACGCCGCGAGCTACTCGGCAAGAAGATGATCTCCCCCGACGATCTCGATCTGCTCTCGCGCACCGACGACCCCGCCGAGGCTGTCCGCATCGTGCTCGAGCACCACAAGCTGAGCGAGAGCACGAAGCACCACAAAGCGCCGGCGCGAGCTCGCGCGAGGCGCCGGGGACGCAGCTAGTTCGCAGCGTTTCCGTGGGCAGAACAACGCTTGCACAGGACGTTACCCGTGCGCCTGCGCAGGACGCCGGCCACGCGGGCGCTTTCGGCTCTTCGCCCGAGGTCGGCGCACCGGCCCGCGAGTGCTCCAGGCCGCCGCTCTGCGGTGCAGCTTACGTTCGTGACGTGGCTTGGGAGTCGCCAGGACGTGCCCACTGGGCTTGAAACGGCGGAAGAAGAAAAGCTTTCCCACCTCTACCAGCGCGAGATAGGTGACAACCATCAACGCGAGTACGCCCAGGAAGGCCAGCGGCAGAGCCTTGAAGCCGAACAGGTGCGCGAGCGGCGAGAACGGGAGCACGACACCGGCGACCGCGCAAGCTAGCGTGGCCGCCAGCAGCGCCTTGCTCGGCTTGCTGCGGAAGAAGGGAACGCGGCGCGTGCGAATGACGAAGATGACGAGCGTCTGCGTGGCCAGCGACTCGACGAACCAACCGGAGCGAAACAGTGTCGCGTTGTTGCCCGCGTTGAAGAGGTAGATCATCACCGCAAAGGTGGCGAAGTCGTAGATCGAGCTGATCGGCCCGAAGACGGCCATGAAGTGGCGAATGAAGCGAATGTCCCACTGCGAGGGCCGGGCGAGCAGCTCCTCGTCGACATTGTCGGTCGGGATCGTGAGCTCGCTCACGTCGTAGAGCAGGTTGTTGAGCAGGATCTGCGTCGGCAGCATGGGCAGGAACTTCAGCCAGAGCGAGGCGCCGGCGGCGCTGAACATGTTGCCGAAGTTCGACGAGGTGCCCATCAGCACGTACTTGATCGTGTTAGCGAAGATGCGCCGGCCCTCGACGACGCCCCCGGCCAGGATGCCGAGATCCTTCGTCATCAAAACGACGTCGGCCGCGTCCTTGGCGACGTCCACCGCCGAGTCGACCGAGATGCCGACATCGGCGTCGTGAAGGGCGATCGCGTCGTTGACCCCATCTCCCAGAAAGCCCACGTCGCTACCCAGCGCTCGCTGCGCGCGGATGATGCGCGACTTCTGATCCGGCGTCACGCGGGCGAAGATCGACGTCGACGGCAATGCCACGCGCAGCGCCTCGTCACTCATCGCCTCGAGCTCGACGCCGGTCAGTGTGCGACCGACAGGGACGCCGAGCTCGGCACAAACCGTCTCGGCCACCTTGCCGCTGTCGCCGGTCACGATCTTGACCGTGACGCCCAGCTTTGCCAGCAGCTCGAGCGACGCCGCCGCGTCCTGCTTGGGACGATCGGTGAAGCAGAGAAAGCCCAGCGGCTCGAGATCGTGCTCGTCAGCCGGGGTCAGCGTGGTCGCGTCTCCCGCGTCCCGAACGGCTAGGCAGACAACCCGCTCGCCGCGTCCGTAGAACTGATCGAGTAGCGCCTGGGCTTCCGCCGGAACCGCGTGGCAACGGGCGAAGATCTCCTCCGGAGCGCCCTTGGCGATCAGCTTGCGGGTGCCGCCGGGCTTCTCCGCGAGCACCGATCCGATCTGGCGATCGTGGTCGAACGGCGCCTGCGCGAGCTTGTGCCAGCGGTCCGCTCCAGCCTGCGCGGCGTCTGGCGCCTGCCAGAGCGCTTGGTCGAGCTCGTTGCCGCCGACGACGGCGCCGCCTTCCACCACCGCCTCGTTGCAAACCAGTCCGAGCTCGAGCAATTCCGAGTCGTCCCGGCCGGCCAGGTCGAGCGCTTTCGCAAAGGTGATCTGACCCTCGGTCAGCGTCCCGGTCTTGTCGGTGAAGAGAACGTCGACGTTGCCGAGATCCTCGATCGCTACCAGACGCTTGATCACGACCGAGCGCTGCGCGAGCCGACGGGCGCCGGTGGCAAGGCTGACCGTGACGATCGCCGGAAGTAGCTGCGGGGTGAGACCGACCGCGATCGCGAGCGCAAAGAGCATCGAGCTGAGGAAGGAGCGGCCGAGCAGCGCGTTGAGGACGAAGATCGAGCCGGCGAGTGCGGCGGTGATCGTAGCGAGCAGGCGCGAGAAGTCCTGGAGGCCCTTCTGGAAGGAGGTCTGCTCCTGCCGCTCTCCCAGTCTGAGTGCGATCTCACCGAAGGCGGTTCGGGTGCCCGTCTGCACGGCGACGCCGCGACCACTGCCCGAGTGCACGATCGTCCCCATGAACGCGCATGAGGGAAGCTCGAGCGCCGAGCCGCCCGGCGGGGCTGGAGCGACGCGCTTCGCTGCAGCCGCAGACTCACCGGTCAGCACCGACTCCTCGCATTCGAGCCCGTTTGCCTCGAGCAGGCGCAGATCGCCCGGCACGACGTCGCCGACCCTGAGCGAGACGACGTCGCCGCGAACGAGCTCGGTCACGTCTAGCTGCGCGACGCGCCCGTCGCGCTCCACCAGGATCCGGCGCCGGATGCGCGAGTGCAGCGCCTCGACGGCCTTCTCCGAGCGATACTCGTTGACGAAGCCGAGCCCGACCGATAGAGCGACGATCGCCAGGATGATCCCCGCCTCGGTGCGGTCACCCACGATCGCAGAGACGACCGCCGCGCCGACGAGCAGCAGCAGCAGGTAGCTCTTGAGCTGCCGTACGAGCACCTCGAGCGGCCGCGCGCCGTGGCTGCGCAAGACGTTCGGCCCGTCCAGGGCGAGCCGCCTGGCCGCCTCGTCGCCGGAGAGACCCGCCGCGCTCGTGCCCAGCCGTTCGAGCACGTCCTCGACCGAGATCGCAGCCGCCCGGCGAAGGTCGAGCGCCTCGTCGCCGCCCGCCTGCGGCGGGGGCGAAGTCCGTTTGCGAACCGAGCTCACGCGGAAACGTTATCCAGCCGACTCGATCGGCGCCCGGATCGACCGCTCAGCGCCTGAACGAGTCTCTCTGCGAGAGGACGCGAGCCAGATCGGAGATGGAGAGAAAGCCGACGAGCTCGCCATCGTGGAGAACGAGCCCGCGCTGGATCTCGCCCCTGATCAGCTCGTTCAAAGCGTCCTCTGCGCTGTCCTCGGAGTCGAGCACGGGAACCTGGGCCTTTGCCAGCATGCTGTCGCGAACGAGTCGCGTGTCCCACTCGCTGCGCGGGTGATGAGCGATCGAGCGGAACGGAAGTAGACCGAGAACATCGCCGTTCGAAACGACCGGGTAGGTGCTGTGCCGGGCCCGGCCGGCGAGCGTGTCCATGAACTCGCCCAGCGTTTCGTCCGCGGGAGCAGTTACCGGGTCACGCGTCATCACATCGCGCACGCACAGGCCCTCGAGTGCCTCGCGCACTCGCAGGAACCGTGTCTCGCTACCGGCCGCGCCGAGCAGGAACCAGCCGATCAACGCCAGCCAAATGCCGCTCACGGACCCGTAGGTGATGAACAGCACGACGCCGCCGCCGATCATCAGATAGCCGAACCCGCGCCCGAAGCCCGCTGCGATTCGCGTCGCCCAAGCGAAGTCGCCCTTGGCCCTCCAGAGCGCAGCCCGAAGCACGCGACCGCCGTCGAGGGGCAGCGCCGGCAGCAGGTTGAAGACGAGCAGGAACAGGTTGATGTATCCGAGCCAGAAGAGCGTGCCGGTCACCGGCGTCGAGCCGATCGGAAGAAAAGCGAGCCCGACGAAAAGAACTCCGAGGACGAAGGAAACGACCGGTCCGGCAATGCCGATGCGAAACTCCGAGCCCGGGCTTTTGAACATCTCCTTGAACTGGGAGACGCCGCCGAAGAGCCAGAGCGTGATCCCCTCGATTTCCATCCCGTTGCGGCGGGCGACGATCGAGTGCCCGATCTCGTGCAGAAGGATCGAGANNGAAGAAGACGATCGCTGCGATCACGGCCATGATCACGTAGGTGGTCGTCGAGAGACCGGGGTCCTGGGCCGGGAAGACGTAGGACTCCAGCGACCACACGATCAGGGCGAAGACGATCAGCCAGCTCCAGTTGAAGGAGATGCGAATACCGGCGATCCGACCGATCGTGAAGTTGGGATGCATTTTCTCGAAGCTCTCCTCAGCTCTGCTTGCCAGCGGGTTTCCGCCCTGTGCGTGCCCCGCTCTGCCTAAACGATATCTCCACACCGCGCCCGGTTCACACCGGTCGCAGGCTGGATCACGATCGGTTTATGGCCTGAAAAAGCGAGCCAAGCCTCAGATCGCGACGGCAGCCACGCCCGTGATCCAGATCGACGGCGCGGCGCGCTCGGTCGCCTTCTACGAGAGGCTCGGCTTCAAGGTCGTGCGCTCGTTCCAGGCCGATCGTCACGGTACCTGGACGCTGCTTCGGGCCGGAACCGCGGAGTTGATGCTCGAGAAGCGCCGACTAGGCGCCCGCGTGCCGCTCGCGGAAGGAGCGGGCCTTGGCCCGATTGCCACAAACGGCCATCGAGCACCAGGCGCGCGAGTGGTTCTTGGAGGCGTCGTAGAAGGCGCAGCGGCAGTCGTCGCTGCGGCAGGCCTTGAGGCGCTCCCAGGTGCCTGCGCGCATGGACTCGGCGACGATCGCCAGCAGCCGCCCGTGCGCTCCGTCCACCCCCTCGACGCTTGGCGCCATCTTTGCCTCACCGTCCGCTCCGAAGCGAAGGCGAAGACCGGCACGTTCGGCAGCCGCGTCGAGTACCGGCGGAGCCTCGGGGTCGAGCTCGCCCGAGGAGTTTGCTAGGCAGAACGCGCGCAGCGCTTCGCGGAGCTCTCTCGAGCGCTCGAGATCCTGATCGCCGGCGCTTGCCCCGCTCTCGAGCAGCGATCGCTCGGATAGCCAGCCAACGAGCGCGGCGGGCGAAACGAGCTCGTCCGACCCCGATCCGATGTCGGTGGTGTTCAAAAAGGCCCGAACGAGTTCGAGCTCTTCCGGTGCGGTGCTCATGACCTAACCACCATTTCGACTTGACAAGTTATATAACCACTCATATCGTATCACTAGTTAGCCGCTTTCCGAGAAGGCCGCGGTGGTAGTTCGTCCCGAGCTCGCACGCGCTGTCCGACGCGAACACCAGCGCGACCTCGTAGGCGAAGCCGCTCGGCGGCACCGGCGAACGAAGAAGAGACCGAGATCGAATCAAGTGAAGGAGAGGCCATCGTGGATAGCAAGTACGTCGTGACCGATATCGATGCCGTCGAGTCGTTCGGAGGCGACAAGCCCGAGGACGGCGTCTGGAAGCCGCTCCGAGCCAAGCTCGGTATCGGCGCCTTCGGTGTCAACGCCTTCATCGGGCGCGAGACGGGAACGCGGGTGATCGAGGACCACACCGAGGAAGGTAGCGGTCACCAGGAGCTCTACGTCGTGCTAGGTGGGAAGGCGCGCTTCGAGCTCGACGACGAGA
>PMMN01000028.1:0-148 GCA_003162235.1 Actinomycetota bacterium | reverse complement strand
GCCTCGGCGAGCTTGCGGCGCAGCTCCTCGGCAGGATCTCCGGATGCCGGCGAGCGGCGGCGGAACAGGAATCTCCAGATCGCTTCCGATCCGCGAACCAGTACGCCGGCGGCCCAGAGCATGCAGCGATGCTACACTCATCGCCGCT
>PMMN01000085.1 GCA_003162235.1 Actinomycetota bacterium | reverse complement strand
CTCACCCGTTCGCCGCTTTCCCCCGGCCCGAAGGCCGGGATCTCGCTCGACTTGCATGTGTTAAGCGCGCCGCCAGCGTTCGTCCTGAGCCAGGATCAAACTCTCCGCGAAGATCGGTCGCGTGGGCGAACCCACGCAAACTGATTCTCCTTCGAGCTTGAAGCTCAAAGTGTCTCCCCTCCGAAGAGGGTCGACGGGTCTTTTACGGCCTCACGACCAAGCCGAAGCCGGGTCGAGAGGTCTCGACATAAACGCACGCTGTTGAGTTTTCAAAGACCGCGCCGCCGTTCGGCGACCGCAAAAAAGCCTCCGACTCGCGCCAGAGGCCCATGTCATCACCGGCTGAGTATAGCCGATGCGCTAACTGGGCTCCGGGTTGAGTTCTTGCAGCTTCAATCTCCGCCCTCGGACGGTTCAGTAATGGTACCACCGTCACAGTCTCTGTCAAGGCTGCAGTGCTAGTTAAAACCCCTGGTAATCGCGGGTTTACTCAAGCCTTTCGAAAGCGAACGAAGCGGCGCTTACCGGCCTGCACGAGGGCGCCTTCGAGACGTGAGCGAGGGAGATCGATCTCCTTGACAACCTCGCCGTTCAGCTTGACGCCACCCTGCGCGACCATCCTTCTGGCGTCGCTCGTGGAGCCGAGACCGAGAAACTCGACCAGTAACGCGGGTAGGTGAAGCGGATCTCCAGCCGGTAGCGCCGCCTCCTCGGTCGCCTCGGGTGCCTCGTGCTGGCGTACGACGCGCGTGAAGTGCGCTTCGGCGGCGCGAGCGGCGTCCTCACCGTGTGAGCGGCTGACGATGAAGCGCGCCAACTCGAGCTTCTGCTCCATCGGATCTGCGGCCGGGGACTCGCGCTCGGCGATCAGCTCCCACCACTGTCCGAGCAGGTCGTCGGGTATGCGCATGGTGCGGCCGAACTGTTCCTCGGGCGCGGCCAGGAGCGGGATGTTGTTACCGACCGAGGAGCTCATCTTTTCTCCGTCCCAGGCCACGAGGATCGGCGTCGTCAGGATCACCTGTGGCTCGAGCCCGTAGGACTCCATGATCTCGCGCCCGGCGAGCAGGTTGTAGAGCTGGTCAGTGCCTCCGAGCTCGATGTCGGCCTCGACGGCCACGGAGTCGTAGGCCTGCATGAGGGGGTAGAGGAGCTCGGAAACCGAGATCGGCTCGTGCGCGGCAAAGCGTTTGGCAAAGTCGTCGCGCTCGAGGATGCGGGCGACGGTCGTGGTGCGTGCCAGGCGGACGACGTCGGCGTAGCTGAGCTTCGACAACCATTCACCGTTCCGTCGCACCTCGGTGCGATCCCGGTCGAGAATAACCATCGCCTGCTCGAGGTAGCTCTCCGCGTTCCGCTCGATCTCCTCATCCGTCAGAATCGGCCGCTCGCTCGAGCGCCCCGAGGGATCGCCGATTCTGGTCGTGTAGTCGCCGACGATGAGGACTCCGATGTGCCCGGCGTCCTGGAAGGCGCGCATACGTTGGAGGGGAATCGCCCGGCCGACGTGGATGTCCGGGGAGGTGACATCGATTCCGAGCTTGACCCGCAGCGGACGGCCAAGCGCGAGCTTCCGCTCCAGACCGCCCTCGGGTAGCACCTCTACAGCGTTACGAACCAGCTTGGCGATCTCATCCTTTTTGGGCATCGCCGCCGATTCTACGGCCGCCGCCTGCCGGACGCGCCAGGATGACTCCCTCCGGTAGAATCCCGCTCCGTGCTTCGCGCTCGCAGAGGCCGTTCCGGCCTTAAGCAGCCGCCCAAGCCAAGGCGGCGGATCCGCAAGCTGAGGCTCTTCTCGTTCGTCGGCGTGCTCAGCCTGCTCGCCTTCGTCTCGTTCTGCTTCGGCTTCATCCAGGCGATCGGAGCCAGCCTGAGCCAGCTCGATCCTGTGCGCCAGCAGAACATCGAGGTGGACGGCCGCATCCTGGCCCGCGACGGACACACCGTCTTGGCCGTTCTGCGCGGCTCCGAGGCGCGCACGATCGACCGCCCCGATCAGATCAACTGGACGATGAAGCATGCGATCGTCGACATCGAGGACCGGCGCTTCTTCCAGCACAACGGAATCGATGTACGCGGCATGCTCCGCGCCGCTTGGACAGACATTCTCAAGGGGAAAGTGGTCGAGGGCGGCTCGACCATCACGCAGCAGTTCGTCAAGAACTCCTACCGCCAGAACCAGCGCACGATCGGGCGCAAGCTGCGCGAAGCCGCGCTCGCCTGGCAGCTGGAGCGGATCTGGAGTAAAGACAAGATCCTCACCGCTTACCTGAACACGATCTACTTCGGGAACGGCGCCTACGGCGTGGAACGGGCGGCGCGAACGTATTTCGGGCACGGCGCCAACAAGCTGACGCTGCCGGAGGCAGCACTTCTCGCCGGCATCCCCAGGGATCCAGGTCTCTACGACCCATTCCGCAACCCGAAAGCGGCGAAGGATAGACGCACGCTCGTGCTCCAGAAGATGGTCGAGCAGGGGGACATCACTGCTGCGGATGCCCGGCGCGCGAATCGCGCCCCCCTCCCCCGCATCAACCAGGGCGAGCGTATAACCAGCTGGGAGCGGGTGCCGTTTTTCACCGACTATGTGAAAGACCTACTGATCCGGCACCTCGGTGCGGGAAACGTGTATGGCGGCGGACTGGAGGTCACGACCTCGATCGATCTCGGGTTGCAGAAGCTCGCTGCGAAGGCCGTCGAGCAATGGCTGCCCGACCCGCTCGGTCCGTCGGCCGCGCTGGTGGCCATCGACCCCCGCAACGGGGAGATCCTCGCCATGGTCGGCGGCCGAAACTACAAGCACAGCCAGTTCAACCTGGCAACCCAATCGCAACGCCAGGCCGGCTCGGCGTTCAAGCCATTCGTGCTTACCGCGGCGCTCGAGGAGGGCCTCTCGCCCTCATCGACGCTAGTATCGAAGCCGCTCTACCTGTCTCTCGGCGACCGCTTCTGGTCAGTGTCGAACAGCGAGGACTCGTATCTCGGACGGATTGATCTCAGAACGGCGACTACCTACTCCGACAACACCGTCTTCGCCCAGCTGACGCAGATCGTCAAGCCGAAAGCGGTCGCCGCAGCCGCCACGGCGCTCGGCATCCAGAGCCGGCTCGACCCGTACTTCTCAATCGGCCTCGGAACCGATCTGGTCAATCCACTCGAGATGGCTCGCGCCTACGGCACGCTTGCGAACGGTGGCGTACGTGTCGACGGCAGCGGCAAGCTCGCAAACGAGCCGCGCGCCGTACTCGGCTACCGCGTGCTGGGCAACAACAAGATCTGCAACAAAGCGATCTGCCTCAATGACGAAACACCGACGCCGGAAACGTCGCCGAACGACGCCGCCATCGTTACCTCGATGCTCGAGAACGTCATCACCTCCGGCACCGGCCGCCGCGCCGCGCTGCCCGATCGTGTCGCGGCCGGTAAGACGGGCACGACGGAGAACTACGGCGACGCTTGGTTTGTCGGCTATACGCCACAGCTGGTGGTCGCGGTCTGGGTTGGCTTTCCGAACAAGCTGGTGCCGATGGAGCATCTCTACCACGGCCAGCCCGTGGCGGGCGGTACCTACCCGGCGCTGATCTGGAAGTCCTTCATGCAAAGCGCGTTCCCCTATCTCGCGAGAACCGATCCGAGCGGGAGTTGGGAGCCCCAGTACTTCCCGAATCCGTCCTATCCCTACTCGGTTTCCAAACAGGTCGTCTGGCGCAACAACAAGCTGGTGCTCGACAACGGCAACTGCCACAAGAGCTTCCCGCTCGTCTACTTCGACGGTTACGGCCCGAGCGACGTCGCCAAGTGCAAGCCGAACGAGGTCGACGTGCCGAACGTAATCGGGATGAAGCTGGACAAGGCGGAGCAGCGTCTCGCTCTCCAGCCGCTCAACGCCGAGGTTCTCTACAAGCGAGCCAAGCCGCTCCAGCGTCCCAACGTCGTGATCGACCAGATTCCCAGGAAGGGAGCGCTCTCCTCCTACGACAGCGTGATCGTAGTGCTGGCGAAGCCGCTCAACGGCCTAGTCCCGGACGTGGTTGGGTTGACGCTGCTCCAGGCACGGGCGAAGCTGAAATCACTAGGGCTCCGACTTGGCGCGGGCGGTTTCATGCAGGGTAGCCCCGGCCAAGTCGTCGCTCAGCGACCGCGAGCGGGTGGCGCCGTCAAGCCCGGAATGACCGTCAACCTCGTCGTGGGCCGCGGCTGAGGTAGGGAGACCCGCTCAGGCAAACCCTCCAGGGTCGCTNNCGCGGCGCTCGATCATCCGCTCGACGCCGTGAGTCGGCTCGAGCGCCCTGACGAGAATCGCGCTCGCCTGGCCGGGCTCAGAACAGACGAAGTTAAGGCACCAGTGGATGCCGTAAGAGCGATAGACGTAGGCGTGCCCGGCTGGACCGAACATGGAGGCGTTCCGCGCCGTGGGCCCCCGGTAGCTGTGACTGGCCGGATCGCTCTGGTCGTAGATCTCGAGCTCGACCAGGACGCCGCCGGCCCCGTCGACGAGGAGAGTCGCGCCGATCAGCTCCTCTGCGATCCGGTGGGCGCCGGCGGCAAATAGATCACGCCGGAGCTGTGCCATCTAATACCCGGTTAGGCACTTAAAAGAGGCGCTGATCTTCGCCGGTGGTCGTCCGCTCGAGCAGGTCGCGCGCCTTCTTGCCTATTTCCTTGAGATCGACGCCCGATTCGGCCTTGATCGAGCGGGCGAGCAGCGGGCCTATTTTCTCCGAGTCTTCGGCGACGCGTCCGACCAGCGCCAAGGCTTCGTCGAGCATCGACGCCGCGACCGAGGCGTCCTCGCCCATGTCCTCGAGGATCGTGCGCTCGGTGCGCGACGCGACCAGCGGATCGTTTATCCCCTCCACCCAGACGAGCGTGCGCCTGCCTCCACCCCGCTCCTCACCGAGGATCGGCTCGAGCGCGTAGATCCGGTCGGCGCGGACATACTTGCCGAAACCAAGAAAGACCATGCGAGACGCGTGCTCGCTCACAGCGTCACTCTAACGCGGGAAAGCGCTTGACCGAAACCGTCGTGCCCGAATAGCCTCATAGAAACCCCCAACGAAGGAGACGTATTAATGGCTGCTGCTGCGACCGCCGCGGGCCCCGCCGGAAAGCCGCGCAAGGTACTCGTCATCATCCTGCTCTCGATCATCACTCTCGGTATCTACGGACTCGTCTGGGTGTTCAAGACCTTCGAGGAGATGAAGCAGTACTCCGGCAAGGGCGTCGGCGGATGGGTAGGCCTGATACTCGATCTCGTCATCGGTATCGTCGTTCCCTTCCTCATGTCATCGGAAATAGGCAAGCTCTACAACGCGGACGGGAAGGAGAACCCGGTCTCCGGCTACACCGGTCTCTGGATCCTCCTGCCGCTGGTCGGCAGTCTGGTCTGGCTCTGTAAAACGCAATGGGCCCTGAACAGTTTCTGGGAGAGCAAAGGCGCTGCCGCCGCCTAGCAACTTCCTTCATACACCGCTTTATCGAGAGGCCCGCATTCGTGCGGGTCTCTCTCTATGCCTGTGCTTCGATCGCCCTGGCGAGAGTCGAAACCACGCGCTCCTGATCCTGAGCCTCGAGCGCCGTGTAGAACGGCAGGGCAACCGTACGCCGGCTCAGATCCTCGGCGCGCGGACAAAGCCCCTCGGCGAAACCGAAGCGCTCGCGCATGTAGGGCTGGAGATGGATGCAAGGGAGGTAGCGACTGGAAGAGACCTTCTCGCGGGTCAGGAACTCGATCACCCGCTCACGATCGATCTCAGGCGCAAGCTTGACCACGAAGACAAACCAGGAGCGTCGGTGCTCGGCGTCGTCCGTAGCGGGAAGCTCGGCTCCGCCCAACCCCTCGAGCAGCGTCCGGTAGCGCTCGGCGACCTGCG
>PMMN01000057.1 GCA_003162235.1 Actinomycetota bacterium | reverse complement strand
GATCCGATGGAATCGGCTGATGAACGAAGGCTACTGCGACTGCCTGATCAGCGCCATGAACTCCGCTCTGGTCGCCTCGGAGGCGCGGAAGGAGCCGAGCACCGAAGAGGTGACCATCAGCGAGTCGGTCTTCTCGACGCCGCGCATGGCCATGCAGAGGTGGCGGGCTTCGATCGTGACGCCGACGCCGCGGGGCTTGATCGCGTCGTCGATGGCGTGGGCGATCTGCTCGGTCAGGCGCTCCTGAATCTGCAGGCGGCGAGCGTACATGTCCACCAGGCGCGCGATCTTGGAGACGCCGATCACCTTTCCGCCGGGGATGTAGCCGACGTGGCAGCGGCCGAAGAAGGGCAGCAGGTGGTGCTCGCAGAGGCTGTAGACGTCGATGTTGCGGGCGATGATCATCTGATCGGCCTCGTGACTGAAGACGGCCTCGTTGATCAGCTCGCCGGGGCCGACGTGGTAGCCGGAGGTCAGGTATTCGTACGACTCCGCGACGCGCCGCGGCGTTCGCTCGAGGCCCTCGCGCTCGGGGTCCTCGCCCATCTGTAGCAGGAGCTCGCGCACGAGCTCTTCCACTCTCTCCCTGTTCACGCGCTCTCCTTCCCAGACCGATCTACCCGCCGCTGGCGAGCGTTGAACAACTCCGCCGGCTCCATCTGCTCCGACGATAGCCCGGCGGCGAGCTCGTGGAGTGGTCTTATCGCCCCCGGCAGCACCAGATCGGGCTCGAGCTCGAGCAACGGCAGGGCCACGAAAGCGCGCTCGAGGATCTCAGGGGCTGGTAGCACGATCCCCGCCTCGTCGCTGACCGCGTCGCCGTAGAGAACGAGGTCGAGGTCGATCGTGCGCGGAGCGTTCCTGTCGTCGCCGCGCTCGCGCCCGAGCGCATCCTCGACCTCGAGCAGGACTTGTCGCTTCAACTCGAGCGGCTTCAGCTCGGTCTCGATCTCGACTACGCCGTTCAAGAAGTCTGGTCGGCCGGCCGGGCCGAGAGCGGGCGTGTGGTAGAAGTTGGAGACGGCGACGATGCGCAGGTGGCGACCAAGTAGCTCCAGGGCGTCCGCCACGTTTCGCTCGGGATCGACGTTGGAGCCGACGGCGATGAAGGCGCGCGTGCTCACCCTGCGCGGCGCCGGTCGATCTCGACCGCAACGGTGCGAGCGAAGCGAAGCGCGCCCGGCTTCTCGACCCGCACCCACGCCTCTTGCACCCGCTCGTCTTCGAGACAGATCGCGGCCACGCGCTCGGCCAGGGCCTCGATCAGGCTGAAGCTCGAAGCCTCGGCCTCGGCCAGCACCCTCTTCTTGAGCGCGCGGTAGTCGACCGAGTCCTCGATCCGGTCGCTCTTGCCGGCCGGCGTTAGATCGACCGTGAGCGCGAGCGAGACGAGCACGTCCTGGGGCTCGCGCCGCTCCCACTCCTCGACGCCGATCACACAGCGGCAGACGAGGTCGCTAACGACTATCCGGTCCATCGCCTGAATACTCCTTGAGATGACGCCCGCCGTCCACGTAGATCGTCTCGCCGGTGACGAACTCGCTCGTGACGAGGAAGAGGGCCGTCGCGGCGACGTCCTCGGGTGCGCCGCGGCGCTCGAGTGGCACGGTGCGTGCCAGGCGGTCGACGTAGTCCTCGTCCTTCCCGGGTGGCGACAGGATCAGGCCCGGCGCAATCCCGTTGACGGCGATCCCGGGCGCCAGCTCGAGCGCGCAGATCCGGGTCAGGGCGCTCAGCACGTGCTTGCTCAGGATGTAGGCGACGTGCGTGCGATCGAAGCCCAAGACGCGCGAGTCGAGCAGATTGACGACGTGGCCGCGCTCGGTCTGGGCCGCGAACGCCCTTGTGAGCACCAGCGGCGCCCAGGCGTTGATCTCGACGCTGCGCTCCAGGCTCTCCAGGTCGATCGTCTCGAACGTGTCGGAGGGAAAGATCGAGGCGTTGTTGACGAGGATCTCGAGCTTCCCGAGCTCCTCGCGGGCGCGATCGACGAGGCCTTCCAGGTCGTTCGAGTCGGACAGGTTGGCCCGTATAGCTACCACCCGCCCGCCCAGACTCCCGATCTCGGCGGCCAGATCGGCGGCTTCCTTCTCGGAGCTCTCGTAGTGGACGGCGACGTTCGCGCCCTCGCGCGCCAGCGCAAGCGAGATAGCGCGCCCGATGCGCCTGGCCGCCCCCGTGACGAGCACGTTCTTGCCTTCGAGTCTCCTCTCTGTCACAGCCATGCTGCAGGGATCAGAGCAGACGATCTATGGCCGACGCAAGCGCAAAGTCCTTCTCGGTCAGTCCTCCGACCTTGTGCGTAGAGAGCACGAGGCGCACCTGGTTGTAGGAGATGCCGATGTCGGGATGATGATCCTGCTCCTCCGCGATGTCGGCGACACGCTCCACGAACGCCAGCGAACCACGGAAATCTTTGAATTTGTAGTTCTGTGAGATGGCGTCGTCTTCAAGCGTCCAGTCCGGCACCGACGCCATCAGCTCGGTCGCCTGAGCTTTGGACATCCGCTCGAGTTTCTTCTGTTTCGCCATCTCTTGCCTCCTCGTAGGGCGACCTAGGCACGGACGGCGCCGCGCAGGTCGCGCTCATTCACATCGACACCGCTTCTGATCAACTGCCGCGCCTCGTCCAGCTTCCCCCAGACGTTGCAGAGCATCACGCCGCGCACCCGCCCGCGTGCCAGGTAGTAGACGACGCCGGTCTCGTTCTCCTTCTCCCAGTCGGCGAAGGTGGTAAGCGACGACCGAACGTCGCCGACTGCCTCGTAGCCGAAATCGAACAGGTCGGAGTAGAGGTAGGGCATGTAGGTGAACGGCTCCCCGGCGCCGGCCATGTTGCGGCCCGCTGCCTTCCCTTGCGAGACGGCGTTGTCCCAGTGCTCGACGCGCATCCGCTTGCCGAGCGCCTGGTAGGGGAAGGAGGCGTTGTCACCGGCGGCGTAGATGCCGCTTACGGTGCTCTCGAGCCGTTCGTCGACCTCGATTCCGTTCCCCACGCTGAGCCCGGCGCCGGTTGCCAGCAGGATGTCGGGCTCGATCCCGACTCCGACCACGATCGTGTCGCAGTCGAGCCGCTTGCCGCGCTGCGTCTGGGCGACCAACCCTCCGCCTTTTCGCGCAATCGAGGTCAGCAGCTCTCCGCCCAGGATGCGAATGCCTCGCTCCTCGAAGTCGATCTGGATCGAGCGGGCGAGCGACTCGGGGAAAACGCGCTCGCAGAGGTAGCGCCCGGGAAAGACCATCGTCACCCGAGCCTCGTGCTGGCTCAGCGCGGCCGCGATCTCCGAGCCGATGAAGCCACCCCCGACGACCAGAATCGACTTGCCCGCGGGGTCGCGGCTGAGCGCGTTGTAGTGATCGAGCGTGCGGTAGTAGATGACTCCATCCAGCCCGGCACACGAAATCGGCAGGCGCCTGGGCGTCCCGCCGGTGGCGAGCAGAAGCTTCCCGTAGTTCTCACGTCTGCCCCGATCGGTGACGACCGTCTTCTCGGCGGGCCGCACCTCCTTCACCCGCTCGGAGGTCGCCAGCTGGATATTCTCGCTCTCGAAGTGGCCGGCGTCGTGGATGAAGATCTCGTCGACGGTCTTCTTGCCAAACCAGAGCTGCTTGCTCAGCGGAGGGCGATCGTAGGGAAGGTGCGCCTCAGCGCCGACGATCAAGATCGAGCCCGAGGAGTCGAGCTCGCGAATCCCTTCCGCGGCCGCGACGGCCGCTCGCCCTCCTCCGACGATCAGGTAGTCGTACATGAGGTCAGGTATTTCCCACCTGACAGTTAGCTACACACCCCGCGCCTGCGAGCGAAACGAGACAAGCCGGAAACGCTCCCGCAGCCTCACGGCACCACCCAGGTAGTGATATCCGGTGTTCCGCTGGGGGAGTTCCCATCATGGAGCAACCACATCAGGTCGCTCATCCCGAGCTGCTGGTTCTTCGGAACGCGCAGCTCCATCGCGAAGTAGGCACGCCCACCTGGCTTGATCGTTCCGGCGGAAGAGCAATTGAGCACATACGTCTCGGAGCGGTACGCGTTGCTCGCGTTGCCGGGGCCCCCTAGCGTCTCGCTGTAAAGCGGGCACTCGGTGAAGTGGAACGAGCGCCGGCTCGTATTCCGGAGCACGATTCGATAGTGGAAGACCGAGCCGCGCTGGAGGCGGAAATAGGTGTCGTACATACCTGGCGCCACCCGCTTGCGAACCGTCTCCAGCCCCTTTGTGATCAACGTGGCTCGCAGCGGCAGCCGAGCGTTGAACTGATAGGTCGAAAGGACTTCGCTCGGCGTCCAGGCGGGGAAGAAAGCGTCGTACTCGAGTGACGTCTGCCCGCGCGATCGATAGCAACGGGGCGCCGTCTTGCCAGGCCCTAGCTGACTATGGGGATCTCGCTGCGAGGAGGCGAAAGAGCGGACGATCCTCTCGCCGTCCGGAAGCCGGAACTCGACCGCTTTGGGCGCCGCTCCAGGGCCACACCAATTACTCCACGTGAAGCTGACGACGGCGGCCTTCCCGGGTGGGACCGCCCGCAGCAGGCTCGGAGGCCAAAAGTCCAGCGCGCCTGGCGGCGATTTCTGGGGCGGCTCGGAGATGACGTGCAGACGCGATCCACTCACCCGAGGATCGACCAGCGCCACCCGCGGACGACCCGCGAGCGAACAGGCGCGGCGGCCCCGATTCTCGAGCTTGAACCCGCCGTCGGTGCTACGCAGATTGACGGAGTATCCGAGACTGACGCGGAGGTCGCTCACCCGGCAGGGAGGCGCCAGCGAGGGCGCTTGGATCTTCAGCGGATGGTGGTTGAGCCAGGGAATGACGCCGGTGCTCCCGGCGCAGGCGACAACCCCCAGTACGAGCGCCCCGGCAAGCACGAGCACGCGGCGCCGCGACCAGCTGAGCGGCGCCCTCTGCCGTCGAGCGCGCCGGCGCACGTCGAGCCAGTCGGCGCCGTTTCGGCGCTGGAAGGCGGCGTTCAGGCGCAGGGAAAGGACGCCGATCGGGTCGTCGATCTCGTTTCGCTTCTTCGTCATTGCTCAGCCGCCTCCCTCAGGGCTCGCGAGCCGGATTGCTCTGGACCGAGTGCGTTCATGAGTGCGACGGTCGCCTGGGAAAGCGTCGCCGCCACGGTTCCCTCGCTGATCTCGCAGGCTTCGGCGATCGAGGCGTAGTCGAGGTCAGCCACGTAGCGCAGAAAAACCACCAGCCGCCGTCGCGGCGAGAGCGTGCGCAGCGCCGCCGCCAGCTCGTCGTCGTACTCCGGCTCGGGAAGATCGGGCTCGAACGCATCCACGAGCGGTTCCTCCACCGGCTTGCGCCGCATGTCCAGCGCCACCCTGAGCGCGATCTTCCAGATCCAGGCCTCGAGCGGCCCTTCCTGGCGGTAGCTGCGGCGAGCCGCGAGCGCACGAGCAAAGCTCTCCTGCACCACATCGTGCGCCAGCTCGTAGCTGCCCGTAACACCGGCGAGCGCGTTCCTGAAGCGGAGGTAGCGGCGAGCATAGACGTCCTCGATTGCCGTTGTCAGTTTGTCCATCCGCTTAAGAGACGATGAGCGAACTTGTTCCCTTTAGTCGCCAGAGGCGATTATCGGTGCGTTCGCCGCGCCGGGAGGCCGCCACTCCTCCCTCCCCGGTATCGATCCTATTCGGGAGTAGCCGTGCGTGTCAGACACCGAAGCGTGCCGAGACAACGGAAACACCGGGGCGAGCCGAAAGAGCTCCTCTCAACGGTCGACTCTCACGGGAGCCGTAGCGGTTGGCGGCCTCTTCGAACCTGTACTCAGCGTCCACGTCAACGTGCCACGGTCGAGCGGGAAGAACTTCGAGGTCTTCGGGGCATCGACGCTGCCAAGATTCTTTGGCACCGGCAGCTCGATTGCGAAGGTAACCGTCTTCCCGGGCGCGATCGCCTTCACCGGGCGGCAGTTGAGGAGGTAGCCGTTGACGATGATGGGCAACATCATCTTCGGGTCTCCTTTGACGGGAACTGACACGTCCTCTCCATAACTCGGGCAGTCGCCGAACCGGACGGGACTCGTGCCCGTGTTGGTCAACGCAACCCGATAGTGAAAGGTCTCTCCGCGCTGAAGCCGGAAGCGTTTCGTGGTTTGCGCCCCGACTATCGCCGCGCGCAGGGGGAGATTCGTTTTCCAGTGCATGGGCGGCAGGGCAGGAGTGGCGCCAAACACGCGCAAAAGCGACGGCTTTCGGGAGTTGCTACAGCCCGGCAATCTGTAGACAGGGAGGACGAGCTTGCTCCCATTCGGGATCTCGAACTTCAAGGCGGGCTTCCCGGCGAAGCCGTCCGTGCCAGAACCAGGCCCACACCAGTTCTCCCACCACAGGTAAACGCTCGAGTGGCCCCCTCTGCGTACTGCCGGCGTCATTCCGAGCTCGGTTTGAGGCTGAATCCGCCCAGGAGAGAACAACGGCCCGGGCTCCGACGGGTCCTTCGGCAGCTCGACGCGCCAGTGCGTCGCCCGGGCGGCTGAGCCGACCAGCGAGACTTTGGCTTGGCCGGCGACAGCGCAACGAGTGTGGCCCGTGTTGGCAAGAACTATCGACCCAGTGAGATTCCCACTCGCTTTCTGCCGCTGGAGATAGAGCTTCGCCTGGACATTCTTCGGAGAGCAGATGGGGAGGATCTGAGGGCGGAAGGGAACAGACTTCGGCTCTTTGTTGAGCCACGGGATCACACCGGTGCTCCCGGCACACGCGCCGACCGCCAGCACGAGCACACCCGCAACGAGTAGTACCCGGCGCCGTGACCAGTACAGCGCCGTCTTCGCCTCTCCCGCGCGCCTACGAACATCGAGCCAGTCCGCGGGCCCGTCGCTACCGAGCGCCTTCTTGAGCCGTTCGGAAAGCATCCTGTCCAGCTTGTCTGTCTCGTGCCTCTTCATCACTCCGCCTCTCGCAACTCGTGTAGTCCCGGGTTCGCGTAGTTGAGCGACGTAGCCAGCGCGGCTCTCGCCTGCGCCAGCGTCGCGGCCACGGTTCCCTCGCTGATCTCACAGACCCGGGCGATCTCCGCGTAGTCGAGGTCGGCGACATAGCGGAGGAAAATCACTAGTCGGCGTCTCGGCGAGAGCGCCCGTAGCGCGGTCGCGAGCTCGTCGTCCCGGTCGGGCTGCGGAAGCTCGGGTTCGAACGCATCGACGAGCGCCTGCTCGATCGGTCGTCCACGCATCTCGAACGCGACCCTGAGCGCAATCTTCCAGATCCACGCCTCGAGCGCACCGTCGCCGCGGTAGTCGCCTCGGTTCTTGAGCGCCCGGGCGAAGCTCTCCTGCACTACGTCGTGGGCGAGTTCGTGGCTTCCGACTATCCCAGCCAGCGCGCCGCGAAAGCCCTGATAGCGGCGGGCGTAGACGTCCTCAATCGCCTTGGTCTGCCTGTCCATTCTCCTCAGAGAGGGCGGGCGGCTTCCTTTCCTTTAGTCGCTCGCCGCGAGCTGTTTGGCCATCTCGTAGTACTCGAGGTGCTGGCCGGGGGCGACCTCGTAGTCCTCCTCCGAAGTGATCTCATAGCCGAGGCGCAAATAGAAGTCCTTGGCCGGGAGCGAGGCGCTCAGGTCGAGCCGAGCGACTCCCGCTTTGACTGCCTCGACTTCGAGCTCCGCCATCACCGCGTGGCCGATACCCCGGCGTTGCCAGTCGTCGCGAACGAAAACTCTCCGTACGGTCGTCCCGACACGAGTACCGGTGGCGACAAGTTTCTCGCCAGAGCGCACCACGAGCGTGTACCCGCCGGTCGCATCCGAGACGATGATCGCGCGCTCGTGATACTGGTGGAAGAATTCGACCACGCGCGGCGGATAAACGGCCGCGTAACTAGTATCGACCGTCGCGCGCACCAGCCTGCAGACCTCCTCGAGATCGCTCTCCTGGAAGCGCCGAATCGCGAGTTCTTCGGTCTGCGCCGTCACGGCGCCGGTATCCGCTCGACGACCAGCGTCAGCCCGTCCACCGCCTTGATCCGCACTCGCTCGCCGATCTCGGCGCCCTCGTCGCAGACGGCCTCCCAGCGCTCGCCCTTGAAGCTGGCGCGCCCGTTCGGGCGGCAGGCCTCGATCACTTTCGCGGTGCCGCCGACCATGCTCTCGGCCCCGGTCGTCGCCCGCCGCCGGCGCGAGTACCAGATTCCGAACACCACCTCCCCCACCTCGCCGAAAAGCCCGAGCGCGAGCACCAGAACGTTCCAGGGCGACGGCAGGAAGAAGACCGCCAGCAGGATCGCAATCAGCAGCAGCATGCCGACAGACTAGTACGTCGTAACTCGCCGCCCGAGAGGGCGAGGCGCGCTTACGGAATCGGTGCAGAGTGAACGGACTTGGCAACGACGCGGTGTTTTGACACGAAACCGCGACATTCCCGGGCGACTTTCCTCGATACCGTATTCCGCCCCGTGAGTGGGTGGGGGGACCGGAGGTGTGCCCCGCCGGTGGGCCTCCGAGAAGACCGTGTCACGATCCTGTGGATGGGCGTATTCCCTCCTACCGAGCGCGGCCAGGTGGCGGCGTGCTTCGTTTCTCAAACGCGCTAGCTAGGGCGTGTGGTCTACGAGCTCGAGGTAGACCATCTCGGCGGCGTCGCCCGACCTAGGGCCGATCTTGACGATGCGCGAGTAGCCGCCAGGGCGGTCGACGAAACGGGGTGCGACCTCGCTGAAGAGCAGGTGCACGGCGTCGACAGAGCGAAGCTTGGAGATCGCCAGCCTGCGCGCAGCCAGATCGCCGCGGCGGCCGAGCGTGATCATCTGCTCGGCGAACGGCTTGACCGCTTTGGCCTTGGCCTCGGTCGTCTTGATACGGCCGTGCTCGATCAGCGAGCAGACCAGGTTGGCGTAGAGCGCCCGCCTGTGCGCGGAGTCGCGACCGAGCTTTTTACCTGTGCGCTGGTGCCGCATGGTCGCTCAGTCGTCGCCGCGTAGACCCAGACTGTGGGCTGCCAGCGTCTCCTTGACCTCTTCGATCGACTTCTTGCCGAAGTTGGGAATCGCGCCCAGCTCGTTCTCGGTCTTCGAGACCAGATCGCCAATCGTCTCGATGCCGACGCGCTTCAGGCAGTTGTAAGAGCGAACGCCCAGCTCGAGCTCTTCGATCGGGAAGTTCTCCATCCCGTGCGCGGCCGTCACCTCGGGCGCCGCCTCGGCGGCGGCGGCCTGGGTTAGGCCTTCGATCTTTTCGATATCGGTGAAGATGGCGAGCTGGCGGATGAGAATCTCGGCCGCCTGCGCAATCGCCTCGCGCGGATCGATCGAGCCGTCGGTTGTGATATCGAGGCGCAGTTTGTCGTAGTCGGTGCGTTGGCCGACACGAGCCGCCTCGACGTCGTAGGAGACGCGGCGAACCGGCGAGAAGATCGAGTCGACCGGGATCACGCCGATCGTGTGCTCGGGGCCCCGGTTGAGCTCGGCCGGGATGTAGCCGCGGCCGCGGCCGATCGTCAGCGTCAGCTCGAGCTTGCCGCGCTCGGAGAGATGAGCGAGCTCGAGCTCCGGGTTCAAGATCTCGAGATCTGCAGGCGCCTCGAGGTCGCCGGCCGTGATCGAGCCCGGGCCCTTCTTCGAGAGCCGAACTTCGATCTCGGGCGAGTCGCCGTAGAGACGGCAGATCAGATTCTTCAGGTTGAGAACGATGTCGGTCACGTCCTCGCGCACACCGGGAATGGTGGTGAACTCGTGCGCTACTCCTTCGATCTTCACCGAGGTGACAGCGGCGCCCTCGAGCGAGGAGAGCAGCACGCGCCGGAGCGAGTTCCCGAACGTGTATCCGAAGCCGCGATCGAGCGGCTCGATCACGAAGATGCCGCGGCGATCGTCCACTTCCTCGTGGACGATCTTCGGAACCTGGAATTCCATAAGGCTCATGCGAGTGGCCAAGTTGCCGTTCCTTTCCCTCTCCTGAAAACGTGTCCCAGTCGGTTACTTCGAGTAGAGCTCGACGATCAAAGATTCCTGCACCTGCGTGTCGATCTCTTCGCGCTCGGGCCAGCGCAAAATCGTTCCGGTCAGTCCCTCGTGATCGGCCTGCATCCAGCCCGGCACCGAGGCGGTGAGATCGGTGGCATCCCGGATCAACTGCTCGGCAGAAGAGCCCGAGCGCACCGCGATCACGTCTTCGGGCTTGATCTGGTAGCTCGGAATGTTGACGCGACGCCCGTTGACGTGGAAGTGGCCGTGGCGAACGAGCTGCCGGGCCTGCGCGCGCGAGGAGGCGAAACCGAGGCGAGTGACGACGTTGTCGAGCCGTGCCTCGAGTAGGCGCAGCAGGTTCTCGCCGGTGATGCCCGAGCGTCGGGCCGCCTTTTCGTAGTAGCCGCGGAACTGCTTCTCGAGCAGCCCGTAGTAGCGGCGCGCCTTCTGCTTCTCACGCAGCTGCAGCAGGTACTCGCTCTGCTTGATCCGGCCGCGGCCATGCTCGCCCGGCGGATAGCTGCGTCGCTCGACGGCGCACTTCTCGGTCAGGCAGCGCTCGCCTTTCAGAAAGAGCTTGAGACCCTCACGGCGGCACTGCTTGCACCTCGGCTCCAGGTTTCTGGCCACTAGACGCGCCTTCGTTTCTTCTGGCGAACACCGTTGTGGGCCTGGGGCGTCACGTCCTTGACCGAGAGGATCTCGAGCCCGGCTGCTTGGAGCGAGCGGATCGCCGTCTCACGTCCCGAGCCGGGGCCCTTGACGAAGACCTCGACCTTCTGCAGACCGTGCTCCATACCCTTGCGCGCAGCCGAGTCCGCCGTCACCTGCGCGGCGAACGGCGTCGACTTGCGCGATCCCTTGAAGCCGGCCGAGCCGGCCGACTCCCAGACTATGACGGCGCCCTCGCGATCGGTCAGGGCGACGATCGTGTTGTTGAACGACGTCTTGATGTGGGCCTGGCCGACGGCGATGTTCTTCTTGACGCGGCGGCGNNCCTTTACCGATCAGCTTCTTCGGACCCTTGCGTGTGCGTGCGTTCGTCTTCGTCCGCTGCCCGTTGACCGGTAGGCCGCGCCTGTGGCGGACACCGCGGTAGCAACCGATCTCGACCAGGCGCTTGATCGCCTGCTGGCGATCGCGGCGAAGATCGCCCTCGACCTCGAGGTTCTGGTCGATGTAGTTGCGAAGCTTGGTGACTTCCTCGTCGGTGAGATCGCGCACCTTGGTGTCGGGCGAGAGCCCGAGATCGGTGCAGATCTTGACCGACGTCGAGCGCCCCACTCCGTAGATGTAGGTCAGCCCGACTTCGAGTCGTTTCTGGTTCGGCAAATTGACGCCGGCGATACGTGCCATCTATGCCTTTCCTAGCCCTGCCGCTGCTTGTGACGAGGGTTGGAGCAGATGACCATCACCGTGCCGTGCCTCTTGATGACTCGGCAGCGCTCGCAAATCGGTTTTACTGAGGGACGAACTTTCATTTTTTTACCTGTGTCTGTAGGTGATCCGGCCTCGTGTCAGGTCGTAAGGCGAGAGCTCGACCTTCACCTTGTCGCCGGGGAGAATTCGGATGTAGTGCTTGCGCATCTTTCCGGAAATGGTTGCAAGCACGCTGTGTCCGTCATCGACTTGCACCCGAAACATCGTGCTCGGAAGCGCTTCGACGACCTCGCCTTCTACCTCGATTTTCTCTTCGCTCTTCGCCATCCTTCTCACGGAAACCGCGCTCGTTGGAGCGCGGTAATGCCTACGGCACGCGCGCACAGTTCGACGCGCTGCGCGGCGGCAGGGAATCGTAGCAGCTCCTGCCCGTTCCTCGCTTCTTTCGACCACCTTCAACCCGCTGAGAGCCCTGAAATAGCGGCCAGATCGACATCGGGCGCCGTCGTGAGGATACGGGGCCCCTCGGCGGTGATCGCCACCGTGTGCTCGAAGTGAGCGGAAAGCGAGCCGTCGGAGGTGGAGATCGACCACTCGTCGTCGTGCACGTAGACGTCAGGCGAGCCGGCGTTTATCATCGGCTCGATCGCCAGAGTCATCCCCACCGCCAGCTCCGGACCGCGGCCGGGCTCACCGTAGTTGGGAATCTGCGGATCCTCGTGCATCACCCGGCCGACTCCGTGACCGACAAGCGTGCGCACGACCGAGAACCCTGGCCCTTCGGTCGCCTGCTGCACAGCGTGTGAGATGTCGGTGAGTCTGTTGCCCGATCCGGCCCGCGCCACCCCGGCCGCGAGTGCCGTCCGGCAGGCCTCGAGCAACCGGCGCGCTTCCGGGTCGATCTCCCCGACCGGAAAGGTGAAGGCACCGTCGCCGACGAAGCCGTTCAGCGTCACACCGACGTCAA
>PMMN01000027.1:26612-27010 GCA_003162235.1 Actinomycetota bacterium | reverse complement strand
CGGCGAGCTCGGGCAGCCCGGTCGAGGCGACGGCCGCCGGAACGGTCGAGGCGCCATCGTTCTTCGACGCTTGCTGGGCGTAGCCCCAGAAGTCGGGCTCGACGTGGAGCACGACGAGGCCTTTTGTGGCCGCCCGCGCCCGCTGGAAGAAGAGCTGGAGATCGGCGTAGTAGGCGCGCATCGTCTCGACGTTTGCGACATTGGCAAGGTCGGCGTGCGCCTCGTCGCCCCCGGCCGGCTTCGACTGCAAGAGCATGTAGTAGGGAAAGACCGGGATCATCTTGTGGGCGACCGAATCGCGGATGTAGCGGGTCACGAAGCTGCCGTTCTCGTTCCAGGTCGCCCAGCCCTTGCCGGTATTGACGCCGCCGGCGAGATACTGGTAGCGGAAGCCGAAG
>PMMN01000027.1:0-26543 GCA_003162235.1 Actinomycetota bacterium | reverse complement strand
GGCCAAGCTTTCGGTAGCGGCGGCAGGGACGAGCCGGTTCGAGCGCCCGCTCCCCCCGCCGTCCCCGCCAGGAGCAGGAACGGAATCAACCAGAGGCGCTTAATACGATCAGCGTAGTAAGTCTGGCGCCGCGCCGCGTCATCCNNCGGTACTGGCCCGCGCGCAGCACGCCTGCTCGAGCGAAGCTGCCGCTGGAGCTGAGCGGGAGCCTTGCGATCGTCGTCCAGCTGCCGGAGCGGAGCCGTTGCAGCTCGACGACGGCCGCCGCTCCCAGAGGCCTGACACTGCCACGCAAGCCGAGCCCCGACGTGCGGGCGAGGCCTACCCGCGGGGCAACGGGCACGAGCACCGGAGCCGCCTCGATGTCGCCGTCGACGATGCGGTAGTAGCTGGTCGAGCTAGGCCTCATCGTCACCTTGAAGAGGCCGGAGTCGTCCGGGGAGAGAGAGGCTGCCGTTTGCCAGGTTCCTCCCGACGGGCGTATCTCCAGCACCGGCGAGTCGGCGCCGCGAGCGCGACCGGCTACGCGAACGCTCGTCCCGTAGGGAAGTGCGCTTGTCGGGTGCTGCAGCGCGAAGACCGCGGCCTCGAACCAGCTCGAGCGCAAGTTGAGCGCCTGGCGCACGGCGTCGCCGCTGACGGCGAAAGTCTGATCTCGGGCACCCGTGAGGGTGGCGGTCGCAACCCTCTGCGAGCCGTTGGTCTCGGTCGTCAGGTCGGAGATCGGGCCGGCGATCTTCAGGTTCTTGGCCAGGGTCTGGGATGGAAGCGTTACCGGCCCCCAGTTGTGGTAGGGCGAGAGATTGTCGTAGGGGTCGTTCACGGAAACGAGGTAGGGCTCCGGTGACGCGTTCGGCCAGACGTCCTGGATCGCCGCCGTCCGCCCGCCGGAGGTCGAGAAGAAGAACGTCCTGGCGACGGCGCCGTTGTAGTAAACGGTCTCGCCTGTGGTTGAGTCGACCGCCGCGGTCGATTCCGGATACTCGCCCGAGCGCCCGTGGTAGACCTGGCTGCGCGTGTCGGCATAGACGTCGAAGCTCGAGCTCGGCTTGATCGAGACGAGCGCGTAGGAGCGCGCGACGACCGCTTGCGCCTCGAGAGCGTCGGCCGGCCAGTCGTGCGGCGACTCGCAGGGAACGACGCCGTAGAGGTAGGGCTCGAGCCCGACGGAGTTGATCAGGCGCAGCTTGTCTCCGACAACGGCGACGCTGAACTTGCCGCGGTAGGTGCGCCCCGCGAAGACGAGCGGCGACGAGCCGGCCGTGAAGACGAGCGGCCCGGCGAGGGAACGGCTCCCCCCGTTGGTGAGATTGACGCTTAGCGACGAGTCGAGTTGCAGCGACAGGTCGGCGACGTCGGAGGTGGTTCCGCCCGCATCCGCGACCTTGAAAGGCGTCGCCGAAGAGATGGTGAGACTCGCACGGCCGCTCGCGAGCAGGACTCGGATCGTCTTCGAGCCGGTGTCTTCGAGGTCTGTCCCGGGGAAGTAGTGGGCGACGATCTGGTCGTAGGTGTATCCGTGCTGGGCGAAGCCGTAGGCGCCGTACTGGCTCAATCCGACGCCGTGTCCCCAGCCGTGCCCGGAGATGACCAGAGTTGCGGGCGCCCAGACGATGGTCGCCGGCGTTGCCTTTACCCGCGCCGGACTAGCGACGGCGCCGCCCGGAACGAACACCGGCACCAGGGCGATGACGAAGAGGATGAGAGTTGAGAGTGCGCGGCGAGCCATCTAGATCGATCTCCGAGGCTAGCGGAACGACGCTTCCGGGAGTCCGGGATCAGGCGCGCTTGTCTCAAAGGTGTGCATGCAAAGCCCCGTAGCGCCTTCGCCGCGTGGCAGGGTAAGCCTTCCGGGTCTGGCGTCTACTCGCCGGAGGCGAGCCGCTCGGCGTACTGACGCTCGTAGTACTCGCGGTAATGCCGGCCCGACTTGATCGACTCCCACCAGCTGCGATTGTCGTGGTACCAGGCGACGGTTTGGGCCAGACCTTCCGCGAAGGGGACGGCAGGCTGCCAGCCGAGCTCGCTGCCGGCCTTCGAGCAATCGAGCGAGTAGCGGCGATCGTGTCCGGGCCGGTCTTCGACGTACTGGAGCAGCTCCGGCGCGGCGCCGGTCAGCTCGATGATCGAGTTCGCGATCTCGATGTTCTCGACCTCGTGGCCACCGCCGATGTTGTAGGTCTCGCCAGGCTTGCCGGCGCGGAGCACGGCCTCGATTCCGGCGCAGTGATCCTCGACGAAGAGCCAGTCGCGAATCTGGCGACCATCCCCGTAGAGAGGTAGCGGCTTGCTCTCGAGCGCGTTCGTCACAAATAGCGGGATCAACTTCTCGGGGTACTGGTTGGGTCCGTAGGTGTTCGATCCGCGCGTGATGCAGGCGTGCACTCCGAAGGTGCGGACGTAGGCGGGGATGTGTAGATCGCCCGCCGCCTTGGCGACGCTGTAGGGGCTGGACGGCCGCACCAGATCGACCTCGCGCGACGAGCCGCCGGCCTCGAGATCGCCGTAGACCTCGTCGGTGGAGACCTGGACGTAGCGCGCGTCGGTCTTGCGCACCAGCTCGAGCAGCGTCTGGGTGCCGACGAACTCGGTGCGCCCGAAATCGGTCGCGCCCAGGATCGAACGGTCGACGTGCGTCTCCGCGGCGAAGTTGACGATCGCCTCGCACCCCTGCGCCGCCTGTTCAGCCGCCTGCGGATCGCAGATATCGCCGACGACGAGCTCGATTCCCGAGCCTTCGAGGTTGGCCGGGTTGCCCGAGTAGGTCAGCTTGTCGAGCACGACGACCTCATCGCCCGCCCGCTGCAAGCGCTTGGCGAAACAAGAGCCGATGAAGCCGGCGCCGCCTGTGACTAGTACACGCATTCCGGGTAAGCCTAATCACCTCATCCCGAGCAGGCGTCAGCCGATGACCACGTTATGGGCCGCAGGCTGTCTCAATCGACGCGGATCGTGCTCTACGGAGCCGTTGCTCTTTCGCTCTGCGCAGCCGGTTACGGCCTGTCGGGGCTCGATCACGGAATGCAGCTCGCGCTCACGATCGGGGGCGCGCTCGTTGCCGTCGCGGCGCTCGCGGGAGCGTGGCTCGTGCGCCGGCGAAAGGCGCGCACCGAAAGCGTTGTCGAGGATCTGACCGGGCTTCCCGGGCGGGAAAGCCTTCTCACCGATCTCGGGCAAACGCTCGCCACAGTCACCACGGATCACCCCGTACTACTCGTCCTGCTCGATCTCGTTGGCTTCAAGGAGTACAACGACACCTACGGCCGCCCGGCGGGAGACGCTCTGCTCAAGCGCCTGGCGAGGAAGCTCTCCACGGTCGCAATTGCTCGCGGCCGTGCCTACCGCCTCGACGGAGACGAGTTCGCGGCGTTGCTCAAGGTCGACGACGACACCGATCAGGTCGCCGACCTGGTTGCAACTGCGCTAGTGGAAGAGGGGGACGGGTTCGCCGTTGCGCCCTGCTACGGGATGGCGCTGCTGCCGCACGATGGAAGCACCGCCTCGGATGCGCTTCGCGTCGCCAACGAGCGGATGTATGCGCTCAAGTACTCGCTGAGTCCGACCGGTGAATCGCGCCAGGCGAATGAGGTGCTGATGGAGGCGCTCGCCGACCGCGGCCCCGATCGAGGCGACTATCTGCACGGACTGGCCGAGCTCGCCGAGGCGGTCGCGCACAAAATGAACGCCGGCTTCGAGGAGCTCGAGCAGGTACGGCTGGCGGCCGAGCTGCACGACATCGGCAAGACGGCTCTGCCGACGACGTTGCTGCAGAAGAGCTTCCCGCTCGACGAGGAGGAGCGAGAGTACATCGAGCGCCACCCCGTGATCGGCGAACGGATTCTGCACGCGGCGCCCGGGCTGCACAAGGTCGCGCGGGTGATCCGCTGGACGCACGAGCGCTACGACGGAGCCGGCTATCCCGATCATCTGAGCGGCCTCGAGATTCCGCTTGGCGCCCGCATCATCAGCGTCTGCGACGCTTTCGACGCGATGATCTCCAACCGTCCTTATCGCAACGCGAAGAGCGTCGAGGAGGCCATTGTCGAGCTGCGGAAGAACGCCGGCAGCCAGTTCGATCCGATCGTGGTCGACGCCTTCTGCACAGTGATGAAAGAGCGCGAGCGCTTCTTCCTGGCCGCCTGACCTCTCTCGCTTCCTCGGCCGGCGGCTCCTCTCGGCCAGGCGCGACTGGCCTTCGGAGCCGCCTGACACCGCTGGCGGCACGATCCTCTCCGAGCCCGTGTGTCCACACTGTTCTCCTTCCGGCCGGTTCTCTCCGACGTTGCACGACCAGCGGCGCCCGGAGGAAGCGAGAAGCGGTTCGAACCCGCCGGGTGCCGGGATCGCAGAGCGGGACCGCTAAAGTTGAATAGCGGGCGCTTTTGCGCTTGCTCCCTCCTTCGATTGGGTAAGGCGCCATAAGAAGTGGCACTACTTGAGATAAAAGACCTTCACGTCGCGCTGAACGACGGAACCGAGATCGTGAAGGGCATCGACCTCACCGTCCGGTCTGGCGAGGTGCACGCGATCATGGGCCCGAACGCCTCGGGCAAGTCCACGCTCGCCTACGCGCTGATGGGGCATCCGTCCTACAAGATCAGCGGCGGCGACGTGCTCCTCGATGGCGAGAGCCTGCTTCCGCTGGGCGCCGACGAGCGCGCCCAGAGAGGCCTCTTCCTGGCCTTCCAGTATCCGTACGCCGTTCCGGGCGTGACGGTATCGAGCTTCCTGCGCTCGGCGATGAACGCTCTGCGCAAGGCGCGCGCCGACGGCACGGACGACCCGATCCCGATCCCGGAGTTCCGCAAGGACCTGGCCGCGGCAATGGAGCACCTCAAGGTGCCGCGCGAGCTGCTCGGCCGCTACCTCAATGACGGCTTCTCGGGAGGGGAGAAGAAGCGGATCGAGATCCTCCAGATGGCGCTCCTGCGTCCCCAGATCGCCGTCCTCGACGAGACCGACTCCGGACTCGACATCGATGCTCTGAAGACGGTCGCCGACGGTGTCAGCGACCTCGTCGGACCCGAGATGGGCGCCATCGTAATCACCCATTACCAGCGCATCCTCAACTACATCCACCCCGACTTCGTGCACGTCTTCGCCGGTGGGCGCTTTGTTGCCGAGGGCGACGCGGAGCTGGCAAAGAAGCTGGAGTCTGAGGGCTACGACGCATACCTCCCCGAGGGGATCCCGGGAGACGGCTGATGGCCAAGCCCGAGACAGACGTCTCGCAGATCGGGCGCGACTACAAGTACGGCTTCCACACGACCGACAAGCCCGCGTTCAGCACCGGCCGCGGGCTCACGCGCGAGGTGGTGGAGACGATCTCGGCGCAGAAGGGCGAGCCCGGCTGGATGCTCGAGCGCCGGCTCCAGGCTTACGAGCATTTCCTCACCCGTCCGGTGCCGACCTGGGGCGGCGACCTCTCGGAAATCGACTTCGACGCGATGTTCTATTACGTCAAGCCGATCGAGAACCAGGCCGAGTCCTGGGAGGAGCTGCCGCCCGATATCAAGCAGACCTGGGACCGGCTCGGGATTCCGGAAGCCGAGAAGAAATACCTGGCGGGAGTGGGCGCCCAGTACGAGTCGGAGGTCGTCTACCACAAGCTGAAGGAGGAGCTGACCCGTCGCGGCGTCGTCTTCCTGGACATGGACAGCGGCCTGCGCGAGCACGAGGAGATCGTGCGCGAGCACTTCGGCAACATCGTCCCCTTCCGCGACAACAAGTTCGCCGCCTTGAACACCGCGGTCTGGTCGGGCGGCTCTTTCATCTACGTTCCACCGGGCGTCAAGGTCGAGATGCCGCTCCAGGCCTACTTCCGCATCAACGCCGAGAACATGGGCCAGTTCGAGCGCACCCTGATCGTGATCGACGAGAACGCCTTCGTGCACTACGTGGAGGGCTGTACGGCGCCTATCTACTCCAGCGACTCGCTGCATGCAGCGGTGGTCGAGATCATCGTCAAGCCGGGCGGGCGCTGCCGCTACACGACCATCCAGAACTGGTCGACCAACGTCTACAACCTGGTCACCAAGCGCGCCGTCGCGCAGGAGAACGCGACAGTCGAGTGGGTGGATGGGAACCTCGGCTCCAAGCTGACGATGAAGTATCCGGCCATCTGGCTCACCGGCGAGGGAGCGCACGGCGAAGTGCTCTCGATCGCCTTCGCCGGGCCGGGCCAGCACCAGGACACCGGCGCCAAGGCCGTGCACATGGCGCCAAACACGACCAGCCTCATCACCGCGAAGTCGATCTCGCGCGGCGGCGGCCGGGCGGGCTACCGTGGCCTCGTCAGCGTGGCGAACGGCGCGCGCGGAGCGAAGTCGAAGGTGGTCTGCGACGCGCTCATCCTCGACGAGGAGTCGCGCTCCGACACTTATCCGACCATTCGCGTGCACGAGTCCGACGCCGACGTCGGTCACGAGGCGACCGTCTCGAAGATCGGCGAGGAGCAACTCTTCTACCTGATGAGCCGCGGCCTGTCGGAGTCGGAGGCGAGCTCGATGATCGTCTCGGGCTTCGTTGAGCCGATCACCAAGGAGCTGCCGCTCGAGTACGCGGTGGAGATGAACCGCCTGATCCAACTGCAAATGGAAGGGAGTGTGGGCTGATGAAGGTCGAACGAGTCGATTTCGTCTCGGTTCCAATCCAAGACATTGAGCGGGCAAAACGTTTCTACGGTGAGACGCTAGAACTCGAGCTCGAGCGCGATACGCGCGGCGGCGCCGAGTACAGGGCCGGTCAGGTGACTCTGGCGTTGTGGGATCCCACGACCATCGGGAGAGAGTTCAAGCCGGTGCCGAGCGGGGTGGCGTTGAGAGTTGCGGACGTGGCGGCGGCGCGAGCTGAGCTCGAGGCCAAGGGAGTGGAGTTCCACGGCGAGACATTCGACACCGGGGTCTGCCACATAGCCTCCTTCTCGGATCCCGATGGAAACGCGCTCATACTTCACCGGAGATACGCGCCTCTATGAAGTTGAAGCGCGCCGCCGCGCTCAAGCGCTACCGCGAGCTGCCGCTGCCGACGACCTCCGAGGAGGGCTGGCGCTTCACCGACCTGACCGGCTTCGACCCGGACGCCTACGAGCTCGCCGAGACTCCCCGGCCGGCCGAGATCGCGCCACTGGTCGAGCTGGAGTTCGCCGGAAGCGCCCGCATCGACGAGGGCGGCGTCGAGATCGCGAAGGCGCCCGAGGGTGTCGTGTTCGCGCCTCTGGACGAAAAGGACAAGCGCATCGGCGCTCTCGTCGCCGCGGAGGACAAGATCGCGGCCGGCAACGCCGCCTTCTGGAGGCACGGCCTGCTGGTCGACGTGCCCGCCGGGGTGGAGCTCGAGCAGCCGCTGCACGTCAGGATCGAGAGCACGGTTCCGAATGGCTCGCTGCCGACGCGACTGCTCGTCGTCGCCGGAGAGAACAGCCGCTTCACGCTGATCGAGGAGCACGTCTCGGCCGCCGAGGATCTCGATGCCCTTACCAGCTGCGCGGTCGAGGTGCACGTCGGCGCGGGCGCCAAGCTGGAGCTCGTTTCGGTACAGCGGCTCTCGCGCCAGGGCTGGCACTTCGCCCATCAGCGCGCCCGTCTGGAGCGAGACTCGGAGCTCGACTGGGTCTGCGCCGGGCTCGGCTCGAAGAAGAGCAAGACCTGGCTCTATAACGACCTCGCCGGCGCGGGCGCTACCTCGCGCGTGACCGGCGTCTATTTCGCCGACGGCTCCCAGCACCTCGACTTCGACACCTATCAGGAGCACGCCGCCCCGCGCACCACCTCCGACTTTCTCTTCCGCGGCGTCCTGCGCGAGCAGGCGACCACGGTCTGGCGCGGCATGATCCGGGTCGAGAAGGAGGCGCAGGGGACGGATGCCTATCAGGAGAACCGCAATCTCCTGCTCTCGCGCCAGGCGCACGCCAACTCGATCCCCGGGCTCGAGATCATGGCCAACGACGTCCGCTGCAGCCACGGCGCCACGGTCGGCCAGGTCGACCGCGAGCAGCTCTTCTACCTGATGAGCCGCGGACTTTCCGCCGGCGAAGCGGAGCGCCTGATCGTGAGCGGCTTCTTCGCCGAGGCGCTGGATCGGATCGAGCGCGAGTCGGTGCGCGAGGCACTGGCGCAGGCACTCGAAACGCGGATTCCCTGATTTAAGCCGAGTCCTGTAGTTGGCTCGCTCGCTTGCCGATGGAAGGCTCGAGGCAGCCGCCCGAGCACCCATGCCCCCCGAACCGAGCGCAACCGACCGCTACCTGGCCGAGATCGATCGGCTGCTCGGTCTGCGTGGGCGCCGGAGCCGACGGACACTCGCGCTTGTGCGTAAGCGCCTGGCGGCGGTGCTGGTCGAGGAGCGGGTGGGCGGTGCGGGAGACACCGAGGCGGAGAAACGAGCGCTCGCGCGTTTGGGCTCCCCAGAGCAACTCGCCGAGGAGCTGCGCGAGCGGGAGTTGACGACTCGGGCGCGCGGCGAGGCTCAGCTCGTGTTGGCCGCCTTCATCCCGATCGCGCTGGCGATGCTGGCGGTCGCTCTGGAAGTGATCCGGGTGCGTCACTTCCGGCAGGACGGCACGATCACCATCGAGGTGAGTCCGAGCACCGCGGTTCCGAGGACGCCGACCGGCTTCTTCCACTACTACCCAGGGTTCGGGATCTCGCTTCCGCCGCTTTATCTATCCGTGAAGCTCGTTCTCGGCGCCGGTCTGGTCCTTGCAACAGTCGTGCTCGCGGAGTCCGCGATTGCTTTCACGCGTCACCACCGCCGCCTCAGTGCGGGCCTCACGCTGCTGGGAGGGGTGGCTCTCGTCGCCGCCGCCTCGCTTCAAATTGCGTTGGCGTTCGAATGGAACCGCTTGCGCCAAGGTCATGGCGCCTGGCTCTTTTCCGCGACGCTGATCGAGGCCGGAACGGTGCTGCTCCTCGCCGTTTTCCTCGCGCGTCCCGCGCGAACGATCCTGCCCCGGCGACTCGTTCCACTGGTTAGCGCGCCGCTGTTCGCCCTTTTCGTGCTCGTAGCGTTGCTTGCCGTCGCCGCGAAGAGCGGATGGAGCTCGACGGACATCTGCCCGCCCGACAACTACTGCGGGCCGCCATACGAGGAGCTGATCGCCTACACGGCCAATCACGAGGTGTCTGTGGACGGGGTGTTCGGGCCGGCAGGCGAGCAGGGAGCCGTCGCCTTGAAAGGAAGACGGTTGGCGCTCGTCGCGTCCACGTGGAGGAACATGGGGCTCGGGATTGGGGGATCCGAGAAAGGGCCAGTCGATCTCGTCGTCGTGGAGACGCGTTGGTCGCTTTCTGCGCGTGGACCGTGCGGACGCCAGCCCGCGTATCTCGATTGGGATCGGCTGGCGCCGACGACGAACAATGGTTGTGGAATGTTCAACACGCCGATCCAGGAGGGCGTTTCCTGGCGGGTTGTTAAGCGGCTCGAGAGAGCAAGAGCCGGCGCCGTGGCTATCGCCTATCGGTCCGACGGCCGGATTGCGATCGCGTATTCGCGGCCTGACGGCGTCTGGTTGGCGGAGGCGCCTTCCTGGCGCCCGCAGCGCCTGCTCGATACGAACGCCGTTTCGATCAGCCTCACCGCGCTCCCCGGCGGTGAGCTCGCACTCGCGGCCGTTGTGCCCCGACGCGGAGGGTCGCAACTCGAGCTTTTGCGTACCCGGCGCGGTCGCTGGAAAGAGCCGATCATCGCCGCGGTCGGAGTCCGCTCTGAACTCATGATGGTCTCGCGTGGCGAGCAGACCGTCCTTTTCTACCGCGATCGACGTAATCGCCTGGTTCTCGAACGGCGAAACCGCGCCCTCGCACTTCTCGGCCGCCGCCCTTTCGCCGCCCGCTCCTCAGGCGCGCTGGGCGCTCTTCGTGGGGACGGAGTCGGTATCGCGATCGCCGCTCCGCTCGCGGGCAGCGCGACTCTGCTCGAGATCTATCGCACGCGCGACGGGGCTCTGGAACGACTGACGAGCGAGCGGCTGCCGTCGTCGAACCATTCCCAACCCAAGCGTCTGTTCGGAGTAGCGCAGACCGGAAGCGTCGTTCGAGGCCTTTTCGGCCACGGCACCGCCTACCACCCGGCAGGGCATATCGCCGTTTCGTTCTGGACGGCGCGCGGCGGCGAGTTCGCCTCCGATTGGCCGAGATGGGCGATTCTCGAGGTCAGACCGACCGCGACGATGAGCTCAGGACGTATAGAGAAGTCGACGGAGTTCGATCTCCATCTGGCGCAGCCGCCCGAGCGCCAACTCGTCGGTGAAGACTCGAAGAACTGAGAACCACGCATCGTTGCGGCGACGAACCTCTCACGAGCTGGGTCTTTCAGATAAGCACCTCTAATTTGACTAACAAGCTAGCGCTATCGATAATTGCGCTTGCACTCACGCGAGAGAGGCGACCTGATGGCACCAACAACCCCGGACATCCTGCCCGTAACCGGCGGTGTCCAGCTTTTCCGAAGCTGCTTGGTCACGACCGAGTACCCCGGCGTCGAGTCGGCGTCGAAGTGGCTGTTCGATCGCTTCGACGTTGAGTACATCGTCAACCCCGACCAGACCTGCTGCACCGGGCTCGGGTACTACTCCGACCTGTTGCCGTTCCCGACCACGCTCGGGGTCGCGGCGCGTAACGCCTGCGTCGCGGTCGACGCTGAGCATCCGATCCAGAGCTATCTCTGCTCGACCTGCTACGCGATCAACAAGAAGTCGCGCAATGTGCTCGAGGTGCCCGAGTTCCGAAAGCAGGCGAACAAGGCTCTGGCCAAGGTCGGGCGCGAGTACACCGACAAGGTCGCCGGCACGATCAAGCACATGCACACGCTCGAGATCCTCTGGAGCCGCCATCACTCGATTCCGGGGCTCGTCAAGCGCCGCCTGGACGGGATCAAGGTCGCCACTCATCCCGCTTGCCACTACTGCAAGGTCTTCCCGAACGAGGTCGTGGGCGACAGCGAGAATTTCATGATCCCCGAGGACCTGCTCGAGCCGACCGGGGTGATCAAGACCGGCAACTACAACGAGAAGACAACCCACTGCGGCGCCGGCTTCCGCCAGCGCTTCGTCAACCCGTCGATTTCGGTCGCGGTGACGCGACAGAAGCTGAGGCGGCTGGCTCAGGAGGGCGTAGACGTCTGCGTCCACATGTGCCCTAACTGCGCGCTTCAGTTCGATCGCCACCACTCGATCATCGAAGAGAGTGCGAATGAACGCTACCCGTTCGTTCACCTTCACACCCAGCAGCTGGTTGCGCTCGCGCTCGGAGCCGACCCCGACACGGTCTGTGGCGTCAGGTCGCACTCGCAGGACGTCGAGCCGATTCTGGAGCGGATCGGCGCNNTCTCGCGCAACCAGTTCATGTGCGGCACCGAGGGCCGGCGCATGATTGAGCAGGCGGTTGAAGATCGCGGTCTCGATCGGATCGTGATCGGCGCCTGCTCGCGCCGCTTCCAGGGACCGACCTTCGAGCGGATCTCGCGCGAGCTGGGGCTGGGCGAGAACGCCGTCGCCTTTGCCAACCTGCGCGAGGGCTGTTCGTTCGTCCATCGCAATGAACCGGCCAAGGCTCAGAAGAAAGCCGAGAAGATCGTCTCCGCCGCGGTGGCGCGGGCCCGTTTCCAGTCGGACCTGCCTCGCGGTCGCACCTTCCTGCATCGCTCGGCGCTGGTCGTCGGTGGCGGCATCGCCGGTATCACGGCCGCCGAGGAGCTGGCCGGCGCCGGCATCGATGTGTACCTCGTCGAGCGCGAGCAGTCGCTCGGCGGCTACATGGCCCGGCTTTCGAAGACCTTCCCCACCGAGGACTGCGCGATGTGCTCGCTGGCGCCGCAGCTGACCGGCGCCGCGCTCGAGCCGCGTGTCCACATCCACACGCTCACCGACGTGACCGAAATCTCGGGGCCGCCCGGAGAGTTTCGGGTCAAGCTGCGCCAGCGCCCGCGCTTCGTCAGCGAGGCCTGCGTGGGTTGCGACGACTGCACACCGGCCTGCCCGGTCTCGGTCTCGAGCGAGTTCGACCTGGGAGTCGCCAAGCGCAAGGCGATCTCGCGCCCGTTCGCGAATGCCGTTCCCTCGCTTTATGCGATCGACAAGCGCGGATCGGCGCCCTGTAAGACGGCTTGCCCAGCCAACACCTCGGCTCAGGGCTACTTGGCGCTGGTCGCCGAGCGCCGTTTCGACGAGGCCTACCGCGTCGCCAGCGAGCCGAATCCCTTCCCCTCGGTTTGTGGGCGCATCTGCACGCATCCCTGCGAGAGCGCCTGTGCCCGCGCGGAGGTCGACCAGGCGGTGGCGATCGCGGCGCTCAAGCGCTTCGTCGCCGACCGAGTCGGCCCCGAGATCGTTTCCGAACGCGCGCCAATCATTCATTCCGAGAAGGTGGCGGTCGTCGGCGCCGGGCCGGCCGGGCTCACCTGCGCGCGCGACCTGGCCAAGCTCGGTTACAAGACCACCGTCTTCGAGGCGCTGCCGGTCGCCGGCGGCATGCTCAAAGCCGGCATCCCCGACTACCGCCTGCCCAAGGACGTGCTCGGGCGCGAGATCGATCAAGTCACGGCGCTCGGCGTCGAACTCCGGCTCGGCAAGCGGGCGGGGAGCGACTTCACGATCGACGGGCTGCTCGAGGACGGCTACAACGCCGCCTTCCTGGCCGTTGGACTGCAGAAGTCGAGCGAGGTTGAGATTCCGGGCGCCGAGTTGGAAGGCACCGAGCGTGCGGTCGAGTTCCTGCGCAGGATGAACCTCGGCGAGCCGGTTTCGGTCGGCGATCGTGTTGTCGTGATCGGCGGCGGCGACGTGGCGCTCGACGCGGCCCGCAGCGCCATCCGCCTGCAGAAGCTTTCCGGCCGCGAGTCCAAGGTGACACTCGCCTACCGGCGCACGCGGGAGGAGATGCCCGCGCTCGACGAGGAGATCGAGCAGGCGGTCGACGAAGGTCTCGAGATCGAGTTCCTGGTCGCCCCGCTCGAGATCGTCGGGAAGAACGGGCGCGTCTCGGCCCTAAAGCTGCAGCGCTGCGAGCTGGGTGAGCCCGACGCTTCCGGCCGCCGCCGCCCGGTTCCGATCAAAGGCAAGACCACCGAGATCGAAGCCGACACGGTCGTCTTTGCGATCGGACAAGACATGGTCTGCGACTTCCTCGAAGGCTGCGAGGGCGTTTCCGTCGAGAAAGGACAGATCCGGATCGACCGCGAGACCTTGATGACCGACAGGGCCGGGGTGTTCGCTGGTGGAGACGCCGCCGCCACGGGCGGCTGGACCGCGATCGAGGCGATTGCAGCCGGCGCCCGCGCGGCGCGGTCGATTCACAACCATCTACGTGGCGAAACGCTGCTTCAGGTCTGGGAGCCGGAGGCGACCGAAGCTCGCCCAACCGCCGAGGAGTTCTCCCGGCGCGACGTTGGTCGGCGAATTCCGATCACCGTGCTCGACAAGGTCGAGCGACGCGGTTCCTGGGACGAGGTCGTCGGCGGCTACAGCGAGGAAGACGCGGTCGCCGAGGCGAGCCGCTGTCTGGCCTGCGCCGTTTGCTCGGAGTGCGAGGCGTGTGTAGAGGCCTGTCCGGCCGGCGCGATCGAGCTCGACCAGCAGGAGGAGTTCGAGGAGCTCGCCGTCGGTGCGATCGTCGTCACCACAGGCCACAAGGAGTTCGATGCCAAGCGCAAGACCCCGCTCGGCTTCGGGCGCTTCTCGAACGTAGTGACACAAAGCCAGGTCGCCCGTCTGCTCTCGCCCTCAGGCCCGACCGCCGGCGAGCTCGAGCGGCCCTCCGACGGCGCCGTCCCGAAGAAGATCTTCATGCTCCAGTGCGTCGGCTCGCGCGACTGCACCGCCTCGGGTAACGAGCATTGCTCGGCGATCTGCTGCCTCTTCTCGACGCTGCACGCCTCGCTGATCAAGCAGCACTATCCCGACGCCGACGTCACGATCGGCTACACCGATCTGCGTGCGCCGGGCAAGGCGCACGAGGAGTACTACAGGCTCGTGCAGGAGCGCGGAGTGCGCTACGTCCGCAGCCGTGTTGGCGAGGTGATGGAGGAGCCCGACAAGAGCCTCCGCGTTCGCTTCGAGGACACCGTCACCGGGCGCAAGAACGAGGAACTGTTCGACCTGGTCGTGCTCGCGGCCGGACTTGAGGCCTCGAACGGGACGACCGAGATAGCCCACGTCGCCGGGCTGCAACAGGGCGCCGCNNGGCTTCATCAAGGAGTACCACCCGAAGCTTAAGCCGGTCGACACGCAGCGGGCCGGGATCTTCGTCGCCGGCACGGCGCAGGGCCCCAAGAACATTCCCGACACGATCGCCCAGGCTAAGGCCGCCGCGGCGCGCGTCGTCTCGATGCTCTCGGCCGGGTTCGTGCTGACGCCGGCGCAGATCGCCTCCTCCGATCTCGAGCAGTGCATCGGTTGCGGCATCTGCGAGTCGGTCTGCCCACAGGGCGCCGTCAAGCTCTCCACCGGAGAAAGCCCGCACTCGGTCGTAGACGCGAACTCCTGCCGCGGTTGCGGCATCTGCGTGGCCGAGTGCCCTTCGGGCGCGATGTCGCTGGGCGGCTTCTCGGACGAAGAGATTCTGGCCGAGGTGATGGTGTGACCAGCGCAGCGGCCGAGAACACCCAGGTGGCCGAGACGGAGGACGGCGTCGAGCGCAAGATCGTCGCCTTCTTCTGTCGTGAGTGCGCCTACGCGGCGGCGGACGCCACCGGTAATGCGCGCGTTTCGCTGCCGACCACGATCCGCAGCGTGCTCGTGCCCTGCACCGGCCGGGTCAGTCCGCTGCATCTGCTGAGCGCGCTCGCCGACGGCGCCGACGGCGCCTACGTCGCCGGCTGCCTCGAGGGCCAGTGCCACTACCGGGAGGGAAACCTGCACGCGCTCGACCGGATCGAGTTCGCGCAAGCGCTGCTGGAGTCGGTCGGAGTCGAGCCCGAGCGGGTGCAGATGTTCACGATGAGCGCGGCCGACGCGCCCCGCTTCGTNNATTGAGATGCCGCTGACTGCACGAGGCGAGGCGATCTTCGAGCGGCTTCCGTCCGGGGCGCCGCGCGAGAGCACCGGCGCGATCGGCTGCGAGATCGTCCGCCACGAGGAGCTCTGCATCGGCTGCGGGCGCTGCGCCTCGGCCTGCCCGACCGGCGCGACGGTGAAAGGACAGATCTTCGATCCCATGCAGCTGTACGCGGCGCCGCCGGATAGCCGTCGCGGAGCGCTCGGCGCTGCGCTGCGCACGATCGCGCGCCATCAGCCCTCCGGGCCGATCGAAGTACCCGAGCGGGTCAGCGCCTTCCGCTCGATCGTTTACGACGCGTCGAAGTGCATCGGCTGCGGCGCCTGCGCCCGCACCTGCCCGACGGGGGCGGTCGAGGCCCGTCCGGTTCCCCTCACAGAGATCCGCAGGATCGCAGACGCCCGGCGCGAGGAGGTCGCATGAGCGAGCTCGCGGGCAACGGTGTGAAGCCTCGAGTGCTGCTTTGCGAGTGCGCCGGGACGATGGCGAACATCGATTTCGACGGGCTGGAGCAGGCCGTTTCGGGCAGCGCGGAGATCGACCGTTCAACCGTCTGGTGTAGCCGCGAGGGTCAGGCGCGCCTGCTCGAGATGACGGAGGCAGACGACGGCCGCCCGCTCGTTTTCGCCGGCTGCTCGCAGGACTTCGCCGCACGCCGCTTCCAGCGCCTCTATGCCCGCGGCCTCGAGATGGAGGTCGCCGACATCCGCGAGGGCTGCTCGTGGGTGCATGACGGTAACGGCGAAGCGGTTACCGACAAGGCTTCGCGGATCATCGAGGCGGCGATCCGCTACCCCGGGCCGCACTCCGACAAGCTCGTGCGCGAGCGCAAGGTCGATTCGGTGCTGGTGATCGGCGGCGGCGTCTCGGGCACCCAGGCCGCGGCCGAGCTGGCGCAGATGGGGCACACCGTCGAGCTGGTCGAGCGGCGCCCCTTCCTGGGCGGCCGCGCGGCCCGTATCGGCACCGTCTTTCCCACCAACGACTGCGGCCAGTGCCTGCCTACGACCGATGCCCAGGCCGGCGTGCGCAAGTGCTTCCACAGAAACGTCGCCATCGACAACCCGAACTTGCGCATCTGGCGTCGCACCGAGGTCGAGTCGGTGAGCGGGAAGCCCGGCGACTTCGAGGTCTCGCTGCGGCAGCTGCCGAACATCGTCACGCAAGACTGCGTCAACTGCGGCGCCTGCGAGCCGGTCTGCCCGGTCGAGAGCGCCGAGTCGGGCGGCAAGGCGATCTTCACCGAGTTCTACGACGGCCGCGTCCAGCGCACGGTCGATCTGGAGGCCTGCACTTTTTGCGGCGCCTGCGCCGAGGCCTGCCCGATGGACGCGATCGACTTCAGCCAGTCGCCCGAGCTGACGACGGTGCCGGCCGGCGCGATCCTCGCTGCCGTCGGCTGCGAGCCCGCTCCCGCGCGACTGATCGACCACCTCGGCTACGGGAGGGATAACGTCGTCACCCAGACCGAGATGTCCGAGCTGATGGACGACTGGGAGGAAGCCGCCTGGCTCGGTCAGCAGCCGGCGAAGGAGGTCGTGATGATCCAGTGCGCCGGCTCGCGCGACCGGCGCCGCCTTCCCTACTGCTCGCGGATCTGCTGCATGATCGCGCTCAAGCACGCGATCCGGCTGCGCACGCTCTTCCCGGAGATGAAGGTGACGATCTGCTACCTGGAGCTGCGCGCCGCCGGAGTCGGCTACGAGAACTGGTACCTGGCCGCGCGCCGGGCGGGAGTCGAGTTTTTGCGCGGGACGCCGCCGCGGGTGCAGTTCGACGACGAGGGCAAGCCGGTGATCGAGGTCGAGGACGTGACCGCGGCCGAGAAGAAGGTCCTGCGCCCCGATCTGGTCGTGCTCTCGACCGGGATGGTTCCGGTGCCCGACAGCGCCCGGATCGCTGAGGTGCTCGGCGCCGACCTGGACGAGGACGGCTTCATCGCCATCCTCGACCGCAAGAACCGCGCCACCGAGACGAGCGCCGAGGGTGTCTTCATCTGCGGCTCGGCGGCCGGGCCGAAGGCGCTGGTGGAGTGCAATACCGAGGCCTCGGCGGTGGCGAGCGAGATACACAACTTCCTCGCCTCGGCCGGGCGTAGAACCGCGCCGGCCTCGGTCGTCGATGCGGCCAAGTGTGTCGGCTGCGACACCTGCCAGTCGGCCTGTCCCTTCGGCGCGATCAGCCTGGTCGAGCGCCCAGTCGATGCGCCCCGCCCCAGCGAGGTGCGCGACGACGGCAAGCTGGCCGTGATCGACGAGGAGGCCTGCCGCGCCTGCGGCATTTGCGCCGCCAACTGTCCGGAGCTGGCGATCACCCACAATCTCGACGACGCCGCTCTGTTCGGCCGGTTGAGCACGATGACGGCTGGCGTTGAGCGGCCGGTGGTGGGCTTCTACTGCAAGGAGTGCGCCGGCGCCGCCATCAGNNTGGAGGAGGCGGGCATGGATCTGCCGCTCGAGCTCTGGCACCTGTGCGCGGTCGACCGGCACACAGTCGGTAGGCGGATCCGCCTCTTCTGCGCCCGCGCCGAGGGGAACGAGGACGCCTACATGGCCGGACTGGCGCTGGAGCGAACGGAGAGCCTTCCCTGCGAGGGAGGTGAGGGCTGTGTCCACGCAGGTGTCTGAGCAGGCGCGCGCCGCCGTTCACGAGCTGGCCGCGGAGTGTCTGCAGTGCTACCAGTGCGGCCAGTGCATCGGCGCCTGTCCNNGACGTCTGGCGCTGCAGCGAGTGCCAGGCCTGCACGGAGGCCTGCCCGATGGAAGTGGACGTGGCCGGGATGATGGGCAGGGTCCGCGAGCTGCAGATGGAGTTCGGCGGCGTGCGCTGCCCCGAGCGGCGGGCCGCTTCGATCGCGACCAAGCGCCTGTCGCGCAAGAGCTCGATCGACAACATGTTGTTCGGGACGGCGATGGCCTCGCGCGGCTTCGTCCCCAAGGATCTCCTGGCGACCGCGGCGATGGGCTACAAGATGGCCTCGGGCAAGGTGCGCCGGAGCCCGCGCCTGGGCGCGAAAGACGCCGTCGAGCCGAAACCGTTCTACGCCGGCTGCGCCCTGCAACAGGACAAGAGCGCCTATCGGGCCACCGCCAAGGTTGTTCGCGAGCTCGGCTACCCGCTCGCCGAGATGAAGGACGCGGGCTGCTGCGGCCACGCTACGCGCGGCAAGATCGCGGCCAAGGCCGAGTCGGAGGAAACTCTTGTCACCGCTTGTCCGGCCTGTGACCACGGCCTGCACGAGTCGAAGATCGAGACGGTGCCGGTCTGGGAAGCGCTGGTCGAGCACGCGCGCCGCGAGGAGCGAAAGCTCAGCGCGAAGGCGCCGCGCTTCGTCCCCTACGTCGGCTGCCTCAGCGACCGCGATACCGCGCTGGCCTCGCTGGCCGAGGCGGCCGAGCTGGCGGGCGCGGAGATGGTCAGCGCCTACCCCTCGCTGCACTCGGGCTGCTGTGGGGCGCTCGGCGGGATGTACCGCGGCGCGAGCGAGGCCGTTCACAAGCTCGTTGCCTTCGCCGAGGAGGAGGCTGCCCCGATCGTGACTCCCTGCCTGCTCTGCCGCGACAACGTCCACTCGGCCGCGCGCAAGCAGAGCGTCCACGTGTACTTCTGGCCCGAGTTCTTCCAGGCCGCTCCGGCGGCCGAGACCACCGCTGATGGAGAAGCCGATGACTGACGAAAAGAACAAGAACGACGGCGCCGGCGAGCGGCCGAATCCCTACTCGGTCATCGCCGACAACTCGTTCGCCGAGCGCCCGGTCTCGCGCCAAGATCTGGTCGACCGGATCCTCAACGACCCGCGCATGCACGACCACAAGGAGGGCTTCCTCTCCTGCATCCAGTGCGGGATCTGCACCTCGGGCTGCCCCGCAGCGCGCTTCACCGAGTACTCGCCGCGCGATATCGCCCGCCGCGCGCTCGAGGGCGACCCGACGTTGCTAACCGACGATGTGCTCTGGTACTGCTTCTCCTGCTACACGTGCCAGGCCCGCTGCCCGCGCGGGAACTCCGTCGCCTGTATCAACCAGATCATCCGCAGCATGCAGGTCGAGTCGGGCTACGGCGTCAAGCACGTCGAGATGTTCGCCGCCTGGGGCGAGCAGTTCTACGACAAGGGCATGGGCGGCACGCCGGGCGTCTTCTTCGCCGACATCTCCGACGCTTTCGGTCCCAAGTGGAAGGAGTTCATCGCCAACCGCGACGAGATCCGCGAGGAGCTCGGTCTCGGTGACATGTATCCGTCCGAGCAGGCGGTCTCGGAGATGCAGACGATCATGGACGAGACCGGCTTTCGCGAGCGCCTCGTCTCGATCGGCGCCTGGGGCGGCAAGGACCCGAAGAAGAAGTAGTCGGCGGGTTACGAGACGCCGCTCGGCGGGTGATCAGGGCCCACGGGACGGTGAGGCAGCTACCCCGGTTTTGCGTATTGCGAAGGGCGACGGCGCGGCGATGACGACGGTATGACCACGGCGCCCGTTACAGTCGAGACGCCCCGCTTCTGGAGAGTCCTACCCCAGTCTCCGAACGCAGTGGTCGAGGCGATGGTTGTCCTCGCGCTCCTGGTAGCGGTGGTCTGGTTCGGAGCGGCGCACGCTCGCGCCGCGGCCCAGAGCGCGAGCAGAACTGCGGCGCAGGCCCAGCTCGGGGCTCTGAGCACGGTCTTCAACGCCTACAGAATCGAGAACTCGGGCTACGTCGGGATGGCTCCGGCGGTGCTGGCTCGCGACTACGACGTCGAGCTCAACGGGAAGATCTCCGGGACGCTCACGATCACCGCTGCGAGCACTACGAGCTTCTGCGCCCAGGTCGAGGACGGCGGCTGGTACGTCGCCCAGCAGGGCCCCGCCGCCCAGCCCGTCTCCGCGAGACAGCCGATCTGCTAGTCGCATAGGTAGATCGAGCGAGTTTCTAGCCAGCTGTTTAGCGTCTCACCCGTATGACGGTCGGTCTTTCCGGGAATATCGTTCACCTGTCACCTTCGTGGGAGGTCGGGGAATGAGCTTCGAGCCGAAACGCATCAGCCGCACGGCGACGATCACGGTCAACGCACCGCTCGAGGAGGCGTTTGCGCTCTTCGGCCCGATCAGGGAGAAGGACTGGGCGGACGGTTGGGATCCGCAGCCGATCGACCCGCTCGGCGATCTCGTCCAGGAGCGGATGGTCTTCACCACCCAGTCGCACTCCGGCCAGGAGGAGCCCGAAGACGTCTGGATCGTCTCGGCCTACTCGGTCGGGGACAGCTTCATCGAGTACACCGTTTTCGCTCACGGTCGCGTCTGGTGGATCGAGGTCGTCTGCGAGGAGTCGGTTCCCGGCGAGAAGACGCGAGCCGAGATCACCTACACCTACCTCGGTCTCACCGACCACGGCAACTCGCTGAACAGAGAGGCGCTCGAGCTGATGTTCGGCCACGACCTGCGCGACTGGGAAGAGGCCGTCAACCACTTCCTGGCGACCGGCGAGCGCAAGCACCTGCGCTGACGCGACGCCCATCGAGACCGGGACCTGCTCACGTCGAACGAGCGGGCTTGGTATCGTGCGGCGTCCCCTCTGGGGCGGCTGACTCGAAGGGCTCATCCACGGATGATCCGGCTTGGAGAGAGGCCGCGGGGGCAACTCGCTCATCTGGGTGCTTGTCTCGTCTGGGGCTTTTCGCTCGCGTTTTTATCGGCATTTACAGGATGGGGAGTTGAAAGATGAAGCTCGTAATCGGGATCGTTCGTCCCGAGAAGGCAAACGACGTACTCGAGGCGCTCTATCGCGCCGAGGTACGCGGCCTCTCGGTGAGCAGGATCCAGGGGCACGGTGGTGAGACCGACCAAGTCGAGACCTACCGCGGCACTGTCGTGAAGATGGAGCTGTACGAAAAAGTGCGCTTCGAGGTGGGAGTCTCAGACAACTTCGTCGAGCCGACCGTGAACGCGATCTGCAAGGCGGGCTGCACCGGCGAGGTCGGTGACGGGAAGATCTTCGTCGTCCCGGTCGAGAAGGTCTTCCGTATTCGCACCGGAGAGGAGGACACCGCCGCGGTCACACCCGTGCTCTAGGCGGTGACGAGACTATGCACGATCTCATCTCTTTTCCAATTCCGCTCGGGGCGGTCAAGAACGGCATCGACAGCGGCGACACCGCGTGGATGATGGTCGCAACGGCGCTGGTATTGATGATGACGCCGGCGCTCGGGCTCTTCTACGCCGGGCTGGTGCGCTCGAAGAACGCCCTCAACACCTTCATGATGAGCCTGGGCGCGATGGCCGTGGTCAGCGTCACCTGGGTCGTGATCGCCTACTCGCTGGCCTTCGACAAGGGCAACGGCTTCATCGGCGACCTGCACAACGTTTTCCTCAGGCACGTGACCAACGGGCCGCGCACGGGCCTGGCGATTCCGGAACTGGTCTTCGTCTGCTTTCAGGCCTCGTTTTGCATCATCACCGCGGCCCTGATCTCGGGCGCCGTGGTCGAGCGCATGCGTTTCGGCTCCTACCTCGTTTTCGCGGCGCTGTGGGCCTGCCTGATCTACGCGCCGATGGCGCACTGGGTCTGGTCATCGAACGGCTGGCTCGCTCATCGCCACGTGATGGACTTTGCCGGCGGCGTGCCGGTCGAGATGGCTTCGGGCTTCTCGGCCCTGGCGGCGGCGCTGGTGGTGGGGGCGCGCAAGGACTTCGGCCGGCAGGCGATTCTGCCGCACAACGGCGTCTACGCGCTGCTCGGCGCCAGCCTGCTCTGGTTCGGCTGGTTCGGCTTCAACGCCGGCAGTGCGCTCACGACCGGTAAGCAGGCGCCGCTCGCCTTCACCAACACGCTCCTGGCTCCGGCGACCACGCTCGGAGTCTGGATGCTGATCGACTACCTGCGCGGGCGCAAGGCAACCGCGATCGGAGCGGCGACGGCGATCGTGGTCGGGGCGGTCGGGATCACGCCGGCGGCCGGTTTCATCAGTCCGATGAGCGCGATATTGCTGGGCGGGCTGGCGGCGATCCCGTCCTATGCGCTGATCGTCTGGCGGCCGCGCACTCGGCTGGACGAGACGCTCGACGTACTGGCGGCGCACGGCCTCGCCGGCTTCACCGGGATCCTCTTCATTGGCTTCTTTGCCCAGGCGAGCTGGAACCTGACCGGGAACGGATTGCTGTTCGGATCGCCGATTCAGCTCGGCCGCCAGGCTATCGCGGCGGGGGCAGCGCCGGTGTATGCGTTCTGCGGGACGTTCATCTTGCTCAAGCTGATGGGGCTGGTGATGCGGATCCGCGTTCACGAGCGCGACGAAGGCAAGGGTCTCGACGTCGGCCAGCACGGAGAAGAGGCGTACACGCGAGGCGAGGGCGCCATCCTGATCCGCCCGGAGCACGCCTTCGATCTCGAGTACGAGGGCAGTGCCAAGTAAGGCTTCCCCGAGACGAAATGAGTTGAGGAACCGAGGAGTCGCCGCGTCCGTTCCCGGGCGGGCGCGGCGATTCTCCCCTCCCGTAACCACGATCTCCGTCTGGCGGTCTGCGGCCTCTGTGGGCACGAGATGCCGATAGCCCTTAGGTGCCGCGCCGTTTAGGTTTTCCCGCCCGGGCAAGAAGGTCTTTCTTCGAGAGACGGAAGGGGAAAGACGATGGCAGTGGCACAGAAAACCGAGCACAAGAGCTTTGAGATGCCCGACGAGATCCGCGAGTTCCCGCACGGGCGAGCGGAGATCCTCAACGTCGGCGCGAGCGAGGTGGGGCGATTGGTCCTCGAGCCCGGCTGGCGCTGGTCGAACGACGTGAAGCCGATCGCCGGTACCGAGAGCTGCGAGGCGCCGCACTTCCAATACCACGTCAGCGGGCGGCTGGCGATCCGGATGGACGACGGAACGGAGATGATCGCCGAAGCGGGAGACATCACCTCGCTTCCGAGCGGCCACGACGCCTGGGTCCTCGGTGAGGAGCCGGTCGTCGTCGTCGACTGGTACGGAGTGAGCAACTACGCGAAGAAGGCTGCCTGAGCACAGGTTGGGGACAAGGGAAGCCGCCGGCCAGAGACGCGAGACGCGCCTGGTTCGAGTCCAGCAACGGCTTTCCCCTTCGGGAACTACGATCTCCGTATGGCTGTCTGCGCCGTCTGCAACCGGGAGATGCTCACCGCCTCCTCCTGCACGGAGCGCTACGCGGAGCTTGTTGACGGGCGCTATAAGCGCATTCGTTGGGACGCGCTCGAAGGCGAGCCCACCGACGAGTCCTGCGGCGACTGCGGAGTAGACCCGGGCGGCCGGACTCGAATACCAGCCGCACGCCGCGCTCGAGCAGCTCCTCCGGGTATTTCCCAGGTCGTGGCATCGACGGAGCATCTCCTCTCCGCAGGAGAGCGTCCTACGTTTGGAGTCTCCGTCAAACCCGGGATAGCCAGGATGGCTCACTGACCAACTCCGGCACCAGTCTCGGCGCGGTCGCCTATGTGCTGTTCCCTTCGCCCTAACGACGCTCTCGGCTCGAACTGCGACCCGGGTCCAGCCCATGCCACGAGACCTAGATGAGCAGGACGGGTGCGCGACTGCCGTCGGTCGCATCGCTCCGGTACCAAACGAAGCGCCGCTTGCCGATTAAGCACCCCCGGCATTCACGCGGGAACCGGCTCTTACTATCGAAGAAGGTGGGCCAACGTCATAGAAGGTGGACCAGAATGCGGTCAGGTCGCGATGATCTCCGACGAAAGGAAGACGCTATGCGACGCATCTACTCCAACCGAAAAGGCATGCGCGCTCACCGCGCGCTGCGGCTCGCATTGCCGCTGGCTGCGGCCGTTGCGCTGGCGGCCGCACTGCTGCTCCCCGTTGCCGGCTCGGCGCAGTCGCAGGCGGTCCCGACGAACACCGCATTGCCAAGCATCCTGGGAACGCCGGTCGTGCACAAAACACTGACCACTACGAAAGGCACCTGGTCGGACTCGCCTACGACGATCGAGTACCGCTGGCTCCGCTGCCCAGCCGATGCCGCGGCGGCGGCGATCAGTTCGAACTGCGGCGTGATCCCGAACGAGACCAAGAGCACATACGAGGTGCTTACGGCCGACGTCGGCTTACGCATCCGCACTCGCGTGACGGCGAGCAACACGCAAGGATCGGCAAGCGCGTTATCCAACGCAACGAGCNNCTTTCGTCTCCTGCGCGGCTAATCATCGACGGCCTGCAGGTGTCGCCGAACGTGATCACCCGCTCGACCACTAACATCGTCACGCGCTTCCACGTCTCGGCATGCAATGGTCGGAACGTCCAGGACGCGCTTGTCCACGCTACGGCTGTGCCCTTCAACCAGTTCTCGATTCCCGCCGAGCAGCCGACGGGCGCAGACGGCTGGATCACGTTGCCGATGCAGCGTCTGTCTGGATTCCCGGCCGCGCGCCGGCAGCAGTTGCTCGTGATATTCGTTCGCGCCCGCAAGACGGGCGAGCCTCTGCTCGCGGGTATCTCGAACGACCGGCTTGTCTCCTTCCGCGTCAACCTGTCCGGCTGATCGTCGCTTCGACTGAGCCGCCGGTGCAACGCTCCGGCGGCTCTCAGTACAACCCAGGCTGGAGCAGTCCGGCAGGGGCGCACGAGCTTCGCGGCGATCCTTCCCTCCGGGAACTACGATCTCCGTATGGCTGTCTGCGCCGTCTGCAACCGGGAGATGCTCACCGCCTCCTCCTGCACGGAGCGCTACGCGGAGCTTGTTGACGGGCGCTACGAGCGCATCCGCTGGGGCGCGCTCGACGGTGAGTCCACGAACGAGTCCTGCGGCGACTGCGGAGTCGACCCGGGCGGACTGCACCACGTCGGCTGCGAGTTCGAGACCTGCCCGCGCTGCGGCGAGGCGCTGGCGCTCTGCGACTGCTGGCCCGAGAGCTAGTCCAGCTCGCGCCCTCGGCTGGCGGCGCCACAGACCGGCGCCGGTTCGGCTACCTGTGATCGGCGCTGCGGCTATCTACAACGCGGCCGAGCATACCGAGAGCGCCCGGCGAACCGGGCGCTCTCGAAACGGACTTCGGTAACTAGCCGGTGATGTTGCCCGTGTTCCCGTGGTCGGTGTTATCCCACGATCCGTTGCTGGCTGTTGCGTAGTGGAACTGCCAAGCATAAGCCGGCGGGGTTGTGTTGAAGAATGCAGTGAAGAACTGCGTCCCCGTGCAACCTGCCGGACACGTGGCCGTAAAGTTGAAGTCGGCGGTTGTCGGCGTGGCGAACACTTCGTCACCGTAGAACTGGCCCGTGATACCCGCGGAAAGCGTCCCGCAAGGCGTACCAGGAGTGCTCCCGGCGAGCGTTACGAACGTGCCGTTGAAAAGCTCCGTCACGTCAAACGAACCATTTGAGCGAGGCGTGACGATGTACGTTCGGGTGTAGGTGTCGTTCGCCCAATTGCCGCTACAGGCTGACGAATCAGCTGACCCTGAGTCGTACGGCCCGAAAACGAGCGGTGAGGTAACGCCACTCGGCCCCGTTGCGCCGGTGTCGCCCTTGGCTCCAGCAGGACCCACAACCGTCGAATCGGCGCCAGGAACACCGGTTGCTCCGGTGTCGCCCTTCGCTCCGGTTGCCCCGATTACTCCGGCAGGACCGGTTGCTCCGGCAGGACCTGCCGGACCCTGCGGACCTGTATTACCTGCCACGCCTTGGCCGGACGGGCCTTTCACGCCCACCTGGTTCCACGTGAGCAGCCTCTGGCCGCGCTTACAGCGCGTCTTGGCGCCGATGATGCGGATGCTGCCGTTCTTCTTGGTCACACAAGCACGGACGACCTTCTGTTTAGCGTTCGTTGTGGTGTTCGCTGCGCTGGCCGAAAGCGAAAACGTCACGGCCACGAGGACACCTATAAGTAGCAGGGGTCGAAAATTCGTTTTCATTTCTCTCTCCTCTTGAAAAGCCGCGAGAACTACCGCCGGGGGATAGTCTGACCCTAGCCCGTTCCGGGGATCATGCAAGCGCGGGTTTCGATCGGCCAGAAACCAACTTGGGGTTCTTCAGCCACTACGGATCGGGGATGGCGAAGCACCCGGAGTTTCCTGGAGGCTCCGAAGCCAGACCCCGTCTCGGTAACGAGCCGTTTTCTGCTCGCTCGATCGAGGAGAACCACCGCTTCGCCGCCGACGGGCAAGCGCGCTGGCGCGAGAACGACCTCTATCTCCTGCGGCTGCGCGGCGACGAGGTCGTCGGGCGCGAGCATCTCGCGCACAACAAGGGACGCGTGCTCTACGAAAACGCGGAGCGCGAATAGCGGCGACTAAGCCGTGGCCGTTGCTAGAGGACGACGGCGACGATCCGGCCGCCGCCGCCACGGTTCTCGGCCCAGGCGACTCGATTTCCGGAGACGGAGAGCGCGATCGGCGTGGCGGAGGCAACGGCGATGGTGGCGACGGTCGTAGAGCCGGCGGCGATCAGTTCGATCTTCCTACCGCTTCGAAAAACGGCGCGGACGCCGGCGAGCGAGAGGTCGGAGGAGTTCGCGGGTACGAGCGTCGAATCGACGAGTTGGCCGCTCGAGGCGTTGTAGCGTTCGACGTGGAGTCCGTCCGGGCGCTTGACGAACGCCGCAACCGTGTTGCCGGAGAGCG
>PMMN01000051.1 GCA_003162235.1 Actinomycetota bacterium | reverse complement strand
TTTCTTCGATCTTGGCATCTGTATGCGTAAGGTGGCGGGGGCCGAGCCGAAGAAGCGAAGGCTGAGAGTCCTCCGGACCGAGGCCAAGAATCCGCCTCCCACGGGAGAGGGCAACGGTGCCGCGGCGTAAGCTCGTCGCCGGTCTAGTGCTAGCCGCCGGCTCGATCGCCGGCGCGCTCTACCTTCGCCAGCAGCTGGCCGAAAGCGGGCGCGAACGGGTTGGTCTCTACTTCGCGGATGGAACGTTGCTAGAACTCGACCCCGACGAAGCTGCAACCGAAGAGCTGCTCGCGCTGGCTCGCGAGCTCTACGTCACCGCCCGTCCCGAGGGGTTATGAAAGAGCAAGTCCTGATCAAAGCGCTGGTCGAGCACGCCTATCTGGAAGGAGATTTTATCCTTCGCTCGGGCCGGCGCTCTCGCTACTACCTCGACAAGTACCGCTTCGAGACGGTGCCCGAGCTGCTCGGGGCGCTCGGCGAGAGAATCGCCATCGCCGTAGCCGAGCACGAGCCCGAGGCCGCTCGCCTGGCCGCGCCAGAGCTTGGTGCGGTGGCCCTCGCCGCCGCCGCCTCGCTCGCTTCGCAGCTCCCTTTCCTGATCGTGCGCAAGGAGGCAAAGGGGTACGGCACCTCGAACAAGCTCGAAGGTGTAAGCGAATCAGGGGAGTTGGTCTGTCTGATCGAGGACGTGGTGACTTCGGGTGGAGCAGCTTTGCAGGCGGTCGAGACGGTCAGAGAGGCCGGTCTCGTCTGTCGTACGGCCATCTGTGTAGTCGACCGCGAAGAAGGTGGTTCCGACGAGCTCGCTCGCCATGGAGTGCGGTTGTGGCCGCTGTTCCGTGCGAGCGATCTACTAGAGCAAGTACAGAGCGCCGTAAACCCGCATGGTTGAGCGATATGCGTTCGCCTGTTAGGGTCTGACGGTAGAAAAGATGTCGATGAGGAGGAGAGCACGTGACGAAGCAGGAGTTCGTTGATCTGGTCGCCTCGAAGAGCGGTCTGTCGAAAAAGGATGCCGGCGATGCTGTGGATGCCGTGCTCGATTCGATCACCGACTCTCTCAAGGCTGGCAAGGACGTGACCTTCACCGGGTTCGGGAAGTTCTCGGTAGCTCACCGTGCAGCGCGAACGGGAGTGAATCCCCGGACGGGTGAGAGGCTGTCGATTGCAGCTTCCAAGGTGCCCAAGTTCTCGCCTGGGAGCACGCTCAAGCAGGCGGTCCGTTAGGGATCACCAGCCGTCTGTGCGAAGGTTTGTGCGAGGGCCGCTTGTCGCGGCCCTCGCTCGTTCTCGGCCCAGCTTCAGCCGGAATCACAGCCACCTGAGCGCGTCGTAGTCGCCGGACGTTGTACTAGCCTTGATCGCAGTGGATGAGCAGCCGGAGAACGTGGTGGAAAGGGAGCTCGCGTCTCCCACCTTCGGCGATCGGCTGGCGGAAGCTGTCGAGCAGAAGCGAAGCCAGCTGGTCGTTGGGCTCGACCCGCGCCTCGAGCTGCTGCCGCTGGAGCTGCGGGGAGAGGCTCAGCACAGCCCCGAGGGCGTCGCCGAGGCCTTCTCGCGCTTCTGCCGTGGGATCATCGACGCAGTCGCTCCCTACGCCGTTTGCGTCAAGCCTCAGCTCGCCTTCTTCGAGCTCTACGGCTCGGCCGGGCTGCGCGCGCTGGAGGAGATCTGCGATCACGCGCGTGAAGCCGGTTTGCTCGTGCTGGCGGACGCCAAGCGCGGCGATATCGGCGCTACGGCGCGGGCCTACGCGGGCGCCTACCTCGAGCCCCGCGGCGCACGTCCGCCGCTCGCCGACGCGCTGACCGTGAACCCGTACCTCGGTCGCGACGCGCTCGAGCCTTTCCTGCTCGCCTGCCAGCGTCACGGCGGCGGCATCTTCGTCTTGCTCAAGACCTCGAACCCGGGCAGTGCCGACCTGCAGGATCTGACCCTCTCGGACGGCCGGCCGCTCTGGCATCAGCTGGCTCTGCTTCTACAGGAGCCCGCCGAGACGCTGGTCGGGGCCAGCGGCCTCTCGAGCCTCGGCGTCGTCGTCGGGGCGACCTACCCGCGGGCGATCGGGGAGGCGAGGAAGTTGCTCCCGCGCTCGATCATCCTTCTTCCCGGGGTCGGCGCGCAAGGGGCGAGCCCGGCGGACGTGGCTCGCGCTTTCACCAGCGGCCCCGCGAGCGCGCTCGTAAATGCCTCCCGTTCCGTCATCTTTGCTTACCGCGCGGGCGAGGATCTCGACTGGCGCGAAGCCGCAGGCGCCGAGGCTGCACGCCTGCGCGATGAGATATGGAGGGTCTCGGGCTGGTAAAACGAAGCGAGAGTCATGCGCCGCGACCACCGTCAGCTCGCGCACTTCGGCGCCCCGGCCGTCTTCCTGCTCGCGGTTACGATCTTTGTGTTGATCTTGCGGGGCGGCTTCGGCGGCGGCGGTAGCGGCTCCAAGCTCGCTCACACCGATACGGGCGCGACTGTCTCGTCCACCGCCACGAGCACCTCGACCCGGACCGTTACAACGCGTCTCTACACGATCCGTTCCGGCGACACGCTCGGGGCGGTTGCCGTACATTACGGCGTCACCGTGGACGACATCATCGCTCTCAATCCCGGTATTCAGCCGACGGCGCTTCGCGTCGGCCAGAAGATCAAAGTGGGGAAGGCGCCGGCGTCGAAGTGAGGCGTGCTCTGTTCGTGCCGGCGGCGGCTTTCGCGCTGGCGCTCGTAACCGTTGGATCGGCAGTAGCCGGCCGCGCTCCGGCCGGCGCTCCGGCGATCGACGCTCACGCGTATCTGGTCGTGAACGCGGTCACGGGCGACGTGCTCCTGAGCAAGAACGCGGACAAGCATCGGGCGATTGCGAGTCTGACCAAGCTGATGACGATTGACGTGGCGTTACAACGTCTCGATCTCAATCAGTACGTCACCGTCTCGAAACTGGCGACGGAGGCCGGCGAAGAGAGTGCCCATCTCCGAGCGGGCGAGCGGATCAAGGTCTCCGACTTGGTTCGCGCCGCGCTGATCCAGAGCGCAAACGACGCGGCCGACGCTCTCGCCGGCGCGGCCTCGGGGGGAGATCTCAAGCTGTTCGCCAACTGGATGAATGACGAGGCGCAGCAGATCGGGCTTAAGCACACCCACTTCGTGCGCCCGGACGGACTGGACGCGCCCGGCCAGTACTCGAGCGCCCGGGACATCACCCGGCTCGCCCAATGGGTGATGGGGCTGCCGGTCGTACGCGAGGACGTACGCATGCGTACGGGCATGATCTCGCGAGGTCGCCGGCTCAGCACTTGGGACGATCTGCTCGGTGTCTTCCGCGGGGTGGTCGGTGTCAAGACCGGGCACACCGACGAGGCGGGCTGGTGCCAGGTTGCGCTTATGCGCCGTAGTGGGCTTCAGATCTACGCGACGATTCTCGGCTCACCGTCGCGCTCGCAGAGGAACCACGATCTGGCCGCCCTGCTTCGCTTCGCGCTCTCCCGTTACCAAGTCGTCCCGGTCGCCCGTGTCGGCGATTCGTTGACGAAGGTGGAGACCGCCTATGGGCACGGGGCTGTTCCCGTCACCGTCTCGCGTTCGTTGACCGTGTCGGTGCGGACCGATCGCCCGCTGGTGGAGAAGCTGATCTTGCCGCGCAGGCTTGCGCTTCCGGTCAGGCGGGGTCAGCATGTGGGGAACGTGCGTGTCTACTCCGGCAGCAAGCTCCTCGGAGAGCGCGAGCTGGTAGCGATGCGGTCTGTCGGTAAACCAGGCCTTCTCGGCAAGGTCGGCTGGTACGGAAAGCAAACGATTCACAATCTCTACGGCTGGCTCTAGCTCCTCCGCGGTTGTCGCCACTCGCCGCCGCGGCGGCGCGGAATGTCTACTCTTGCCTGCGCGCTTTTCCGCCTGGCGAACGCCCACCGACTGAGGAGGGCACCCGATGNNTCGTCACCGTAACTCTTAACGCCGCCATTGATCGCACACTCACCGTGCCCAACTTCCAGCGCGGGCTGCGTCACCGCGCCAGCCAGGCGCTGACCCTCGCCGGCGGCAAGGGCATCAACGTCGCCCGAGCGCTGAAGGCGTTCGGCGTACCCGTGGTGGCAACCGGGCTGGCGGGCGGGCGCACCGGCACGCGCATCGTCGAGGAGCTGACGCACGAGTCGATCCTCAACGACTTCGTTCGCATCGAGGGTGAGTCGCGTACCTCGACAGCCGTCGTCGATCCGATGACTGGCTCGCACACCGAGATCAACGAGTGGGGGCCGCACGTCGAGCCCGAGGAGCTCCAGATCCTGCTCGAGAAGCTTCTCTACCTCTCGGCCGACGCCGAGTGGGTCGTCTTCGCCGGCACGCTGCCGCGCGGAGTGGGCGACTCCTTCTACGCCGAGGCGGTCAAGGAGCTGTCGCGCCGCGGCGTGCAGAGCGTGCTCGACTCGGAAGGAACGGCGCTCCGTCTCGGCGTCGAGGCCGAGCCCTTCCTCGTCACTCCCAACCAGCACGAGGCGGAAAGCCTGGTCGGGCAGGAGTTCTCAGACGAAGAGGACTTCCTCATGGCTCTGGAGACGATTGCCGAGATGGGGTCGCGCAACGTAGTCATCAGCCACGAGGGCGGCTGTTACGCGCTGCTCAAAGAGGAGCGCAAGCCATACCGCTTCAGAGCGAACACCACCCGTATCGAGCCGGTCTCCCCGGTCGGCTCGGGCGACGTCCTTCTGGCCGGTTTCCTGGCCGCGCGCAGAGGTGGACGATCACTCGAGGAGGCGCTGTGCCAGGCGGTCGGAGCCGCGACCGCGTCCACGCTCGAGACCGGCGCCGGGCGCTTCGACTCCGAGCAGGCAGCTGAGTTCTCGCGCCAGGTCGAGATAACCGAACTGCAGCCCGTAACGGCTCCGTAACCGGGCTTCGTCCGGTGGGAGCCGCCGCCGGCCAGCGGTGCGAGATGCAGGCGAAGCTGGGCAAGAGTCCGCGTTCTCGGTCTACCGGACGGCCGAGCGCCTGAGCGCTAGCCGTTTTGCAGGGTCATAAAGATCTCGCTTGACTAGGGCCGCACTCATGTGCATAGACTCACACCCGCAATGACAGCGTTGTCGGCAACGATGTCGTTAATCGCGCCGTCGCGTGGGCCGGAGCCCTCGCCGCCGGCGCTCGCCTGAGGAAAGAGCCTTGCCCGTCCATAAAAATGCCGTAGCAGACGCCGGATGACAACGTTGTCCGGGGCAGACCTCGCCAGTGTCTTGGACCAGCCGCGCTTGAAGGAGCGCCCGACCATGCGCGATGTCGCCGGCACCGCTGGGGTGAGCCTCAAAACCGTTTCCCGTGTTGTCAACGACGAGCCCGGTGTGCGGCCCGAAACCGCAGCGCGTGTCCAGGCAGCGATCAGTCAGCTGGGCTTCCGCCGAAACGATATGGCTCGGGCGCTTCGGCATGGTCAACCGTCACGCACGCTCGGCCTGGTGATAGAGGACGTTTCGAACCCCTTCTACTCCGCGATTGCGCGTGGGGTCGAGGAGGTCATACGCGAGCGCGGCCTCCTGCTCGTCACTGGTTCCTCCGACGAGGAGCCAGATCGGGAGCGGGAGCTCGCTCTGCTTTTTTGCGAGCGGCGAGTCGAGGGCCTGCTCATCGTGCCGACGGGCAACGACCACCACTATCTCCTCCCCGAGCTTCGTCTCGGCACGACCGCCATCTTCATCGACCGCCCGCCCGTTTTCATCGAGGCAGACACCGTCTTGCTCGACAACGTCGGTGGTACGCGCAAGGGGGTCGAGTACCTGATCGAGCAGGGCCATCGCCGGATCGGCATGATCGGCGACGATCTGGCGATCTTCACGGCGCGCCAGCGCGCGCGAGGCTTCCACGAGGCGCTTCACGACGCCGGGATCGCCGCCGACGAATCGATCATTCGCCTCGGTGCTCATAGCGCCGACACTGCCGACGAAGCGGCGCGCGAGCTGCTGACGCTGCCCGAGCCGCCGACTGCCCTCTTCACAGGCAACAACCGCATTACGATCGGCGCCCTACGTGCGTCGGCCGCGACCGGCTGCCGCGTCGCGCTGGTCGGCTTCGACGATCTCGAGCTGGCCGAGCTCCTCGCGCTCCCGGTAACGGTCATCGCTTACGACCCAGCCGACCTCGGCCGTCAAGCCGCCGAGCTGCTCTTGCGGCGGCTCGAAGGTGACAAACGCCCACCCCAGACGGTGATCTTGCCGACGACTCTGGTCGCCCGCGGCTTCGGGGAGGTGCGAACGGTATGAGGCCAATCCGCCTCGATACGAGCCAGCCTCTCCCGCCGTCGCACCTCTCAGCCCCGAGAGGAGCCGTGTGAACCCCGTCCTTTTCTTAGGCGAGACGCTTGTCGATCTCATTTGCGAGCGCCCTACCCATGACTGGGCGGAGGCGGACACGTTCACGCCCCGCTGCGGTGGCGCTGTCACGAACGCGGCAATCGTTGCCGCTCGTTGCGGAGCGACGGTGGCGCTGGGCGGCGGAGCCGGAGACGATCAATGGGGCCGCTGGCTCGAGCGGCGTTTGCTCGAGGAGCGAGTCGACCTGCGCTGGTGGTCGAGGCTCCGAGGACAGGAGACCGCAGTTTCGTTCGTTGTCATCGACGAGCACGCGGTGCCCGAGTCCCTGGTCTACGGCCGCGGCATCGAGCGTGCGATGAAGTCGCTCTGGCTAGGTATCGACGAGATGATCCGGTCATCCGCGGCGATCGTGCTCGGATCGAACACGCTTGTCGGCGAGAGCGAGCGGGAGTTCTCGCGCAGGGCTCAGAAGCTTGCGCAAATCGCCGGAAAGCCGATTCTGTTCGACGTCAATCTCCGCTTGCACCGCTGGCACAGTCCTAAAGCAGCCGTCAGCGTCGTGAAAAGGTTTTGCGAAGGCGCGCTTCTCGTTAGCGTGAACCGCGACGAGGCTCGTCTACTAACCGGTGAGGACGATCCCGCGACGGCGGCCGAGATGATCTGCTCGTCGCTCGGAGTCCGGATCGTGGTCGTGACGCTCGGAGCGAACGGAGCGATCTTGCGAGGAGAGGCGACGACTGAAGCACACAACGGAGCGATCTTGCGAGGAGAGGCGACGACTGAAGCGCACGGCATTGAGACCTCGGTCGTAGACACGACGGGAGCCGGTGACGCGTTGACCGGCGTTCTAGTTGCTGCTCTTGCGCTCGCAGATTTCGATCCGGAGGCGGCCGCGCGGGCACTGCCGCTCGCCGTCGAGATCGCGGCTCGGGCGACAGAAGGGTTCGGAGCGACCGATTCGATTCCCCGCTCGATCTCGCTTCCCCGCGAGCGCCTCCGCGTTTCACGACGGGTGGTGTCGAAGGCGGCTCCGTAGCTGACCGCGCCCGGTCGCGAGGAGCGCCGGCCAGTGATGCGAGATGCAGGCGGATTCGAACCAGGAGCCTCTCTCGCTCTCGGCGGGCGGCTTCGGCGATCGGTCGCGCTCTCCGGAATACGCGGATCAGCGGCTCGGCTTGCTACGATTGATCGCCACTTGAAAGATCTTGGTGGCATCCGGTTTTTTCGGCCCAGGCGACCTTTCGGTGCCTGGGCTTTTTGCATTGAAGGGACATGGAGAAGGGGCGGGCGACGTGGATCTTGAACGACTGATCGAAGGGGCCGGCGAACTCGATGCTCTCTCGATGGAAGAGAAATTCGGCAAGCATGGGCTGACCTTCGACGACGTCCTGCTCGTGCCGGCCGAGTCGGCCGTGCAGCCGAGCGAGGTGTCGACGGTCACGCGGCTGACGCGCACGATGACAATCAACATCCCGATCGTCTCGGCCGCGATGGACACGGTCACCGAGGCCAGGCTCGCGATCGCGCTGGCGCGCGAGGGCGGCATCGGCATTATCCACCGCAACCTCTCGATCGCCGACCAGGTCGCCGAGGTCGACAAAGTCAAGCGCTCGGAGTCGGGGATGATCGTCGAGCCCGTGACGCTGGGACCGGACGCCCTCGTCGCCGACGCCCTCGACTTGATGGCCCGCTACCACATTTCCGGCGTGCCGATCACGAGCGAGGACGGAACGCTGGTCGGCATCCTCACCAACCNNCCAACCGCGACCTGCGCTTCGAGCAGAACACCGACCAGACCGTCTCGGCTCTGATGACGCATGCGCCGCTTGTCACCGTCCCGATCGGGACGGGTCTCGAGGAGGCCAAAGAGATCCTCTCCAAGCACAAGATCGAGAAGCTCCCGGTCGTTGACGGCGAGGGGAAGCTTCAGGGTTTGATCACCGTCAAGGACATCCAGAAGAAGATTCAGTACCCGCTCGCCACCAAGGATGAGCGGGGGCGCCTGATGGTCGGCGCGGCGATCGGAGTCGGGCCCGACGCGCTCGCACGGGCCGAGGCGCTGCTCGAGGAAGAGGTCGATCTGCTCGTCGTCGACACCGCCCACGGTCACTCCAAGGCNNGAGGCGACCGAGGCGCTGATCGCCGCCGGCGCGGATGCGATCAAGGCAGGTATTGGCCCTGGTTCGATCTGCACGACTCGCATCGTCGCCGGCACCGGCGTGCCTCAGGTGACCGCGATCTACGACTGCTCCAGGGCGGCCGAGAAGCACGGCGTACCGGTGATCGCCGACGGCGGTGTCCAGTACTCCGGCGATCTGGCCAAGGCGATCGCGGCCGGCGCCGACTGCGCCATGCTCGGCTCGCTCCTGGCCGGAGTGGACGAGAGCCCCGGCGAGGTCGTCATCTACCAGGGCGAGCGCTTCAAGGAGTATCGCGGCATGGGCTCGCTCGGAGCGATGAAGGCGCGCTCCTTCTCCAAGGACCGCTATTTCCAGGGCGATGTCGAGGAGATCTCCAAGCTGGTGCCGGAGGGGATCGAAGGGCGCGTCGCTTACAAGGGCCCGCTCGCTAATCTCGTCTACCAACTCGTCGGCGGCGTCCGCGCGGCGATGGGCTACTGCGGCGCGCGCACGATTGAGGAGATGCAAAGGAACACCAAGTTCATCCGCATCACCGTGGCCGGCCTGCGCGAGAGTCATCCGCACGGGATCTCCATCACCAAGGAAGCTCCCAACTACCCGACCTCGGGTTCTTGATGGCGGGCGAAGAGCGGCCCGTCCTCGTCCTCGATCTCGGTGGGCAGTACTCCCAGCTGATCGCCCGGCGCGTGCGCGAGGCTCGCGTCTACTCGGAGCTCGTCTCGCACCGACTCTCGGCGGAGGAGGTGGCGGCGCTAAATCCGCGCGCGCTGATCCTCTCCGGCGGCCCGGCCTCGGTCTACGTCGAGAACGCGCCTCGCATCGACACGAAGCTGTTCGAGCTCGGCGTGCCCGTGCTCGGCATCTGCTACGGCATGCACCTGATGGCGCAGGACCTCGGCGGCAAGGTNNGAGCTGGCCGGCGAGCAGACCGTCTGGATGAGCCACCGCGACTCGGTCACCGCGGTACCGCCCGGCGCTCGCGTGGTCGCCAGCTCCGAGACGACGCCGCTCGCTGCCTTCGAGGACCCGGAGCGCGGTCTCTACGCCGTCCAATTCCACCCCGAGGTCGTGCACACAACCAACGGCCAGAAGATGCTCGAGCGCTTTCTGCATCAGGTGGTCGGGATCGAGCCCTCCTGGACGCCGGCTGCGGTGATCGACGAGCAGGTCGCCCGCATCCGCGCCCAGGTAGGCGCAGAAAAGGTCATCTGCGGACTCTCGGGCGGCGTCGACTCCGCGGTCGCGGCTCTGCTCGTCTACAAGGCCATCGGTGCGCAGCTCACTTGCGTGCTGGTCGACCACGGTTTCATGCGCAAGGGCGAGGCCGAGCAGGTCGTCGAGGCCTTCCGCGACCACTTCCACGTTCCGCTCGTGCTCGTACAGGCGCAGGATCGCTTTCTGGCCAGGCTCGAGGGAATCGAGGAGCCCGAGGAGAAGCGACACCGCATCGGCGAGGAGTTCATCCGCGTCTTCGAAGACGAGGCGGCCAGGCTGGGCGACGTGCGCCTCCTCGTTCAGGGCACGCTTTACTCGGACGTGATCGAGTCGGGTGGCACCGCGGGTGTGGCGGCCAAGATCAAGTCCCACCACAACGTCGGCGGCCTGCCCGAGGAGATGGCGATGGAGCTGGTCGAGCCGCTGAGGCTGCTCTTCAAGGACGAGGTACGGCGCGTGGGCGAGGAGCTCGGGATGCCGGAGCGACTGGTCTGGCGCCAGCCCTTCCCCGGGCCGGGGCTCGCCATCCGCATCATCGGCGAGGTCACGCGCGAGCGCCTCGAGATCCTGCGCGAGGCCGACGCCATCCTTCAAGAGGAGATCCGCGAGGCCGGCTGGTACCGCAAGCTCTGGCAGTCCTTCGCCGTCCTCCCCGCCATCCGCTCGGTCGGGGTGCAGGGCGACGAGCGCACCTACGCCTATCCGATCGTGCTGCGTGCGGTCACCTCGGACGACGCCATGACCGCCGACTGGGCGCGCCTCCCGTACGAGTTGCTGGAGAGAATCTCGAGCCGCATCATCGCCGAGATCCGGGGCGTCAACCGGGTCGTTTACGACCTCAGCTCCAAGCCGCCGGCCACGATCGAATGGGAGTGAGCGAGGGCGTCTGCGCCGAGGCCACTTAGCTCCGGCGCTAAGGGTTAGAGGCCTGTCTCTACGCCTTGACGTTCTTCGCTACCCACTCGTCCAGCTCGGACAGCGCCGAGTCGACCATCGTGAACAAGTCGTCTAGCACGGTGCGGTCGGCAACGAGCGGCGGCGCCAGCATCAGCATGGCCGGGCCGCGGTCGTCGGCGCGCGTGAACAGGCCGGCGCGGGCCATGGCGTCGGGGAGGACTCGTCCGCACACCTCGACCTTCTCCGAGGGAGTGAACTCCCGCGACGTGTCGCGATCGGGCGCCAGCTCGAGCCCGTAGAGGAAGCCCGCGCCGCGCACCTCCTTGACCGATCGGTGCTTGAGCGCCAGCTCGTCCAGTCCGGCGCGGAAGTAAGGCTCGAGCTCGAGCACGTGCTCGGGGATTCGCTCCTCGCGGAGTGCGGTGATGTTGGCGACCGCGACCGCCGTGGCGACGGGATGGCCGCCAAAGGTGGCGCCGTGCGTGAAGGTGGCGACGGGTGAGTCGAGCAGACCGTCGACGAGCGGCCGGCGCACGATCATGCCTCCGAGCGGTACGTAGGCCGAGGTCACGCCTTTGGCGAAGGTAACGATGTCGGGCTCTGCGCCGACGCGCTCGAAGCCGAACCAGTGGCCCAGGCGCCCGAACCCGCAGATGATGTCGTCGCTTGCGAGCAGCACTCCGTAGCGATCGCAGATGCGGCGGAGCTCGCGCCAGTAGTCCTCGGGCGGCACCAGCACGCCGCCNNCAGGCAGGGCAGCTCGGCAGCCGATACGTCGCCCGCCTGCTCCCAGCCGTAGGTGTTGGGCACGTGCCGGAACCAGGACAAAAGCGGCAGAAAGGGGTCGCGGAACCTGGGGATGCCGGTTGCCGAAAGCGCGCCGAGCGTCGTGCCGTGGTAGGCCATCTCGCGCGAGATGACCTTGATGCGCTTCGGCTCCCCCTGGCTCTGGTGGTACTGGCGCGCGAACTTGATCGCCGACTCGTTCGCCTCCGAGCCGGAGCTGACGAAGAAGACGACGTCGAGGTCGCCCGGCGCCAGGCTTGCGATCAGAGCGGCCGCTTCGCTCGAAGGCGGGTGGGCTGCCGACCAGTTGGTGGCGAAGGCGAGCCTTTCGGCCTGCGCCGACGCGGCCGCTGCGAGGTCGGCGCGACCGTGGCCGATGTTGACGCAGAAGAGCCCCGACAGTCCGTCGAGGTAGCGGTCGCCCTTGTCGTCCCAGAGGTAGCAGCCCTCGCCGCGCACGAACACCGGCCGCTCGGGGTCGCGCCAGGCCGAGGCCGAAGCGAAGTGCATGCCGAGGTATTGGGCCGCCTGCTCGCGGGCAGCGGCGTCTCTCTTGTCCGCCGCGGTTGCCATCAGCTCGCCGCCTTTCCGAACTTGCCCTCGTCCAGATGCGCGTAGCGCTTCAGGTGGCGCTTCGGGAACTGCAGAGCGTCACGCCGGAACGGCTCGGCCAGCTCCTTCGGATCGACCATGATCTCGACGACGACCGGAGCGCCGGCCGCGAGCGCGTCGGCATAGGTGTCCTGGAGGTTCGCCGGATCGGATACGCGTACGCCGATAGCGCCCATCGCCTGGGCGATCTCGGCGAATTCGAAGCCGCCGACGCTGTGGCCGATGTCAACGCCCACGTAGCGGTCGTCGTAGAAGTCGATCTGGTTCTTCTTCTCGGCGCCCCACTCCTGGTTGTTGAAGACGCAGGCGACCACCGGCAGCTTCTCTTCGACCGCGGTCATCACCTCGTGCAGGCTCATACCCCAGGCGCCGTCGCCGATGATCGCGAGCACCGGCCGGTCTGGCGCCGCGACCTTGGCCCCGAGTGCAGCCGGGTAGGCAAAGCCGCAGTTCCCGAAGCCGAGCGCTGGCAGGAACGAGCGCGGTCTCGTCGGCTTCAGATAGGCGTTCGCGACCGAGCAGATGTTGCCGATGTCGCTGGTCACGATCGCGTCCTCTGGCAGTGCGCGAGCCAGCTCCGCGAGCGCCCGGCGAGGGCTGATCGGGCTGGCGTCCGAGGCGGAGATCGACTCCAGCTCCTTCGCCCAGGCCTCTTTCGCCTCCCGGATCGACGCGAGTCGCGCGGGATCAGGCTTACGTTCCCCCTGGATCGCTGCGAGGCGGTCGGCGATGGCCCCCGCGGCCGCTCTGGCGTCGCCGATGATGCCGACGTCGATCGGCCGCACTCGACCGATCTGCCTCGGATCGATCTCGATCTGAATGATCTTTGCCGCCTTCGGGAAGTAGTCGAAGCCGTACTGCGGCAGGGTGCCGAAGCCGCTCAGCCTGGTGCCGACCGCGAGGATCACGTCCGCCTTCGAGAGCAGCCCCATCGCCGCCTTCGAGCCCTGATAGCCGATCGGGCCGACCGCGAGCTCGTCGTTCTGGGGGTAGGCGTCGGCGTGCTGATACGAGCTTGCGACCGGGGCTCCAAGCTGGCGAGCGAGCCGGCGAACCTCGTCGGCGCCGGCCGTCTCGGTTACTCCCAAGCCGGCGATGATCGCCGGGCTCTTGGCGGCTGCGAGTATTTCGGCGGCCTTGTCGATCGCGGCGCGGTTTCCCGGCCCACGATCGGAGACGCGGTAGCGCTCGGGCTCGAGGATGGTGAAGTCACCCTCCGCATAGAAGAAGTCGCGGGGAATGTCGATTTGCACAGGGCCGCGTTCGGCGAGCGCGACGCGAAAGGCGGTGCGGAAGGCCTCGGCCATCCGCTCGGGCCTGCTCACCTGCAGCTGGAACTTGGTGATCGTGCTGAAGATCGGCAGCTGATCGACCTCCTGGAAGCCGTCGAGGCCGCGGCCGGCGCTCATCGCGGACGGCGTCACGATCACGACCGGAGAATGAGCGTGGTACGCCGCGGCGATGCTCGTGACCATGTTGGTGATCCCGGGGCCGTTCTGGCCGATGCAGAGGCTGGGCTTGCCGGTGACCCGCGAATATCCGTCGGCCATATGCGCCGCCGACTGCTCATGCCGCACGGCAACGAAGCGAATCCCGGCCGCAGGGAGTAGATCCAGTAGGTCCATATATGCGGAGCCGACGATTCCGAAGATCTCGGTGATGCTCTCCGCCCTCAGGGTCTCGACCACTGCTTCGCTAGTAGTCATACGAGTCACGTTTGATCAGCTCCTTGTTTGCGCGGCGCGTCGGGCGCCGAGTTCGAAGACGGAGAACTTGTTTTCTCGCGGCCGATCATCAGGCTGATACGGGCGCGCAGCGCGGTGAATTCCGGCAGCAGGCGCGCGTCTTGTCCCGACCCGTTCATGCTCGGTAGTCGCACCGGCTCGTCGCAGACGATCCTTCCCGGGCTCGGGCTCATGACCACGACCCTCGAGCCGAGGAAGACAGCCTCCTCGACGCTGTGCGTCACGAAGACGATCGACTTGCCCGTGGCGCGCCAGATCTCCTTCAGCTCCTGCTGCAGGCGCTCGCGCGTGAGGGCGTCGAGCGCTCCGAACGGCTCGTCCATGAGCACGATGGCCGGATCGTTGGCCAGCGCTCGGGCGATAGCACAGCGCTGCTGCATGCCGCCCGAAAGCTCGTAGGGACGCTGGTCGGCAACATCGGCGAGCCCCACTAGCTCGAGGTAACGATTCGACAGCGCCTTCAATTTACTGCGCGCGAGGCCGCCCATCCGTGGGCCGATCTCGACGTTTCCGCGAACGGTCAGCCACGGGAAGAGGGTCGGCTGCTGAAACACCATGCCGCGATCGGCGCCGGGATTCTTGACTCGAACGTCGTTCACGAGCACTTCGCCGAGCGTTGGCTCGAAGTAGCCGGCGATCAGCTTGAGAAGCGTGGTCTTCCCGCAGCCCGAAGGCCCGACGAGACATACAAATTCGCCGGGCTCGATGGTGAGATCGACGCCGACCAGTGCCGGCGCCGATCTCTTCTTGTTTCCGAACAGATGCGTGACTCCACGCAACTCGATGCGCTCGGGGCTAGAGCCCTGGACTGCGACCGCTGGATCGCTCTCTTGCGGCTGCTTCATCCTTTTAGGGCGCTCGCCCACACCGATCACTTCTTGGCGGCCTTAGCGACGAACTGGTTGGCCAGCGCCGCCCGGAAGACCGAGAGTGCCGGTACCTTATCAATCTGACCCTGCTGCTTCAGGAATGCGGCCGCGCTGGCGAGGTTCGAGGCCAGAGCACCTGGGGCGCCGGGCTTCCCGAGGTACTTCGGGCCGGCCTGCTCGCGGGCGTTCAGGAAGATCAGCTGCTTGGCCTGCGAGAGAGCGTCGGCCGGCGTGATGTTGAGTTGCCGGGCGATTGAGGCGGCGGCGCTTTTCGGGTTGGTCCGGAAGTACTGAACCGCGCGTGACTCCTGCTCGACCCAGGTCTGAACTGCGCTCGGGTACTTCTTCGCGAACGCTGTCGCGACGATCGCCAGGTCGGCTGTGAGCTTGCCCCGCTTGGCGAGATCGGCGCTCGTGATCAGCACCTTCCCGTTCTTCTTGATCGCGGCTAGCGTCGGGTTCCAGACGTAGGCGGCGTCGATGTCGCCGCGCTTCCAGGCCGCGAGGATGTCTTGCGGCTCGAGATCGACGATCTTCACCTTGGTTGGGTCCACGCCGGCTCCCTGCAGCGCCGCGAGCAGGCTGTAGTGGGAGGTTGAGCCGAACGGCGTGGCGACCCTCTTCCCCACCAGGCCAGAGATGCTCGTGACTCCCGTTCCGTTCCTGACCACGAGCGATTCAGCGGCGCCGATGACGTCGAAGATCCACGGCACCCGATACTTTAGGCCGATCGATATGCCCTTCGCGACCGGGCTACTTCCGACGAGCCCGACATCGACGCCGCCCGCGGCCACCGCGGTGTTGACGTCGGCGCCGGAGGCGAACTGCGCCCATTTGATTTTCGTGTTCGGAAGAGCCTTCTCGAGCCAGCGCTTGTCTTTGACGATCAAGTCGCCGTTCGGAATGAGCTGATAGCCGATACGCAGCTGGGACGGAGCGGAGCTCGATTTAGCCGAGCTCGAGCCGTACGCTGCTAGGGGAAGGGCGACGAGGGCTACGACGAAAGCGAAAGCCAAAAGGCCTGGCTTCAACAGTCGAAGGCGTCGCGCTTTAGGACGCGTGAACGACATGGATAACTCCTTCTTCATTGGCTGGTTGACACAGACCGGATTTGGGTGCGAGCCGAATGCTACATAAAAAACCGCAATAGCACCTATAAGTAAACTTGACGGCCTCGCGAGCGTCCGCCATCATGCACCGAGCGGATTCACCCACTGAGCGGTTCCGTTGGCTACTGCATCGAGAAAGGACGGGATGGCCTCAAGCGACGGAGAACATACGGCCTGGTCGGCAGACCAAGCCGTGATAGAAAGTGCGAGCCAGGCATCGACTCGAGCCATCCTCGCGGAGAAGATCGACGCGGAGGTTCCGCGGCGGAGCTTCTGGCAGCGCTGGGGCGTGGCGCTGGTGCGAGTGGGCCTGATCTTTGCGGCGTTCGGAGCCTGGTGGCTGGTCGCGCGCCTGGAGATCTGGCCGCGCTTCTTCGTGCCGACGCCCTCAGCGGTCTGGCAAAAGTTCATTCTGACGGTGACGACTCACGACGGGACCCGCGGCTACAGCGGTTTTTACCTCTGGCAGCTCGTCTGGGCGAGCATGAGGCGCATCCTCCTCGGTTCGGGAATCGCCATCATGGTCGGTGTTCCGTTCGGGCTTCTGCTCGGCGCGAACCGCTGGGCGCGGGTCGTCCTCGAGCCGTTCATCACCGTTATTCGAAGCCTTCCTCCGCTCGCCTACTTGATGCTCCTCATCATCTGGTTCGGGATCGGCGAAGAGCCAAAGGTCATCCTTCTCTTCCTGGCCGCGTTACCGCCGGTAACGCTTGCTACTGCCGACGCCGTGCGCAACGTTCAGCAGGATCGCTTGCTGGCGCTGCTGACACTTGGTGCCTCGCGCTTGCAGGTCGTGCGCCACGGCCTCTTCCCGTCGGTGCTGCCGGAGGTGATGACCGGTATCCGAGTCGCGGTCGGATTCGCGTTCACGACGATGGTCGCGGCTGAGATCTTCAACGGTATGCCAGGGATCGGCGCCATGGTATTGAACGCGCAGCGTTTTCTCCAGACCGATGTCGTGATTCTCGGCATCATGGTGATCGGGGCTTGCGGCCTTATTCTCGATGCCACGATCAAGCTGATCGACCGCCTGCTCGTGCCCTGGCGCGGTCAGCTCTGACCGATCGCTCTGCTTCGCCACGCGTGCTAGACGAGGCAAGTCGCCTAGGCGCTCGCTAACTTCTCATCTTGAAGCAGCCCAGCCTAGACCACGTGGTTGTCGCCGTCTCCGACCTCGAGCGCTCGAATCGCTTCTACGCCGAGGTGCTCGGCGCCGAGGTCCTCGAGCTCAAGCGTGGGCGCTACGCCTATCGCTTCGGCGAGCAGCAGCTGAACGTCTACAGCCCCGACTCGACGCTCGCGCAACCGCTAGCGGCGCAGCCCGCAGGGCCGGGCGCGAGCGATCTCTGNNGACCCCGACGGCAACCTGCTCGAGCTGATCGTCTATCTCACCTAGACGCGGACAAGTCGCCGATTTCAAGCGCGAGAAGGATTCACTCTGATCCGCACCGAGGCGCTCGTCTTGCTGCCTGCGGCCGTCAGCACCGCGGTGTAAGTGCCGGGCTTCCGGTAGCGGTGCGCCGAAGAGACGCCGGTCGAGGTCGTGCCGTCGCCGAACGACCACGAGTACGAGCCGGTCTTCGTAGACGTGTTCGTAAAATGAACCGCCAGCGGCGCTTTCCCCGAGATCACGTTTGGCGCGAAGGAGACGATCGTCCCCGGCGGTAGTGAGGCGAGCGCTGTCAGCGTCGCCGGGGCGTCGATCAGTCCGTGTGCGGAGTTGCGGTCGGCGGTCTGGTGGGCCGACGACTCGATCGCGTTTACGACTTCGCCGGCGGAGGCCATTGGAACGTAGGAGCGAGCCAGTCCGGCGAGGCCTGCGACGAAGGGAGCGGCGGCCGAGGTACCGCAGAAATAGGTGTAGGCGCCGCTCGGGTGCGCCGAGCTCGACGGCCAGGTCGTGTTGACGCAGCCTGGCGCATCGACGCTGACCCACGAGCCGTAGTTCGAGCCCCATTTGCCCGCGTACAGGTTGCCGTTCGAAGTCGAATAGCGGGTGCCCGTCTCGTCCACCGCGCCGACCGAGATTACGCCCGGGTAGGCGGCGGGGTAGTCGGGCGCCGAGGAGTTCTCGTTGCCGGAGGAGGCTACGACAACCACGCTGTGGCTTTCGGCGTAGCTCACCGCAGCGGCGACCGAGCGCGAGCCGCTGGGCAGGCCGAAAGACATGTTGATCACCTTGGCGCCGTGGTTGGTTGCCCAGATCACACCGGAGGCAACGTCGCCCCAGGAGCCCGAGGCGTTTGCATCGAGCACCTTGACCGGCATGATCGCGCACCTCCAGCAAACGCCGGCTGTGCCCTTACCGTTACCGCCCTGGGCGGCGATGATCCCGGCGACGGCGGTGCCGTGACCGTTGTCGTCCGCCGGACGGTTGTCGCCGTTGACGAAGTCGTAGCCGGGCGCGAACGCGCCGAGATCCTCGTGGCTGCGATCTACGCCGGTGTCGAGGACGGCGACGATCGTGCTCTCGCTACCGGTGCCGAGCGACCAGGCGTCGGGGAAGCCGGGGTTCGTGAGCTGCCAGTAGCCCGAGTTAAGAAGGGGATCGTCAATGCTGACTCCGTCACCGCGAACGAGACCGTCTGGCTCCGCAAAGTTGACAAGCGGCGATGCCTCGAGCCTGCGAACGGCCTTTTCCTTCGAGCGCGCTGGAACGGCCGCCACAACGATGCCGAGATGGGGGATGGTCCGCAGGCGATAGCCGCCTACACGAGCCAGAACTGCGTCTTGGACGGCAGCCGTCGCGTGCGCTTCGAAACCGACGAGGACGCGTGCTGTGCCGGTCGGCGCCCGCGCCGAAGTTGACGCGTGCGCGTCGCCTGCGAGAACGGTCACCGAAGCGATCGCAAGCAGCGTAGTAAGTGAGCGGGTTACTCCGGCCATCCTTATGGAAATCGGCCGGAGCGCCGCCTAATGGCCAGCATGTGCGCTCTCTATGCGTACTCGCAGCGAACAAGCGCTCTCCACGCCACACCCGTTGCGATCGCCATATCTGGGGATGCCCCACCCGAGCGATCGAGCTGCGCTGAGCAACAACGCTGCGTCGCCGAGCGCGGCCGGACGTTGGAGCGCTTCGTTCTGAGACGAGTTCTAAAAGCCAGACGACCGTTCCACTCTCCGCCAGACTGCTACAATCCGCGCCCGGCGGACGGTCTGGTCCGCCGCTTTTTCATGAGATGAAGACTTTCAACGCAAAGCCCAGCGAAATCGAGCGCGACTGGTACGTCGTCGACGCCGAGGGTCAGACTCTCGGCCGGCTTGCCGTGCGCATCGCCGACGCGCTACGCGGCAAGAACAAGCCGACATTCACCCCGCACGTCGACACGGGTGACTTCGTCGTCGTGGTCAATGCGGGCAAGGTAGCCGTTACCGGCAAGAAGCTCGACGACAAGTTCTACTACCGGCATTCCGGCTACCCGGGCGGTCTGCGCACGCGGACTCTACGTGAGCAGCTGGAGCGCCGGCCGACCGAGGTGTTGCGTAAGGCGGTCAAGGGAATGCTCCCGCGCAACCGTTTGGGCAGGGCTCAGATACGCAAGCTCAAGATCTATGCAAGCGCCGAGCATCCGCACGGCGCGCAGAAGCCGAAACAACTCAAACTCAGGGGCTAGGATCCAACTCGTGGCAGAGCAACCGCTTCAATACCGTGGCACCGGCAAGCGCAAGACCTCGGTGGCGCGCGTGATCCTCCGTCCCGGCGACGGCAAGACCTGGATCAACGGCCGCACGATCGAGAACTACTTCCCTCGTCCCACCCATCGTCAGACGGTTCTGTCGCCGCTCGCGCTGGCGGGCGCCGAGGGGCGTTACGATTTGCGTGTGCGCGTTCACGGCGGCGGTTCGAGCGGCCAGGCGGGAGCGCTACGGCACGGAATCGCGCGGGCGCTGATCGAGGCCGATCCGGAGCTACGAGTTCCGCTCAAGCGCGCCGGCTTCCTCACCCGCGATGCTCGCATCGTCGAGCGCAAGAAGGCCGGCTTGCACAAGGCACGCAAGGCGCCGCAGTTCTCGAAGCGCTGATAGCGGCGCCGAAAAGCTCCTAAAATGATGCGCCTGCCCTGCGGGGAGGCGCTAGCTCAAAGCCGCACTCTCGCGGCGGGATGCAAAAGGAGGATCCGGTTTCGATGGCAGGTGAACCGCAAACCGAGACAGCANNGCCAGGGCCGCGACCATCTGGTCGGGCAGCGGCCGGGTTTTCGTCGGTCGTGACACGCGGGCTTCCGGTGCCGAGCTGGAGCAGGCGTTTGCGCGCGGCGTCGTCGAGGCAGGCGGAGTGGCCGTGCTCGGCGGCGTTCTGCCGACGCCGGCGGTGGCTTTGCTGGCGCTCGACTTGGGCGTCGTCATCACCGCCTCGCACAACCCGCCCGAATACAACGGCTTCAAGATCTTCGACCATCACGGGCGCAAGCTTCCCGATGCGGCCGAGCTCGAGATCGAGGCGCTCCTCGATACCAAGACCTCGGGCGGCGGCGTGATCGACCATGTCGAGGTGGCGACAGACAGCTACCTGGAGCACATCCTCGAACGCTTTGGCTCCGATCTGAGCGGGCTCAAGATCGCGGTCGACTGCGCCAACGGCGCCTATTCGGGCATCGCGCCCACGGCTTTCTCGAGGCTGGGCGCCGAAGTTCTGGCGATCGGCAATGATCCTGACGGTCTCAACATCAACGACGGCTGCGGAGCGACCGACCTCTCTCTGCTCTCGCGCACCGTTGTCGAGAACGGCTGCGATCTCGGTATCGCCTTCGACGGCGACGGCGATCGCATGCTGGCGGTGACCGCGAGTGGCGACTCGGTCGACGGGGACCAGATCCTCGCCATCCTCGTCGCCCATCTCGGCGTCGAGCTGGTGGCGGTCACGAAGATGACCAACCTCGGCTTTCACAACCTGATGCGCGAGCAGGGCGTTCGCGTGCTCACCACCGATGTCGGCGACCGCTACGTGCTCGAGGCGCTCTGGCGCGAGCAGGGACTCTTGGGCGGCGAGCAATCGGGCCACATCATCTATCTCAAGGATCACGTCACCGGCGATGGGCTGGCCGCCGGGCTCCTGCTCTGCGCGGCTCTGCAAGGCCGTACGCTCGCCGAGGCGGCGGCCGTGATGCCGCGCTACGCGCAGGTCAAGCGCAATCTCGCCGTCGACAAGGAGCTTCCAGGTAGCGTCGTCGCGGAGGTCGAGCGACTCAACGCGGAGCTCGACGGACACGCCCGAGTGCTCGTTCGCTCGTCCGGCACGGAGCCTCTCGTCCGCCTGCTGACTGAGGCCGAGACGGCTATTGAGGCCGAGGATCTCTGTGGTAGGATCGAGGCGTTGGTAAGACAGGAGCTCGGCCAGTCGTCCTGACCGGGGCGGCCAAAGTGCCGGGCTCTGTGCTTTTCTGAAGTGCAGGCCGCAATATCCGTAGTTCGAGAAGCGCTGGTACTCACTCTGGGGATTTAAGAAGCGCGAAAAGCGGGGAAGGAGCTCCAGGTGTGCGGGATCATCGGATACGTCGGTAACAGAGCCTGTAAACCGCTTCTCCTTCGTGCACTACAACGCCTCGAGTACCGCGGCTACGACTCGGCCGGGATCGTGCTGCGTGAGGAAGGCGGGCTCGAATACATCCGAGCGGTCGGGAACCTCCAGCACCTGATCGAGGCCGCCGGTAGCAACGGCTCCGAGTCCACACACGGGCTTGGACACACCCGCTGGGCTACGCACGGCAAGGTCGTGGTCGAGAACGCTCACCCGCTCACCGGCTGCGACGAGCGCGAGATCGCGGTCGTCCTCAACGGCATCATCGAGAACTACCGCGAGTTAAGCGCCTCCCTGATCGAGGACGGTCACGTTTTTACGACTGAGACGGACGCGGAGACCGTCGCGCACCTGATCGAGAGCCACTACGACGGCGATCTCGCCGAAGCTGTGCGACGCACCTACCGGCAACTAGAGGGTCATTTCGCGTTCGTGGTCATCCATCGCGACAACCCCGAGCTGATCGTCGGAACCAGGCGCCAGTGCCCGCTCGTGATCGGGGTCGGCGAGGGCGAGGGCTTCATCGCCTCGAACACGGTCGCCTTCCTGTCCGAGACCCGCAACGTCCAGTTCCCCGACGACGGCGACATCGCCGTTGTCACCCCGAGCGGCGTCACCTACTCGAGCGCGCTCGACGGGAATCCCCCGGTCGAGCACGACACGATCGTGATCGACTGGGACGAGGAAGAGGCTGAGAAGGGCGGCTACGAGACCTTCATGCTCAAGGAGATCTACGAGCAGGCGACCGCGGTGCGCGAGACGCTCGCGGAGCGCATCCGCTACGGCAAGCTCACTCTCGAGGGGCTCGGACTCTCCGACGACGAGCTTCGCAACCTGCGCCGGATCGTCATCCTCGCCTGCGGAACCGCCTATCACGCCGGCGTCGCCGGCCGTTACGTGATCGAGGAGTGGGCGCGCGTGCCGGTCGAGCACGACATCGCCAGCGAATGGCGCTACCGGAACCCCGTGCTCGACAAGAACACGCTCGTGATAGGTATCTCGCAGTCGGGCGAGACGCGCGACACGATCGAGGCCATGGTGCTGGCGCGCCGGCAGGGTGCGCGCACGATGGCAATCACGAACATGATGGGCGCTCAGATCACGCGCGAGGTCGACTCCGTTCTCTACACGCGCGCCGGCCTGGAGATGGGAGTCGCCGCCTCCAAGACCTTTACCGCCCAGATCTCGCTGCTCTACCTGATTGCGCTCAAGCTGGCGCAGGTACGCGAGACGTTGCCCGAAGAGGAGATCCAGTCGCTGATCGCCGAGGTGCAGCTGCTGCCCGAGAAGATCGCCCAGTTCCTGCAAGACGCCGACGACGGCGTCCATCCGATCGAGGACATCGCCGAGCGCCACTTCGACAAGCCCTTCTTCCTCTACCTCGGGCGCAACATCGGCCTGCCCATCTGCCTCGAGGGCGCGCTCAAGCTGAAAGAGATTTCGTACATCCCGACCGAGGCCTACTCGGCCGGCGAGATGAAGCACGGCCCAATCGCGCTGCTCGACTCGGAGACCCCCGTCGTCTGCGTCGCCACCGACTCGCACGTCTACGACAAGGTCGTCTCCAACATTCAGGAGACCCGTGCCCGCGGCGCCCAGGTGATCGCCATCGCGACCGACGGCAACGAGGACATTCAGCACCACGCGGACGACGTCATCTACGTCCCCAAGACGAACGAGTACTTGCAGGCGGTGCTGGCGGTGTTGCCGCTGCAGCTGCTCGCCTACCGCATTGCCCGACTCCGCGGCCTCAACGTCGATCAGCCGCGGAATCTGGCCAAGACCGTCACCGTCGAGTAGGAGCTCCGGTTCGGGATGACGACCCGCTGCTTCTGGTCGCTCGGAGCCTGAGCGCGTGCACGCCCTCGCCGCTCTGGCAGGCGCGACCGTAATAGTTCTCACACTGGCCGAGTTCTTCGTCTCCTTCATCCTCCCGCGCCGCGTCAGGCACGAACCGCGCATCGCGCGCCTGATCCTCGTCGCCGGCTGGCGGATCTGGCGCTTCGTCGCGCGTCGTTTGCCGGCGCGATCCAGCGACACCATGCTCGGCTTCTACGGGCCGCTGCTCTTGCTATTCGCCATCGGCCTCTGGGCGCTCGCTCTGATCTTCGGCTTTGCCCTTCTGCAGTGGGCTGGCGGATCGCACGTGGTGCACGGAGGCACTGGCGGCTTCGACGACGACCTCTTCTTCAGCGCCGGAGGATTCCTGAGCGCTTCGATGCAACTCTCACCCTCGACGGCGCTCGCCCGCGGGCTCTTTCTCGGCGAGGCGGCCTGCGGGTTCGGCGTGCTCTTCATCGCGATCGGCTACCTGCCGGCGATCTACCAGGCATCTTCGCGGCGCGAGGTGACGGTCGCGCAGCTGGCGCCGCGCGCTGGAACGCCGCCCACGGCCGGAGCGCTCCTGGCGCGTTCGGGCGGCCGCGGAGGTTGGCCCGATCTCGACCGCTATCTGGCCGAATGGGAGGGCTGGGCGGCGGAGCTGATGGAGACTCATCTCTCCAATCCGGCGCTAGCCTTCTTCCGCTCGCAGCACGTCGGCCAGAACTGGCTCGCCGCGCTCACATGCGTACTCGACAGCTGTGTTTTCGCGATTGCCGCGGCTCCGGATCAGGTCCAGGTCGAGGCGGCGGAGGTTACGTTCGCGATCGGTCATCATGCTCTCGCCGACCTCTCGCATGTGCTTCACGCGAAACCTGGCCGCTTCGACCCGCCGCGCCTCGATGGTGCGGATTTCGTCGTTCTCTGGGAGCTCGCCGCGCGTAGCGGGCTCGATTTGAAAGTGAAGGAAGAGGTCGAGCCTCGGTTGAGCGAGCTCCGCGCCGGTTACGAGCCGCTGGTGGCCGGTCTCTCGCGCGCTCTCGAGCTGACGCTGCCCGCCTGGTTACCGCCCTCAGAAACCGAGGCGGGCCGGTCGCGAGTGTCCAAACGCTGACCTCCGCCGGCCGCTCTGGCCGGGCTCAGACCGTCGACTGGTTAGGTGTGTGGTGCGCCCGGGACCGGGGCCTTGGCACTGCCGGGCAGATACCGGAGCGGTGTCGCTCCTGCTCAGATTCGCTGATGTTTCGACAGACTAGGCAGCGGAAACGGTCCAAACGACACGGCGACGCGAAAGCGACGCGCATGCGCGGTTCGAGAGGCCGTGAACGACAACACGGGAGGTTTTTTATGACGGCGATCGAGCAAGTGGAAGCTCGGCCCGGGCTTCCGCGCCTGAACGAACCGGCGCCCGCCTTCGAGGCCGTTACTACGCACGGTCCGCTCAAACTCTCGGACTTCGAAGGCAGCTGGCTGATCTTGTTTTCCCACCCGGCCGACTTCACGCCCGTATGTACGACCGAGTTCATGGCCTTCGCCGAGATCTACCCGGAGCTGCAGAAGCGAGGCGCTGAGCTGCTCGGGCTCTCGATCGACAGCGTCTATTCGCACATCGCCTGGGTTCGAAATATCGAGGAGAAGGCCGGAGTGAAGATCCCCTTCCCGGTGATCGCCGACCTCGACCGCAAGGTTGCGATCGCCTACGGAATGGTCATGCCCGGCGAGAGCAAGACCGAGACCAGCCGCTGCGTTTTTCTCATCGACCCCAAGGGGATTCTGCGGGCGATGATCTACTACCCCCTCACCACCGGGCGCAACATGGACGAGATCCTGCGCCTCGTCGACGCGCTCCAGACCGCCGACGCGAACGGAGTCGCCACTCCCGCGAACTGGCGACCCGGCGACAAGGTGATCGTGCCGGCGCCGAACACGACCGAGCTGGCAGAAGAGCGAGCCGGCGCGGGCTACGAATGCACCGACTGGTACCTCTGCAAGAAGTCGCTGTAGGGAGGCGGAGATGCCATGCGTTAGACCCGACGGGACGCTCAGCGGCTCGGGCCGCGCGATGCTCGAGGCCGTGCAGACGGATTCGACCGTGGCGGACGTGGTTGCCAAAACCGGAATGCCGCTCTTTCGTGTTCGCAGCGGGCTCCGGGAGCTGGTCGCAGCCGACCTGATCAGCGAAACCGGCGAGCTCTTCAGTCAGACCGAGCAGGGAGCCGCGAAGGCGCGGTCGAGCGGCTGAGAGCCAGCTCCGCTGGGTCCGCAACATCCCGACCGAAACAGGCTCCACGAGCTCGGAAACGAATCGAAGTCTCAGCGAGGGACGTCACCTCATGCCTCCCCAGCGTCCCCGCGTGGTCGGTAGCCCGTGCTTGAGCCGGTGTGTCTGCATGGCGTCACGCTCGTAAGGGCGCAAGCGAAGGTCTGAGCGAGGCTTACCGGTGCAGATGAGCGCGAAGCCAGCCTGTTCATCCTCGGGGAAGTAGCGGCGGGCGTCTGAGTGATCGACCTCGCCCGCAAGCACTCGAACGGCGCAGGCGATATCCCAGCCCTGCTCGCACGAAGAAGGGAGATCGAGGCCGGCGCGGCGCGCGGCGTCGAGGATGTGCTCCTCGGCGCCGCAGCGCAGCGAGCGCGTCGAGCCGTCGGGCAGCTCGAACTCGATCGTGAACTCCTCTGTTTGTTTTGGATCCAGGGCTTACGGGTTGTAGAAGCCGCTGTTTTTCGAGTACGGCCCCTCACCGGGAGTGCCACGGCGGAAGTGGCCTGAGGGGTTGACGGCGCCGTCGCGTTCCATCGATAGCAGCTCGATGAACCACGCTTCGTGCTCGATCTCCTCCTGGAGGATCCGCGACGCGATGTCATAGGTTCGGTAGTCCTTGCCGAAGGTGATATCGCAGATCTCGGACCAGGTTCTAACCGCGCACCGCTCGGCCTCGAGTAACACCTCGAGAATCGCCGTCGCTGTCGGATCCTTCCCCTCGGGTGCGTGCTTGCCGTCGTCCGTTCCCGGCAAGTAGGCATCCGGGCAACCGGCGCGATCCGCGAGCACGCGGACGTCATAGGGAATCGAGCCGCCCAACTCGTAGATGCGAGGGGTGATGAGCTCGAAATGAGCGCGATCCTCGAGTCGTGCGTCCTCGCAGATCTCCTTGTAATCCTCGTGCCCGGCGAGGTACATGCGGAGAACCGTGTAGTAGTAATAGGTCGTGAACTCGGCGCCGGCGGCGTCGATCAGCTTCTCGACAAGCTCCTTCACGTTCACGCCGCGAGCCTCTACCTGCTCGATACCTACTCGCTTCGTGACATCGCCGGCCTTGACTTTCCCGGCGGCGTGGGGCTTTTGGCGGATGGCCATCGCTTCCTCCCGAAAACATCGCTTGGCGGTCAGTCTCGGTGTACCCAGTTGCACCGACTTCGTAATCCGGCGAAGACACCATCGAGAGCAAGCAGCGTCTTCGTACACTTCGAGACACGCGCTCGGGCCCACGAGCGTTACCCAACTAACCCCGCTGACGAATAGACTCGCTCCAGTGGCCGCCATCCTGATCGATATCGACGGCGTACTGCACGTCTCCAACGAGCCGATTCCCGGAGCCACCGGCGCCGTCCGCCGTCTGCGGGAGGCCGGTCACCGTCTCCGCTTCCTGACCAACAACACCACCTGCCCGCGGGCCCGACTGGCCGAGGCTCTGCGCGCGATCGGCTTCGACGTCGGCGAGAAAGAGCTGCAGACGACGCCGCGGGCGGCCGCACGAGCGCTGGCCGGCCGGCGCGTGCTGGCGCTGACCATGTCGGCGATCGTCGAGGATCTGGAGGGAATGAAGCTGGTCGGAGAGGGTGCCGACGCCGTGCTTCTGGGCGGCGCCGACGAGACCGAGGAAACCGGGAGGGTCTTCTCCTACATGAACCTGGCCCGCGCCTTTGCCGAGCTCGAGGCCGGCGCCGATCTCTACTGCTTACACAAGAACCGCTGGTGGCAGACCAAGCACGGGCCGCTGCTCGACTCGGGCGCTTTCGTGGCCGGGCTCGAGTACGCCGCGGGGACACACGCCACCACGCTCGGCAAGCCGAGCTCCGCCTTCTTCGCCGCTGCGCTCGAGGCGCTCGACTCCGATCCCGGCCAGGCCTGGATGGTCGGCGACGACATCGAGTCGGACATCCGCGGCGCGCAGCTGCACGGTATCCCCACCGTGCTCGTGCGCACGGGCAAGTTCCGGCCCGACACGTTCGATCGCTCCGGCGTTCGCCCGACCGTGCTCCTCTCATCGATTGCGGACCTCCCCGAATGGCTGGCGACGCAGCGCTGAGGCTGGGCCTCGACCTGATCGAGATCGGGCGGATTCGCTCTGCGCTCGAGCGCCCTCGCTTCCGCGAGCGCTGCTTCACCGAGGCCGAGCGCTCCTACTGCGACTCGCGCGCCAACCCCGCCCAGAGCTACGCGGCTCGGTTCGCGGGCAAGGAGGCCGTCGGCAAGGCGCTCGGCTGCGGCGTGCGCTTCACCTGGAAGGAGATCGAGATCGCCGGACGCCCGCGTCCGACCGTTTCGCTCTCGGGGAAGACTCGAGCGTGGGCAGAGCGGATGAAAACCGGCGAGATCGACGTTTCCATGACCCACTCCAAGGGGATGGCCGCCGCGGTTGCGATCGTACGCTTGGAGGAATCCGAGTGAGCGACAGGTCTGCCTTCGAGCCCCTCTTCACCTCCGCCGAGATGCGCGCGGTCGAGCAGGCCTACCCGGGCTACCCCGACTCGATTCGCGAGCTGATGCTCAGAGCAGGTACGGCCACGGCCGAGGCGGCCATGCGCCGCTTTCCCGAGGCGCGCGCGCTCACCGTCGTCTGCGGCGGCGGCTCGAACGGCGGCGACGGACTTGTTGTGGTAGACGTGCTGCGCGCCCAGGGCCGGGAGGTGCTGGTCGTCGACGCGAAGGGAGGGGAGAGGGAGCTCGGCAGCCCTGACGTCATTGTCGACGCGCTCTTCGGCACGGGCTTCTCCGGCGCGCCGCGCGCCGATGCCGCAGCCCTGATCGAGCAGATGAACGCCGCTGGCGTACCGATCGTCTCGGTCGACATCGCCTCCGGCGTTGACGCCTCGACGGGCGAGATCGCAGGCCAGGCCGTGGAGGCGGCTCTGACCGTCACGTTCTACGCCCGCAAGGTCGGGCATGTCGTCGCGCCGGGCCGCTTCCACCGGGGCGAGCTCGAGATCGCCGACATCGGTCTCTCGGGCGGCGAGACCGCGTGCAAGCTGGCGACGCTCGAGCTGCTGTCGGAGCTTCCGCGCAGGAAGGGCTCGGACACCAAGTTCAGTGCCGGCTCGGTGCTGGTCGTCGGCGGCTCGCCGGGTCTCTCCGGCGCCGTCTGCCTGGCCGGCGAGGCGGCTTTCCGCGCCGATGCCGGCTACGTCACCGTCGTGGTTCCGCGCTCGCTGCTTCCTCCGGTTGAGCTGCGCCTGCTCGAGGCCGTAAAGCGCCCGGCTCCCGAGGACGAGAACGGGCACCTGACGGTAGAGGCGCTGAAGCTCGTCGCCGAGCTCGAGCCGCGCGCGCAGGCGCTGGCGCTCGGCTCGGGAATCGGGCGCTCGCAGGGTACGCGAGAGTTCGTGCGCGAGCTTCTCAAGCGAACGACGCTGCCGGCGGTCGTGGACGCCGACGCCCTGTTCGAGCTGACGCCGGGCAAGTGGCGCTCGCCGGTCGTGCTGACTCCGCACGCGGGCGAGCTGGCGCGCCTGCTCGGTAAAGAGTCGGCCTGGGTCAACGCCCATCGCCTGGCCACTGCTCGCGAGTGCGCCGAGCGTTTCTCGGCGGTGACGCTGCTCAAGGGCGCGGATACCATCGTCGCCTCGCCGGCGGGTGGAGTCCTCGTCTGCGAAGAAGGAACTCCGGCTCTGGCGACCGCGGGGTCGGGCGACGTCCTTACCGGCGTCATCGCCTCCTTCCTGGCCAAGGGCCTAGCGCCTGAGCGCGCCGCCGCCGCCGCCGCGATCGCCCACGGCCGGGCCGCGCAGCTGATCGAGCCGCAGTTCGGCGTGGTCGCCGGCGATGTGGCGCGGATGCTGCCTTCGGCGATCTCGAGAGATCATTGAAAAGCGCCGGCGGCGGGGTCGCATTCGCCAGCGTCCACTCGGCCCGTGCCGGCGCGGCGAGTGCTAGAGCTTCGGCTTGAGCTGATCGAGAACACCGATCGCCCAGCTTTCGATTGCCTGCCAATCGCGGACATCGGTGGTCGGGAAGAACTGTTTCAGCGGCGGAGCGTGTTTATCGGGGAAGCGGAGCTTGCTCTGGTCGATGACGCCGCCGAAGAGCGCCGTCGACAGCGGTCGGATCTCGGGCCACCGACGTAGAGAGCGATCCAGTTGCTTCTGCGGGACTATGACGTCCTTCTCCTCGTCACCGAGCGGCCCCAGGGCGAACACCTCCACCGGCATCTCGGCCAGCGCCCGGAGGTGCCTTGCGAGAAAACGTCGTCCTACTCTGAGCATGCGAGCGTTGTACAGCGGTACCCCGAGCACGACGGCACGGTAATCGCCGAGATCCCGTACGGAACGAACATCGAGAAGCTCGACCGCGACGCCTTCCTCTTCGAACGTCTTCGCGATCGCCGCGGCCACCTCGGCGGTTGAGCCGTATTTCGTCGCGTAAGCGATCAGAACCTCGCCTGGCATCCGATTCCTTTCCTGCAATCGGAGTGAATCAGCGGAGCGGCAGCGGGCATCATTACAGCCACCTCGACAGGAAGCCGAGCGCGAACGCACCCGTCCTTCTACGATGGAGCGATGCACCGCTCCGAGCTCACGATCGATCTCGGCGCCGTTCGCCGCAACGTCAAGCGCCTGATCGGCGCTCTCGACGGGGCCGACCTGTGGGCGGTCGTCAAGGCCGACGGCTACGGACACGGGGCCGTGGACGTGGCCGGCGCGGCGCTCGGAGCCGGCGCCCGCGCGCTCTGCGTCGTAACGCTCGCCGAAGGGTTCGAGATGCGCGCCGAGTACCCGACCGCGCGCATCCTCGTAATGGGGCCGCTTGTTCCCGGCGAGGTCGCGCGCGCCCGCGAGGCGGGATTGGAGATCGCCGTTACGGATGCCGACATTCCCGAGGGCATCCGCGTGCACGTCAAGCTCGACACCGGCATGGGACGCTTCGGTCTCTCAGAGCTTCTGTCCGCCTCGAATCGGAACGTCGTCGGCCTGATGAGCCATCTCGCCACCGCCGACTGCGACCTGGACTTCGCGCGCGCGCAGGTCGAGCGCTTCCGCGAGCTCACCCAGCCCCACGCCGATCTGACCCGTCATATCGCCAACAGTGCCGCTGTCCTGCGCCTTCCCGAGGCGCTCTTCGACGCCGCCCGCTGCGGTATTGCGATCTACGGCCTCTCTCCCTTCGGCGGGGATCCCGCCGGCGACGGGCTCGAGCCGGTCCTGCGCTGGGAGAGCCGCCTGGCCCAGGTGAAGCTGCTACAGCCGGGGGAGAGCACGGGCTACGGGCGCCGCTTCGTGGCGAGCAAGCCGACCTGGATCGGGCTCGTGCCCGTCGGCTATGCCGACGGTTTTCGCCGCGACATGACCGGCACCGAGGTTATCGTCGAGGGCGAGCGCCGGCCCGTGGTCGGGACGATCTCGATGGACTCCTTCGCCGTCACGCTAGAGCGCGAGCTCCTGGTCGGCACGCCGGTCGTCATCGTCGGCGACGGAGTGCTCGTCGAGGAGCACGCGCGCATCGCCGACACGATCAACTACGAGATCACCTGCGGCGTCTGCTCCGATCGCCGCCGTGCGCGCCGTGTCATCGTCGACGCTTGAACTCCTCCGCGAGGTGCTGGCCGGCGAGGACGCCTACCTCGTCGGCGGTGCGCTGCGAGACGAGTTGCTCGGCCGCGAGCTCGTCGACCTGGACGTCATCTGCGCCGATTCGCGAAAGGCGGCGCGCGCTTTCGCAGCCAGGAGCGGAGGCGCGCCCTTCGCACTCTCGGAGCGCCACGGCGCCTGGCGCGTCACATTTCCGAGCGGCGAGTGCGTTGACTTCACCCCCTTGCGCGGAAGCCTCGACGAGGATCTGGCGCTGCGCGACTTCACGGTCAACGCGATCGCCGAGCCGCTCTCGGGCGGCGAGATCGTCGATCCCCTGGGCGGCCGCCGCGATCTCGCCGAGCGCCGGTTGCGGGCGGTCTCCGAGAGGATCTTCGAGGACGATCCGCTGCGACTTCTGCGCGCCGTGCGCCTGGAGGAGGAGCTAGAGCTCTACCTCGACGCGGCGACCGAAAAGCTCGTCCGCGCCCGGGCCGAGCTCGTCGCTAGCCCCGCCGGTGAGCGGATCCTGGCCGAGCTGGAGCGGCTCGGCTGGCCTGGTTACGAGCGGCTGGAGGAACTCGGCCTGCTCGCTCCGCTCGACGGTTCGCTCGAGCTTGTGAGCCGCGTCGAACGCTCGCTCGCCGATTCGCCGTGGTTGCGGCTGGTGACCGTGTTCGGCGAGCGCCTGCGCCGGTTGCCGATTCCGGGCGAGCTCGACCGCTACCTCGGAGCGCTTCTGCGCGCGCAATCTCCGGCCGACGACTCACCGCGTCAGATCCACCGCTTCCGTCGCACGAGCGAGCCCTGGGCGCTCGACGCCCTTGCCTTTCTCGGCGCCGCCGAGTATGCAAGCGCGGTGCGCCTCGCGCGCGAGACCGAGCCCGAAGAGCCGCTTCTGCGCGGCGACCAGTTGGGTGTCGCTCCCGGCCCCCTTGTCGGCAAGCTGCTGGAGCTGATCGCCGAGGAGCGGGCTGCCGGGACGATCTCGACGCCCGAGGAGGCACTAGAGCTCGCGCGCCGGCGGCTCGAGCCGAGCTGAGAGCCTATTCCACTAGGTCTGCGCGCCCGATGCGATTCCGAGTCATCGATGTCCTCGCGTCTGGCATGGAAGCCCCGACTTCCTCCCCGAGGCGATCGTATCGGCGAGAATCGGGCATGTGTGTGACGCATTCGTACCGAAAGGGTCGCGATGAGCTCGAAGCGTGACGTGCCCAAGAAGATGGGGAAGAGTGAGGAGAGGAAGGAGGTCGTCCGCACTCGTTTCGCGCCCGCCGCCGGGCACTTCGCCGCGCGGGCACGCGAGCAGGCGCCGCGTATCAGCGAGCGCGTGGCTCGCTTGTTGGCGCCGCTTCGCGGCGACGAGCGCGCCCTCGATGCGGGAACCGGAGCGGGCGCGCTGGCGCTCGGGCTGGCTCCGCTGGTGGGCGAGGTGGTGGGCTGCGACATCGTGTCCGAGTTGCTGGCCGCGGCGAGGAAGCTGGCCGCCGATCTCCCGAACGTGAGCTTCGTCGCGGGCGACATCTTCGCGCTCCCGTTCGAGACGGGTAGCTTCGATATCGTCGGCACCATTCGCACGCTGCACCACCTGGAGCGTCCCGAGAAGGCCATCCCCGAGCTGATGCGCGTCACCAGACCGAACGGCCGCCTGCTCGTGATCGATCAGCTCGCTCCGCTCGATCCGCCGCGGGCCATGGAGATCGACCGCTTCGAGCGCGCGCGCGACCCTTCGCATGCAAGAACCCTCTCCGATCAGGACATGCGCGGTCTCTTCGAAATGAACGGGCTCACGCTTCTACGCCAGGAGGTCGTTTCGGAGCTGCGAAACGTCGAGGATTTCCTCGACGGAGCCGGTTGCGAAGGCGAGGAACGCGAGCGCGTGAAGCGCCTTGCGCCGGGCGAGACCTTCGAGGTCGAGGTCGGTTGGTACGTGCTCCAGCTCCGCGTCTAACCGAGCACGCGGCTCGATCGGTTCAGTCCGCCGTGACTACTTCCACTTGACGGTGCAGCCGACCGCGTCGGTTTGGGCCAGTGGCGGCTCGTCGCCCGCCAGCAGGGCGTCGATCGCGTCGCGTAAATAGCTCTTGGTCACGGTCGTCTCGTCGCGGGAATCGTCGATGGCGCCGTGGTAGCGGAGCTTTCGCTCTTCGTCGAAGAGGAAGACCTCAGGCGTGTGCTCGGCGCCGAGCGCGTGCGCCAGCGACTGATCCTCGTCGAAGAGGTAGTCGAAGGGAAAGCCACGTTTCTCGGCTCTCGCCTTCATCTGCTCGAACGAGTCCTCGGGGTGGCTGGAGACGTCGTTCGAGTTCAACGCGACCACCCGTACGCCCTCGTGTGCATGGTCGCGCGCGATGGCCATCAGCCTGTCTTCCCAGGCCTGCACGTAAGGGCAGTGGTTGCACGACTGAACGAGAACGAGCAGCTTCGCGTCGCCGTACTCGTCGAGCGAGTGGTCGTACCCGTCGACGCCGGGGAGCTCGAAGAAGGGGGCTTCAGTGCCGAGTTCGATGCTCATCTGAGCGCTGCCTCCAGTTGGTCGCGTGAGGGGATGGGCGAGACCCGCCCGTCTGGAAGGTGGTAGATGCGGCAGGTGAGAGCAGGACGCGAGTTCGCGCCCACGGGGTCGACATCGCGGCCGTCGACGCAGATCGTCGGCGATCCGGGAAAGCGAAGACGCTCGGCCTCCTCGTCGCTCGTCACCTCTGTCATGACGATTTCATCGTCGCGACCGAGCTCGGCGAGTATCTGCTCGATGAGGGATTTGGCCTCGGGATGCGAGGGGCAACCCTCCCAGTAGAAGAGCTCGATCACCGCTCCGCTCCGCCGTCTTCGGGAATCTCGTCATCCCGGCCCGGGTCGCCCCTGGCAACCACGCGCGTCACGGTCGCCGGGAAAAGTCCCGTCGAGATGCCGGCGATTCGCATCCACCTCGGGATCACGACCTCTGTCCGTCCTCGCTCGATCGCCCTGACGATCCTCACCGCGATCCGTTCGGGCGTGAGCACCGTCCAGCGCATCGAGCGCCGGCGGGTCAACCTCGTTTGCGGGAACCCTTCGGTTGCGACTGGGCCGGGGTTGACCGTCAGCACCGAGATGCCGCGCGGCCTGAGCTCGGCGCGAAGTGCCCGCGAGAAGGCGAGCTGGGCGTGCTTTGAGGCCGAGTAGGGGCCGGCATCGGGGACGACCGTGGTTCCGGCGACCGAGGCGATGTTGACGACGTGAGAGGGACGCGCCTGCTCCAGGCCGGGCAGGAACGCGCGCAGGCACCAGACGGAGCCGAGGTAGTTGGTGCGGATCACCTGCTCGATTCGTTCTGGCGAGGCGGTGAGAAAAGAACCGTGCGAAGGGATGCCGGCGTTGTTGACGAGCAGGTCGATCGCGGGGTGACGCTCGAGCACGCGTGCCGCGACCCGGTCGACGTAGTCTCGGCTCGAGACGTCGCAGGCTTCGATCTCGGCTCCCGACTCGGCCGCGACCTGTTCGAGCCGATCGACGCGCCGCGCCAGCAGGACGCAGTGCCAGCCCCGCTCGGCGAGCGTGTGCGCGAGCGCGGCGCCGATTCCGCTCGAGGCGCCGGTGATCACGGCCACACGTTGCGCTGTGCTCATAGGTTGCTCTCGAGTCCTCCCCGTGCGGAGCGTATCGCAACCCCTCGCGGGCGTCATCTCGCTAGACTCGCGCCGATGAAAGGCAGATTCGAAGGCAAGCGTGGGCTCGTTCTCGGTGTCGCCAACAAGCGCTCGATCGCCTGGTCGGTCGCGCGCCGGCTCGCCGACGAAGGCGCCACGATGGCGTTCACCTTCCAGGGCGAGCGCATCGAGGCGAACGTGCGCGAGCTGGCCGAGTCGATCTCCAGCCCACTCATCACACCCTGCGACGTGCGCCAGGACGAGGACTGCACACGCGCCGTGGCCGAGGCCGCAGCGGCGCTCGGCGGTCTCGACTTCGTCGTGCATTCGGTCGCCTTCGCCGCCGCCGAAGATCTGGAAGGCCGTTTCATCGACACTCCGCGCGATCGCTTCTGGATGGCGATCGACGTCAGCGCCTACTCGCTGGTGGCGATCGCCCGCGCCGCCGAGCCCCACCTGGCCGAGACGGGCGGCTCGATCGTGACCATGACCTATCTGGGTGGCGAGCGGGCCGTACCGCACTACAACGTGATGGGCGTTGCCAAGGCGACTCTCGACGCATCGATGCGCTATCTGGCCTGGGATCTAGGAGCCGAGGGCATACGCGTCAACGCGGTCTCCGCCGGGCCTGTTCGCACTCTCGCGGCGCGCTCGATCGCCGGATTCTCGACCATGGAAGCGATCGTCGCCGAGCGTGCTCCGCTGCGGCGCCACATCGACGCCGAAGATGTCGCGGCAGCCAGCGCCTACTTGCTCTCGGCCGACGCCCGCAACGTCAGCGGAACGATCCTGTACGTGGATTCTGGTTACCACGCCATGGGCATGTAGTTACCGCCGAAAGTCCGCCCTCCTTTGGAGGGCATGACGACTTTCGGCAGGGGGAAAGGAATGAGCCAACGCGACGTCGTCGCGTTTATCTCGCGGTGGGGACGGCGTCGGGTGAGCCGCGCCCGCCGTGTCGGTCGCGGCGGCCGTTAGAACGCGCTGGTGCGCTCGGCCGCACCGCCAGCGGCACCCCGAGAGCGCGAGAGGCGGTTCGAAACCGTTTAGTTCCGCCGCCGACTCGGCCGCTGACCAACCTTCGCGTTCGCCTCGCGTCATAACGAGAAGGCGGCGAGAACGGCTGCTGGGCCGAGGGGAAGTAGGGCGTGCAACGCAAAGTCACGCTCCGGGGCCCGGCGCCTTCTCGCTTCAAAGGGCGCGCGAGCGAGATGCGGCGTCGTGCTCGCGCGCCGCTCCCCCTAACGGTATAGGCCCTAAGCCGAGACGTGTGTCTCCGCTAGGCTGCCCGGGCGAAAGCGGCGATCGCCGAGAGGAGCCTGGCGGCGGCGCCGCGAACCGCGAACCAACAGCACCAGATGAAGCTCTTCCTTCCGCTTGCCGCCTGCTACGTCGGCCTCGTGATCCTCGCCAACTGGCTGGCGAGCGCCTACGTCGTCGGCGTTCCGCTCACCCCGTACACCGCTCCGGCGGGGGTGTTCTGCATCGGCGCGGTGCTGGTTCTGCGCGACTGGATACAGCAGCTCCGCGGCCTTTTCTGGACGATGCCGCTCGTCTATACGGCCGGGTTGATCTCGTGGGCCGCCGGCGACCTCGCCGGCTGGACTGCTCTAGAGAAGATCGCGATCGCCAGTGTGGTTGCCTTCACCGTCTCGGAGACCGTCGAGGCGGTTGTCTTCACGCCGATCCGGAATCGGAATCTGAGCGCGGGCGTAGCCCTGTCGGGGACGATCGGAAACGCCGTCGACTCCTATCTCTTCCTGACGATCGCATTTGGCTCGACGGCCTTCTTCTGGGGCCAGTTCTGGGGCAAGAGCGAGATGATCGCTATTGGTACCGCGCTGACGATGATGCGCCGGAAAATCGCGCCGGTTGCGCTGGCCGGCTAGTCCGAGCCGTATCCTCTTTGTATGGCTGAGCTTCATGGCTGGTACTTCTGTCCGCGCTGCCGTGCGGAGCTCGCTCTCGAGCGCACGCAGGCCCACTGTTCGGTCTGTGGCTCGCAGTACTACGCCCACTCGGCGCCGACCGTGGGCGCGCTCTGCGAGGACGAGCAGGGTCGCCTGATGCTCGTGCGCCGGGCGGTCGAGCCGCAGAAGGGCAAGTGGGACACGCCCGGCGGCTTTCTCGAGGAGGGAGAGCGGCCGCTTGACGGTCTTCGGCGCGAGCTCCTGGAAGAGACGGGCCTCGAGGTCGAGCCGGGCGAGTTCGTCGGCGCGGTCACCGATCTCTACGGCGACGGCCCCGGCGCCCAGTCGATACTCAGCTTGAACTGGACAGCACGCGTTCTGNNCTCCCCGAGCCGGAGGAGATCGGCTTCCCCAGCGTCGTCGAGATCCTCGCGCTCTGGCGCGCGCGCCGCAGTTCTTAGCGCCCGGGTTCAGCGCCTCTCGTCGCGGTCGGCTTGCGCGCGGCGGGCCGTTCCCCGCCACTCGATCTCGAGCGCGTGGGCGAGAACTCGGGCTGCGCCCTCCCCATCGCCGCTCTCGGTCAAAACCGCCGCCCAACCATGGCAGGCCTGCACGGCCTCGCGCCACTCGCCGGGGCTGGCGGCGATTCTCTCCACTGCCCGCTCGTAGTTGGCGAGCGCTTCGACCGTCTCGCCGCAGGCGACCTGGGCGCGCGCGAGAGCGTGCCAGCCGCTGGCGAGAGAGTCGGGATCCGCTTCGAGCAGGCCAACCGACTCGCGGGCGAGCGCGAGCGCCTCGTCGCTACGACCGAGTGCGGCAAGAGCCTTCGCCTGCTCCGCTCGGATCACGCCGAGGTCGAGCGCGTCGATGCCGGCGCCGAACAGCTCCTCGGCGAGCGCGATGTGCTCCAGCGCCCGCTCGGGCTGATCGTCGAGGTTGAAGATGTGGGCGCACAGCTGCTGCGCGCGAGCGCGATGGAAGTTGTCCTCGCTCGACTCCAGCAGCGCTATCGAATAGCGCAGGTGCTTGAGGGCGGCCGGGAGCTTGCCCTCCAGGGTGGCGAGCCGCGCCAGCGACCAGTGCAGCCGCGCCTGGCTGTAGGGATCGGCGCTTTGCTCCTGCTCCTCGTGCACGAGGAGCAGGAGCTCTCGCGCACGTGCGAACTCGCCCAGCGAGGAGAGGGCGTAGCTGAGATAGGTCATGAGTGTGGCGCGAGCGATGGCGATCTCGTCCGGCGGCCTGCTCTCCAGCTGCGTCAGTGCGTCCTCGAGAAACTCGGCGGCCTGTTCGTAGCGGTCGAGCAGCCAGTACATGCGCCCGAGCGTGACGAAGACGTCGGGGTGCGTGGCGGGATCGAGACCACCGGCCTCGATCGCCTGCTCGAGGAACCGGGCGGCCTCGGCGGGATTACCACGGGTCGCGGCGACTAGCCCGAGACCGACGAGCGCGCGTGAGCCCAGCACAGTCTCGCCCGTCCGGCCGGCGGTCGCGTGAACATCGAGAAGCGTTCGAAAGGCCGTGTCGATATCGTCTCCGAGTCGGACCTGAACCTCGGCCTCGGTCAGCCGCAACTCGAGCGAGTCGGAAGCGCGGATGTCGCTTCCCGTCTCGAGGTACTCCGGCGACACCTCGAGCCCGCGGGCGAGCAGGCGGATCGCTTTCACCGAGGGCTGGCGGGTGCCCGACTCGATCCGGGAGATGTGCGCAGTCGAGACGCCTGGGCCCGCGAGCTTGAGCTGCGACAGCCCCTTCTCCCGGCGAAGCCGTAGTAGCCGCCTACCGATCGACTCCTGGGGGGTCAACGAGTCATCCATGTCTTCGAATCTTGCCTTTCCCAAATGGCACGGTCAACCCGAAAAGGTCATGCGAGTTCACCTTGCCAAGAGGTAAGGCTGCTCGTATCGTCCGAGTAGGAGCCGTCGATTCGAGACGGAGACGACAGATTCGCCCAGGTAAAGACGTATGCGGCAACCGCGCGGCACTACGCGCCTCCACGAGTACGGCCACCACTCGCCGATCAGTCGCGGCCCTTCGGTAATGCGCCAACCCGAAGGGAGGTGAGATCGATGCGGAGCAAGCTTCCTTGGTGGTAGCCGTGACGTCGACGGAGCTGGGACGGGCTATCTCAGCTCGTCCCGGCTTCGTCCGACCGCGCCGGCGCGGAGAGTTCACCTATTCGCTCAGACCGAGAAGCTTCTCGAGCGAGCCTTTCGGGTGTGCGCCTACGGCGACCTTGTCGGGCTGACCACCACGGAAGATCATGATCGTGGGAATCGAGGAGATGTTGAAGCGACGTGCCAGCTCCATCTCTTCGTCGATGTTCACCTTCACCAGCTTGAGCTCGTCACCGCGCGCCTCGACGATTTTGTCCAGAACCGGCGCCACCGCGTGGCAGGGCCCACACCACTCGGCCCAGAAATCCACGATCACCGGCTTCTCGCTCTTCAAGACTTCCTGCTCGAAAGTCGCCTCCGTAACGGCGTCTGCCACTGCGCTCACCCTTTCTGTTCTTGCTTCCGGCGTCGTAGTTCTACAACGCCGGAGCACGAATGAAACATCCCGGCCTAGAATTGCTCGCCCGCATGGACAACATTTTCGCACCCCTACCGGCCAAGCCCGACCATAGCGCGCTCGAGCTCGAGGTGCTCGCGCGCTGGGAGAGCGAGCGTACTTTCGAGCGCCTGCGCGAAAAGAACCGTGGCGGTAAGCACTGGAGCTTCATCGACGGGCCGATCACGGCCAACAAGAAGATGGGCGTCCATCACATGTGGGGGCGCACACTCAAAGACGTCTTCGTTCGCTTCCGTGCCTTGCAGGGCTTCGACCAGCGGTATCAGAACGGCTACGACTGCCANNGGGCTCTGGATCGAGGTCGGGGTGGAGCAGGAGCTGGGGCTCAACTCCAAGCGCGAGATCGAGGAGTACGGCCTGGAGGCGTTCGCTCGCCACTGCCGCGACAAGGTCGTCTGGTCGGCGAGCGAGATCACGCGCCAGTCGAAGCGCCTCGGCCAGTGGCTCGACTTCGGCGCCGACTACTTCACCTTCTCCGACACCAACATCGAATACATCTGGCGCTTCCTGAAGACGTTGCACGAGCGCGGCTGGCTCTACCTCGGCCACCGGGCGACCGAGTGGTGCCCCCGTTGCGGCACCTCTATCTCGGCGCACGAGCTGACAACCGGAGACGCCTATCGCGACAAGGTCGACCCTTCGCTCTTTGTGCGCTTCCCGCTGCTCGAGCGGCCGGACGAAGCGCTCTTGGTCTGGACTACGACCCCCTGGACGCTGCCGGCGAACGTGGCTGCGGCGGTCAACCCGGATGCGGAGTACGTCAAAGTGCAGACCGCCGACGAGGCTATCTGGCTTGCAAAGGCTGTACTGGATCGCGTCCCGGTTTCGGGCGAGGTCGTAGACGAGAGCCTGGGAGCGCAGCTCGTCGGCTGGCGCTACCGGGGCCCTTTTGCCGGTCTCCCGGCGTCGCGCGGTCTCGAGTACCGGGTCGTTTCCTGGGATGAGGTCTCACTCGAGGAGGGCACCGGAATCGTTCACATCGCGCCCGGCTGCGGCGGCGAGGACTTCGAGCTCGGTAAGCGCGAAGGCCTGGCGGTGCTCGCGCCGATCGACGAGGACGGAAAGATCCTGCCCGAGTACGGTTGGCTGGCGGGCAAGGGCGCCCACGAGGCGGCGAAGGAGATAATCGCCGATCTCGATAAACGCGGGGTTCTCCTGCAAGCGGGCGAGATCCATCACCGCTATCCGCACTGCTGGCGCTGCGAGACCCCGCTCGTCTTTCGCATCACCGACGACTGGTTCATTGCCGTGGACGACCTGCGCCAACAGCTGCTCGACGCCAACGCAGCCGTCAAGTGGACGCCCGACTACTTCAGCAAGCGCATGGACGACTGGCTGCGCAACATGGGCGACTGGAACATCTCGCGGCGCCGCTACTTCGGCTTACCCTTGCCCTTCTTCCCCTGCGAGTGTGGGCATGTGACCGTCGTCGGCTCGAAAGCCGAACTGACCGAGCTGGCGACCGAGGGAATCGAGCAGCTGGAGGAGCTCCACCGCCCCTGGATCGACGCCGTCTCGATCCGCTGCCCGGCCTGCGGCAGGGACGACGTCAAGCGCGTCAGCGAGGTCGGCGACGTCTGGCTCGACGCAGGCATCGTTCCCTTCTCGACGCTCGGCTGGCAGAACCCGGAGCCGATCGAGCAGGGCTACGCGACCGGCGCTTCGAAAGGGCTCTCGACCGCCGAGCTGCCCGATCACGCCTACTGGGAGAAATGGTTCCCGGCCGACTGGGTTTGCGAGATGCGCGAGCAGATCCGACTCTGGTTCTACTCGCTGCTGTTCATGTCGGTCGCGCTCGACGGGCGCGCGCCCTACCGCGAAGTGCTCTCCTACGAGAAGCTGCTGGACGAGAACGGCGACGAGATGCACGGCTCGCGCGGCAACGCGATCGACGCCGACGAGGCGTTCGAGCGGATGGGCGCCGACGTGATGCGCTGGCTCTACTGCGCGCAGCCGCCGACTCAGAACATCCGCTTCGGCTTCGGCCCCGCCGAGGAAGTCAAGCGCAAGCTCCTGACGCTGTGGAACTCGGCCTCCTTCCTCGTCACCTACGCCAACATCGAAGGCTTCAAGCCAAGCTTCGAAGATCTTGTCGCCGGGCCGCAGGGGGTGGAGCTGAAGCCGCTCGACCGCTGGCTGGTCGAGCGTACCCACGCGCTCGTCAAGGAGGCGACCGACGCGCTCGAGACCTCACTAACGGTAGGTGTCATCCGCGCCTTCGAGAGCTTCGTCGACGATCTCTCGAACTGGTACATCCGCCGTTCGCGCCGGCGCTTCTACTCCTTCGACGAGGCGGCCTTCCGCACGCTCTGGTTTGCGCTCGTGCAGGGAGTCCGGATCATCTCGCCCGTTATGCCCTTCCTCGCCGACCACCTTTGGAAAGTCCTGGTCGCCGATGTCTGCCCCGAGACGCCCGACTCGGTCTTCCTGACCTGCTGGCCCGAGGCGCCGGCTCCCGACTCGGAGCTGTTGGAAGAGGTCGCGGAACTTCGCCGCGTGGTCGAGCTCGCTCGCTCGGCCCGCTCGCAGGCTGAAATCAAACTACGCCAGCCGGTGCGCCGTATCGTCGTCCAGGGGGCGCCTCGCGCCGAGGGTCACGCGGACGAGATCGCAGAAGAGCTGCGCGCCAAGGAGGTCGTCTTCGCCGAGGTCGAGGCGGTCGAGCTGAAGGTCAAGCCCGAGCTGCGCTCGCTCGGCCCGAAGCTCGGCAAGGAGCTGCCCGCGGTTCGCGCGGCGCTCGAGCGAGGCGAGTTCGAACAGCTCGAGGGCGGACGCTTCCGCGTGCTCGGGCACGAGCTCGAGCCCGGCGAGGTTCTGGTGGAGAAGACCGCCCGTGGCGGTTGGTCACTGGCCGAGGAGGGCGGAGTCACGGTCGCCGTCTCGACCGAGCTCGACGACGAGCTTCTGCTCGAGGCGCGCGTGCTCGACCTGGTGCACGAGGTCAACTCGCTGCGCAAGCAGATCGGCCTCGAGCTGACCGACCGCATTGCGCTGACGCTGCCCGAATCGGAGCGCGACCTCGCTGCCTACGCCGAGCAGATCAAGTCCGAGACGCTGGCGCTCGAGCTCGACTTCGACGCCTCGCTCGCAAGTCCGAAGCTCGAGCGCGTCGAGCGGTGAGCATGTCTCCGCACGGCGTCGCGCTCTAGGCGCGGCGAATCAGCGTGACCCCGTCCCGCACGCTCAGGATCACGCAGCGCACGCGCGAGTCGCTCCTGACCCGGTCGTTGAAGGCGCGCATGACCTCGGTCGAGGCCTCTTTGTTGGTCTCGTCGGCCACGCGCCCGCTCCAGAGGGTGTTGTCGGCGGCGATCATGCCGTGCTCGGAGAGCTTCGGTAGCACCGCCTCGTAGTAGTCGANNTGCTCGAGCGACTCGAGCGCGGGGCCGATCACGACCTCGATCTTGTCGGCGTGCGGGCTTTCTAAGATCGCGCGGCGGGCGAGCCCGGCGTGGGCTTCGTCGAGCTCGAGTGTGACGATGTGCCCTTCCGATGGAAGCCCCCCGGCCATCGCCAGCGCCGAGTAGCCCGAGAAGGTGCCGATCTCGAGCACCGAGCGCGCCTCGAGCGCGTAGACGAGAAACTCGAGCAGTCGCCCAACTACCGGGCCGGAGAGCATGCTCGCGGAGTCGAAGGCGAGGACGGTCTCGCGCTCCAGGTCCTCGAGCTGCGAACTGCTCGGGGTCGTCTGGCGCTCGACATAGGCGAGGATCGCTTCCGGGGAAGGCTTCACACCCGGGGTCTACCCCCGGCGCCTCTACTTCACGCTCCGCCGGCTGCGTCCAGCTCCCGGCGAAGCTCGACCGGCAGCCGGAACTCCATGTGCTCATCGACTATCCGGCACTGCTCAATCTGCTCGACTCCGCGCTCGCGAAACCAGTCGCAGACTCCCTCGACCAGACGCTCGGGCGCCGAGGCGCCGGATGTAACTCCGACCGTCTCGACCGCGTCCAGCCAGCGCTCTTCGATCGCGCTCGCATCTTCGATCAGATGCGCCTCGATGCCGCCGGCTCTGGCCACGTCGACCAGCCGGTTCGAGTTCGAGCTGTTCTGCGAGCCGATCACGAGCAGGAGCTGGATCTGGCCCAGCATCTCCTTCACGGCCTGCTGCCGGTTGGAGGTTGCGTAGCAAATGTCTTCTCGCTTCGGCGAGCGGATGCCGGGGAAACGGCGGTCCAGCACGGCAATGATTTCGGCCGTCTCCTCGACCGAGAGCGTCGTCTGGGTCACGTAGGCGAGCTTCGTACCGGGCGGGAACGAGAGCGCCTCGGCGTCGGCGACCGACTCCACCAGTGCGATCGCCTCCGGCGCCTCTCCCATCGTCCCGACCACCTCTTCGTGGCCGGCGTGACCGATCAGCACGATCCGGTAGCCCTCCTGCGCGTAGCGGCGTGCCTGCACGTGCACCTTGGTCACGAGCGGGCAGGTGGCGTCGATCGTCTTCTGTCCGAGCTCCCGACTGCGCCGGTAGACCTCGGGCGCGACGCCGTGTGCCGAGAGCACGAGAGTTGCGCCGGGCGGGGCTTCCTTTTCCTCCTGCACGAAGATCGCACCACGCGCCTGCAGGTCGCGGACGACGTGGCGGTTGTGGACGATCTCCTTGCGCACGTACACGGCGCTGTGGAGATCGAGAGCCCGCGCCACCGTCTCGACGGCGCGCTCCACTCCTGCGCAGTAACCGCGCGGCGAGGCGAGGAGCACGCGTTGCACCACCAAGCCATCGTAGCTGCGCCCTATACCCCCGGACGGCGCGGCGAGGCTCGGAACAGGGCGTATCATCAGGTTCCGGTGACCGTCAGCGGGACAAGCCTGCATGCCCAGCTCGCGTCGCTAGCCGATGCTGCGCGCTCCAGCGATCTCGTCCTGCTGATCCTCGCCGTTCTCGGCCTATTCCTCGTCATTCACCTTGCGCTCGACGTGTTCGTTCTTAGGCGCCGGCGGCGAAGGCGCGAATCGATTGCCCAGGAGAGCCGCATGGCTGCCGCCGCCGATCTGTCGGCTGCGCTCGCTCGGGCTCGGGACAGCGAGGAAGTCGGTCGTGTCTTGCTCGACACGCTGAACGAGTTGATCGGAACCGACCATTCTGGCCTGATGCTGATCGACGAAGGTGGGACCGAGGCGCGTGGTTTGATCGCGCGGAGTGACGGTGTCGATCTGGACTGGTATCCGGCGGCACGCGTCGATCTAAAAAGCGAGGTTTCGGGCGTCAGGTGCGCTTACGAAACTCGCACGCTCTTCTTGGTCGAGAACGCGCTCGACTCACCGGAGGTAAACGCGGAGTTGATCGAACGCGCCGGTCTGAAGAGCGTGGCCTTCCTTCCTCTCGAGAGCGAGCGCCGGATGATCGGTGTGGTCTCGATCGGCTCGACGACGGGGTTCCTCTCCTTCACGTCTGAGCAGCTGGCGTTGATGAACATGCTCGCCGCCGAAGGCACTCTCGCCCTCGAGCGAACCTACTCGCTGGCGGCGCTCGAACGTGCGCTCGAGCGGGAGCGCCTCGTTTCCGAGATCTCCCGGCGCGTTCGTTCGGAGTCCGACGTCGATCGGCTGATCGAAGTCGCGCTCGCCGAGACAGCCGAGGCTCTCGGCGCTTCCCGATGCTTCCTTCGTCTCGGAGATCCTGAGACGCCGGCTCCGCTGCGCCTGGAGTGGCGGCAAGAAGGGCTCGACCCGATTCCCGCAGACGCGACGCCCTACCTCTCGGTTTCGAACCTCGCCCTGCGCCAAGGGCGAACCGCTGCGGTTGCCGATATCGAAACGAGCCCCGAACTCGCCGACGAGTCACTCGGTGGCCGTGAAGCCCTACTCGGACTCGGGAGTCGCGCGGTCCTGTCGGCACCGATCGTCCTTTTCGGCGCCGTGATCGGCGTTCTCGCGGTGCATGCGGCGGCGGTGCGAGACTGGTCGGACGACGACATCGCCTTTATCGAGGCCGTCGCGCGCGAATTCGGCATGGCCCTCTATAGCGCCAACCTTCTCGAAGAGAACCGGCGACGGCTCGAGCAGCAGGAGGGGTTGCTGGCGGCGACCGAAGCCATGGCGGGCGAGCTCGAGCTCGACTCGGTGCTCACGCGGAGGCTGGCCGGCGGTCGGGCCGATCTCTTCAGGGCTCTGAGTACCCGGGACGTGCTCGCCGAGAGCGTTAGTCAGGCGATCGCGCTTCTCGATGCCGACGCGGCTCTCTTGCTCGAGCTCGAGGGGAGCGAGCTCGTTGCTCGCGAAGGCTCGAGTTACGGGCTGGAGGAGATGCAGGGCGAACGTTTCCCGGCGGCGATTTCTATGGCAGGCGACCTCGTCTATTCGCGCCGGCCGCTCGTGATCGGCGATCTGTCTCTCCAGGAGCGGCTGGAAACGCTTGATCCGATTGTCCGCGAGGGTTTCCAGGCGCTGCTGGGCGTTCCGCTCATCGGCAGCGACGATTCGCTCGAGGGGGTGTTGATCGTCTACTCGCATGCAGCGCGCGCGTGGCGCGCGAAGGAGACGGAGGCGCTCGTTTCTCTGGCGGCGAACACCGCCACGGCTCTGGCCAACGCGTTTCTATACCTACGCGTCTCGTTCGAGCGCGAGCAGAGCATCGCGATCCTCTCGAGCGTCGCCGACGGCATCGTCGCGGTCGATCGCGAAGGCAAGATCGTGCTCTGGAACGCGGCCGTCGAAAGGAGCACCGGGATCTCGAGCGACGAGGCGCTCGGGCGAACCAGCGTCGAAGTACTGCGGCGGGAGCTCGATTCGGGGGCGGAGCAGGGAGAGAGATCGATCTCGATCAAACGCGGCGGCACGGAGCTGTGGCTGGAGGTGACCGAGGCGACCATGCGCGATCCCGCCGATCAGATCGCCGGCAAGATCTATACGCTCAGGGACGTCTCCACCGATCGCTTCGTCGAGCAGGCGAAGTCCGACTTCGTCTCCTCGGTCTCGCACGAGCTGCGTGCTCCGCTCACCTCCATCTACGGCTTCGCCGAGACCCTCCTGCGCCGCGGCGAGCTCTTCGACGAAACCCAGAGACGGACGTTTCTCTCCTACATTGCCTCCGAATCCGAGCGCCTGACGGGCATCGTCGACGCGCTGCTCGACGTCGCCGAGCTCGATTCGGGCGACCTTCAGGTGGAGCTAGGGCAAACAGATGTTGCTCACATCGTGCGCGAGGTGGTCGAGGTTGCGCGTCAGGGCGAGAGCGGCAGCAACGGTCACGAGTTCGTGATCGATCTCGGCGCCGACGAGTCGCTCGGCGCCGAGGCCGACCGCGACAAGCTGCGCCGCGTGCTCGTCAACCTGATCGACAACGCGATCAAGTTCTCTCCCGACGGCGGCAAGGTGACCGTCGCCGGCCAGAAGCGCCCCGGTGTCGTCGAGCTGCGCGTGGTCGACGAGGGCGTCGGCATCCCCGCGGAGGAGCAGGAACGCATCTTTCGGAAGTTCTACCGGGGCTCGCCTTCGGTGTTGAGGGGTGGCACGGGGTTGGGTCTGTTCATCTCGCGTGGCCTGGTGACGGCGATGGGAGGACGCATCTGGGTGAACTCGGTCGAGGGAGAAGGATCGAGCTTCGTACTCGAGCTGGTGAGCAGCGAAGCGGCGGGGGCGAAGAGTGAATTGCCGTCGGTTGGGGAATAGGAAGTCTTCCCGATGACGCGCGTCCTGATTATCGATGACGAAGCGCCAATTCGGCTGCTCTGTAGAGTCAACCTCGAGGCCGAGGGCATGGAGGTCAGCGAGGCTGCCGACGGAGCGAGCGGAATCGAGATTGCGCGCCGCGAACAGCCGGACGTGATCCTTCTGGACGTGATGATGCCCCGGCTCGACGGTTGGGAAGTCGCCGACGCTCTGCTCCGGGACGAAAGGACAAACGAGATCCCGATCATCTTTTTGACGGCTCGTGCCGAGATACGCGATCGTGCTCGCGGGCTCGACATCGGCGGCGTCGAGTACATCACCAAGCCCTTCAATCCGCTCGAGCTGGCGCCGCTGATCGAGGCTCTGATGGACCGGATTAGCCAGGGCGGCCGCGACGAGTTGCGCGGCGAGAAGCTGGCCGAGTTGCGTGCGCTGACGCGCGAGTGAGCTGGGGCCGGCGCGGTGTGCGCTCGCTGCGTCGCGACGGAGTCGCCGAGCTGAGAAGCGAGAGAAAGCGAGATCGGGACGCCCGGATTCGAACCGGGGACCCCCTGCTCCCAAAGCAGGTGCGCTACCAGGCTGCGCCACGTCCCGTCGCCAGAAGTCTACGCTCCGGCGTCCGCGCCCTCGGTTTGGACTGGGCGGGGAGCCGATAGCGGAAGTCTCAAACTCGCTAAACACACCGAAACGCGGATCGCTTTTTCGTGGTAGCAGGCTTGAGCGGTTATCCTGCAGCCGGATGGCTCACGACGACTGGCGAATCCACGTCGAGCTCGAGCAGGAAGGCGATCAGGGCGCCGACTTCTTCGAACGCTTCAGCGACGGCCTTGGCGACGAGGCCAAGGAGCTCGCGGAAACGCTCACTGGGGACCGCCTGGCCGTCTCCCGTGACGGCAGCGAGTTCTTCGTCTACGCCTCGAGGAAGATTCAGGCCGAGCACGCGCATGCGGTGATCGAGGCCGAGCTGCGGCGCCACGGTTTCGAGGCCAAGGTCAGCCGCGTCGAGCGCTGGCTGGAGGACGAGGAGCGCTGGGACGACGAGTCTAAGGACGAGACCTGGGAAGAAGAAGCGGTCGAACAAGGCTGGGCTCCCTGGGAAGTAAGAGTCGGCTGCAACTCCCACCGCGAGGCGAAAGAGCTGGCGGACAGGCTCGAGAGCGAGGGTTACCGTCCGCTGCGGCGCTGGCGCTATCTGATCGTCGGCACCGATTCGCGCGAGGACGCCGACGCGCTCGCTCTTCGGCTGCACGGCGAGGTCGAGGTGGGCGGCGAAGTAGTCTGGGAAGAGGCGGCCGACTCCGGCGTCGTCAGCCCGTTCCGGATCTTCGGCTGACGACCTCCGACCGAGCGGGATCTTGACGAAGTGCCCCTCGCTTTCTCGGGGCGCTGCCGGCGGTGCGGCGCTGGAGGAGACAGTGTCGTGACGCAGCTCCGTAAAGCGTCTTGCCGCCAGCGGTGTCAAGCGGCTCCGAAGGGCAGTCGCGCCTGGCCGTACGGAGCCGCCGGCCGAGAAAGCGAGAGAGCGGGTGACGGGAATCGAACCCGTATAGCCAGCTTGGAAGGCTGGAGCTCTACCCTTGAGCTACACCCGCGGGCACCCGTAGCGTAGCGTTCGAAGACCTTCGCGGTTGATCGTTCTAATCGCCGTTCTGATCGGAGCGAAGCTCTGCGGAATCGTGGGCGCTCGGGCGGCGATTCCGGTTGCCGGAGCGATTCAGATCATCCCGAGGGACGTGCTCTGGGAGCGCCAGACTCGGGGTGCCGGAACAGAAGCGCCGCCGGCTGCCGAGCTCTTTGTGGCTCCCGGCGACGGCTGACTCCCCGCTCCGGAATAGCCGGGAGAATCACCCGTTTCGTGGAGCTCCTTCCCCACTTAGGAGGATCAGCGAACGCGGCGAAAAAGTCGATCCAGCCTTCATGGCCGTTCGATATACGGGTCGATTCGTTGCGTGCGCTCTTGGCGTCGTCTTGCTCTGCCTGCTCGTGGTTCCGGTGGCGAGCTCGACGCCGGCGAGCGCCCGAGCCAAATCGGTCACGGCGCTCAACAACCAGATCCTGCGCGAGGTGAATCGCGTTCGCGTCCAGAACCACCTGCAACCGCTCGTGGTTTCTCCGCAGCTCGCCGGAGCCGCGGCGGAACACTCCCGCTCGATGGCGACCGCCGGCTTCTTCACGCACGAATCGGCCGACGGATCCGCTTTCTGGAAGCGAATCCAGCGCTATTACTCGGCGAGCGGCTTTCATTTCTGGGCAGTCGGCGAGAACCTCGTCTGGACCTCTCCCGACCTGACGGCGAAACAGGCCGTCGAGATGTGGATGAAGAGCCCGCCCCATCGCGTGAACCTTCTCAGCAAGCGTTGGCACCAAATCGGTCTCGCTGCGGTTCACTCCCCGAGCGCCCCGGGTTCCTACGAAGACCGTGCCGTGACGATCGTAACGGCCGACTTCGGCGTCCGCCGCTAACACCGCACGGATAGTCGCCGATAATCCGGCCGCCGAGCCAGAAGTCGGCTGCTCTACGGGTGCTATTGGTTCGGCGCGAACTCGGCACGTTTCCGAGCGTCTTTCCTCGATACCGTGCTACGCCCGAGTGGGTGGGTGGAGGAGAGGTGGGTCTCGCCGCGTCCCCGCTGGTCGCGCCCGGCCGGTAGTAGCGGACTGCGAGGTAAACGAAGTCCGGACAAGACCGAATTGCCCCTAGCTTTCTCAGGGCGCCGCTGGTCGTGCCTCGCCGGAGGGGGCAGTGTCGTCACACGGCCCCGGAGAGCGGAGTGCGGTCAGCGGCGTCAGGCGGCTCCGTAGGCCGGTCGCGCCCGGCCGGAAGGAGCCGCCGGCCGAGGAAGCGAGAGAGAAAGCGAGGGGTGACCGATGGGGTTCGAACCCACGACCACCGGGACCACAACCCGGGGCTCTACCAACTGAGCTACGGCCACCGCGCACCAAACAGTTTAGCGGCGCCTGCGCCCAGGTTCGCCGCCGCCGTTTCGAGAGTTCTAAATCATCGTTCAAGAGTGGCGGCGATCCGCTTAGTGAGGTCGGCTTGAGGCGCTCGAAGTTATTCAAGTGAGGAGATCAGGCCGAATCTGGTTGCTCGTCATCACGTCTTGAGGGGAACCTTCGTGGCCGGGTAAGCGAACAAGGCGAGCCGCCAGAGAAACTACGGCCCGCCTGCGTGAGCGCCGGGCGGACGCGTTACCCTGTTGGCGAGCGCCTGTAGCTCAGCGGAAGAGCGGCGGCCTTCTAAGCCGCGGGTCGGGGGTTCGAATCCCTCCAGGCGCGTGTACCGGGCTCGCGTTCTCTCCCCTCGCTGGACGTTGTAGCTCCCTCGGCGGGAGGGAGGGCCTGGGGTGATTTCACTCATCGGGGTGATTACTTTTTGACAAGGTCCGACGATCGTCTGGGGTACCACCGGCCCGCCGCTCTACCTCCAGTGGAAACCTCGCCGCTATCCCGTTGCACCACCTTCAGTTGCCCGCCCGGCCCTGAGCGGATCGAGTCGCTCCGGCGCGGCATTCGTGTCGAGCAGCTGAATCCGCGCGTCTGTGGCGACGGAAGCCCGGTCTCGCTGCGCGTTTTTCTGCACTCCGTTTGCGACTGGCAAGGCCGGCCTCGGTGCCCGCACGGCATAACGATCGACTCCGGCTCCCAGCGATCGGAGACGCGCTCCAATGGCATCGAGTCGTCTCCCCAAGCTCCCTCCAGCAAGGCACCGGCGTCTCTTTTCTCCGGCCGCGGAGGTCTCCCCCCACCGCGGCCGGAGGTGCCGGTGTAGCCGGGTATTGACCTCAACCGCCTGCTGCGCTCTCTCGAACCCTCGCTCCGGGTTCGCAGCGAGCTATACGGTGGCGCTCGCTTCGAAATCGTCCTTCCGTTTTCCTAGCCGACTCGGGCTCGGTCTATCCTTCGAGAGCCGCGGGCGTGGCGGAATTGGTAGACGCGACGGGTTTAGGTCCCGTTGGGCCAAGTGCCTGTGGAGGTTCGAGTCCTCTCGCCCGCAACAACCACCGGAAATCCTGAGGTTTCCGGTGGCGTGCTGTCGGGCGAGCGATCGACAAGAGCTCTAGGACTTCGAAGGAGCTTTTCGTCCTCGAGGGGTCGAAGGGCTCTTCGGCTCCTCGGGGCCCATGTCGAGACGGAAGGGCGGGTACTCGTCGCGCATCAGCGATGCGTAGGCGGCGACTCTCACGGTCCAGCGGTTCATGCCCATCACGAAGTCGAAGATGTCGCGCGGGTAGCGCTTGCTGAAAAGTAGGGCGACGGCCGCGAACAGGACTAGCACACCGATCAGGCCGCCGACGAAGCGCGGGCCGCCACCGCCCTGGAAGACGGCGAGGATCAGATACTGAGGAATCGCCAGTAGCCACCACTTGACCAGCACGAGCCCGCGCGAGAGGCGCTCCGGGTAGTCGATCTCGAGCGTCGCGGGGTAGTCGGGAACGGGCCCGAGCGTGAAGGGCGGATAGCGGTCGGTTCCGAGCGCGGAGTACCCGTAGAAGCCGACGCGCCAGGTCCAGCGCAGCACGCCGACGTTGAAGTCGAAGAGGCCGCGCGGGTAGCGCTCGGTGAAGAGGATGGCGAAGAACGCGATCACGCTCACGACGATGAAGGCGATCCAGAGGAATAAGAGCACGATGTAGTGCGGGATCAGGAGCAACCACTTGACCAGCCAGAGCCAGCGGTTGAGCTCGGGAGCCAGCTCGCCTCTCACCCGGACGGGATAGACAGGTTGGGTCGCTGAAGCTTCCATGCTTTCTCCTTTACGACGGTGATTTCTCGAAAACCAGCCCGATTATGGCGGCCGGAAACGTGGAGGACAGTACGGGTAACACGAGCTCTCAGAGGATTGCGCGGTCAGTGGCGGCAACCCGCAGAGGCTGGTCGCGCCCGGGCGCGACCAGCTTGCCAGGTTGGTCGAAAAGGAGCGGCCGGGCTTGCTCGGGCATACTCCCTCGGGGCCCCGTAGCTCAGTGGATAGAGCGGCGGACTTCGAATCCGCGTGCGGAGGTTCGATTCCTCCCGGGGCCGTGTTCCGACGCGTCGCCGTAGGAGCGTGTTTCCGCTTCGCCCCGCGTAGCATGTACCGAGAAGCGACGGATCCAGGCGACGGGCGCATGGTGCTTACTTCGAAACCGCCCTAAGCTATAGAGATAATCGCTAGGCGCCGAGTATGACCCCCATGGAAGAAGGTCGCAGCGAAGCGGTAGGTGAACTCTCGCGTGCGTGGCTGCCGCCGCGTGCAGCGCTGTTCTTCTTCCTCGTCTTGAGTGGCACCGTCGTTGCGTTGGCGCCGCTCCTCTCCCGGGTCGACTCCGACCGCCGTGAGCCCTGGACGACCTTCGCCATTCTGGCCGCCTGCGCCGGTATCGCGCATCTCCTTCTCGTGATCACGCCCAAGAACGAGGGGTATGCGATCGACATCGTCTTCGTCATCGCGGCGGTGCTACTCCTGCCGCCCGAGCTGGCCGTGCTCGTGGCGGTGGCGCAGTTCATCCCCGCCTGGCTCAAGGAGCGGCGGCCCTGGTACATCCAGATCTTCAACACCTGCGATTCGATGCTCGCGATCCTGGCCGCGAGCGCCGTCTACCGCTACCTACCCGAGACGTTACTGGGGTCGAGCCACCTGCACTACGCGCTCACGGCCGCCGCCGCCGGCGTCATCTTCGTCGCCGTCAATCACCTGCTTCTCGACGAGGTCGTGCATCTCGCTCGCGGTCACTCCTTCCGCGAGCTCGGCGTCTTCTCCCCTTCCAACTACGCGCCCGACCTGGTGCTCGTCTCGGTCGGAATCGCGGTCGCCGCCTTCTGGCGCTACAACGCGGTACTCGTTCCCTTCGCGCTCGTGCCGCTGGTTCTGATCCAGCGCTCGCTGGCGGTGCCCGCGCTCGAGGCCGAGGTGCGGGTCGATCCCAAGACCGGTCTCTACAACGCCCGCTACTTCGGCGGCGTCTTCGCCGAGGCGCTCGAGCGGGCGCGGCGCCGGCGCCGGCCGCTGGCGCTGATGATGGTCGACCTCGATCTACTGCGGGAGATCAACAACACCTACGGTCATCTCGCCGGCGATAGGGTCATCCGCGCCGTGGCCGAGGTCTTCCGCGCTCACCTGCGCATCGAAGATGTGCCGGCCCGGTTCGGCGGCGAGGAGTACAGCGTGCTCCTACCCGACACGCCGCTGGATCAGGCGCTAGAGATCGCCGAGCGGATCAGACGCGAGGTGGCGGCGTGGCCCATCCACGTCGAGACGGCGGCCGAGCCGATCCGGGCGACGGTATCGATCGGTGTTGCCTGCTTCCCGACCGACGGAACAACCCAGACCGAGTTGATTCACCAGGCCGACCTGGCCGTCTACCGCGCCAAGCTCCAGGGTCGCAACCGTGTCGTCGCCGCCTCGACCGAGCTCGGCCTTTTGATCGAGCCCTCGAGGGCGGCCACAGTCGTGATCCCCGAGGACGGGGAGTACGTGACGCCGCCGCCGCCGCCACCGGCAGTGAAGCCCAAGGTCGAGCGCCGGCGCACGCGCGCACGCGAGTGGTTGCGCGTCTCGGATGTCCCGCGCCCGCTGATGCGACTGGTCGCTGTCCTCACGTTTGCCGGGGTCGCTGGCGGTGTGGCCGGGGCGATCTTCGGGTCGAGCCGCGACCTGGTCGGCATGGGTGCGCTGGTGACCCTGATCGCGATCGGGCAGGTGCTGGCGATCGAGACCGACGACTCGTCGATATCGGTGACCGCGGTCGGAGCCATCGCCGGCGCCTCGCTCTTTGGGGTCCGGATCGCGCTCGCTACCGCGCTGGTGGCGGCGCTCGTGGACTGGGGCACGCGTCGGTCGCCGGTTCATCAGCTGCTCTTCAACATCGGCGCTCTGACCATTTCGACGATCGGGGCCGTGGGCGCCTTCGATCTCGTGCTGATGCTGCCTCTTGGCTCGCACCGGGTCGAGGTCATTCCGGCGGCGCTGATGGCCGGCGGCGCCTACTTCGTTCTCAACACCGGCCTACTGGCGCTGGCGCTGGCGCTCGAGTCCGGGCAGGGCTGGTGGGCTCTCTGGCGTGAGCGCTTCTCCTGGATGACCGGCCACTACCTGGTTTACGGTGCAGTGGCGGCAGCGATGGTGCTCGGCTACGACGCCATCCACGCCTACGCGCTGCTCGTCTTTGCTCTACCGCTGGTGCTGATCCGGCGGACGCAGGAGGCCTACCTGAGCCACACCCAGGGCAGCGCGCGCAAGCTTCGCAAAGCGGCCGAGACGATCAAGAAGCAGAACGTCTCTCTGGCGCAAGCCAACCAGCTCCTGCGCGAGCGCTCGACGGCGGCGATGGAGAGCCTCTCGGCCACGGTCGACGCCCGCGACTCCTACACTGCCGGGCATTCCCGTCGCGTCCAGAAGCTCTCACTGGCGATCGGTCGCGAGCTCGGGCTTTCGGAAGCGGAGCTCGACCTGCTCGGCTACGCGGCTCTCTTCCACGACATCGGCAAGCTCGGTATCCCCGATTCGATCCTGCTCAAGCCGGCCCGGCTCAGCCTGGAGGAGTGGGGAGTCATGCGTCGCCACGCCGACGAGGGCGCCCGCATCATCGAGCGTCTCGGCTTCCTCGCCGACGCTGTGCCGGCGATCCGTCACCACCACGAGCGTTGGGATGGCAGCGGCTACCCGGATGGGCTCGCGGGAGAGGAGATTCCCCTCGGCGCTCGCATCATCCATGTCGCCGACGCGCTCGACTCGATGCTCACCTCGCGCATCTACCAGGCGCCGCGCCCGGTCGAAGACGCGCTCGCCCAGCTCCGTGCCGGCGCACGCGAGCAGTTCTGCCCGCGCTGCGCTCGCTCCGCCGAGCGAATCCTGACCAACGAGGTCGAGGCCGACGGACGCCTCGAGCTCTCCGGCGGCGAACGTATAGAGCTCCTCGCCTGAGCTCGCCCGTATAGATCCGACCTCGCTCGGTCTCGCTCTGCTTGAATGCGGTCGTGAAGACGAAGATCGTCGAGCTCTCTGAGAACCGTGTACGCCTGACGGTCGACGTCCTGAGCGCCGACATCGAGCACGCGGTCGATCATGCTTCCTCCGATCTGGCTGAGCGCACCAAGGTGCCCGGCTTCCGTAAGGGCAAAGTCCCGATGCCGGTGCTGATCAAGCGCATAGGCAGCGAGAAGGTCTACGCCGAGGCGGTCGAGACCCACATCGGCGGCTGGTTCCGGCTGGCCGCGACCAAGAAGCGTCTGCGTCCGGTCTCCGAGCCGCAGTTCGACTTCGAGCTGCCGACCTCCGCCGACTCGGACTGGAGCTTCAGCGCCGAGTTCAACGTGCAGCCGTCGCCGAAGCTCGCCGACTGGCGCAAGCTCGAGGTCGGCAAGGCCGAGGCCGAAGTGCCCGAAGGTCTGGTCGAGCACGAGCTCGAGGCCCTGCGCTCGAGCGTCGCCGAGCTGGCGCCGGTCGAGGGCCGGGCTGTCAAGGAGGGCGACACGCTAGTCGTCGACCTGGTCAGCGAGCAGGGCGAGGAGAGCCGCGACTACGTCATCGAGCTCGACTCCGGCCGCCTGGTCGGCGAAGTCGAGCGCGGGTTGGTCGGGGCAGATGCCGGGGAGAGCCGTACGCTGCCCTTCCAGCTCGCGGACGGCAAGACGACGTCGGTGACCGTGACCGTCAAGGAGATCAAGGAAAAGGTGCCGCCGCCGCTCGACGACGAGCTGGCGCGCGCCGCGAGCGAGTTCGACACTCTGGACGAGTTGCGCTCGGACATCGAAGGCCGGCTGCTAGCTCAGATCGCGGCTGAGGTACAGGCGGCCTTCCGCGAAGCGACCGTGGACGGGCTGGTCGAGGCCTCGAACGTCGAGGTCGACGCCATGCTGATCGAGGCGCGGGCACGCGGGTTGCTGGCCGAACTGGCGCGATCGCTCGAGCGCCGCGGCATGAATCTCGACCTCTACCTCGAGCTGACCGGCCAGGATGCCTCGCAGCTCGGCGAGATGCTGCGCGCCGAGGCGCGTCAGTCGGTCGCGCGCGAGCTGGTGCTCGAAGCCGCCGCCGACAAGCTGAAGCTCGAGATCCCCGACAGCGAGGTCGAGGAGTTCGTACGCACCCAGGCGGGATCCAGCGGCGAGGATGCCGACGAGCTCGTGGCGGCGATCTGGCGCCAGGGCAGTCAGGAGGACCTGCGCGAGGACCTGCGCCTGAGCGCTGCCCTCGATCGAATCGTCGCCGAGGTCAAGCCGATTCCGCTCGCCCAGGCCGAGGCGCGCAAGCAGATCTGGACACCCGAGAAGGAAAAGCCGGAGTCCACTGCGAAACTGTGGACCCCCGGCAGTAAGGAGAAGCCATGAGCTCTGGGCATTACATGCCCGTCGTCATCGAGCAGACCGCGCGCGGAGAACGTCAGTCCGACATCTTCTCGCGCCTGCTCACCGAGCGGATCATTTTTCTAGGGACTCAGATCGACGAGGTGATCGCCAACCTCGTCATAGCTCAACTGATTCACCTCGAGTCCGAAGACCCGGATAAGGACGTTTCTCTCTACATCAACTCACCCGGGGGATCCGTGTACGCCGGACTTGCCATCTACGACACGATGCAGTTCATCAAGCCCGACGTGCAGACGACCTGTGTCGGCGTCGCTATGTCGATGGGGGCACTTCTTCTCGCCGGCGGCGCCAAGGGCAAGCGCGCGGCTCTGCCTAATTCGAAGGTTCTGATCCACCAGGTTTCCAGCGGTTTCCAGGGTCAGGCATCCGACATCGAGATCCAAGCGCGCGAGGTGATCAACATCAAGCGCCGGCTCGAAGAGATCACCGCCGAGCACACCGGCCAGCCGATCGAGAAGGTCGCCAAGGATATGGAGCGCGACTATTTCATGAACGCGGACGAAGCGCTCGAATACGGATTGATCGACCGCGTACTGGGCCATCGCGCCTCGAACTCGGAGAAGAGCGAGAGCTAGTGTCCGCTTTCGCCACACGCCCTGAGAGCGGTCTACCGCGGATCGGTCTGGCCGAAAAGACTATTTCGAGCTACAAGGAGTAGAGGTGGCCCGAGCAAGCGACGGCAACGAACAGCTTCTCTGCAGCTTCTGCGGCAAATCCCAGAGGCAGGTCAAGAAACTCATCGCTGGTCCGGGTGTCTACATCTGCGACGAGTGCATCGACCTCTGCAACGAGATCATCGACGAAGAGCTGACGGTTCCGGCCCAGCTCGATCTCGAGAACCTGCCCAAGCCGAAGGAGATCTACGGCGTCCTCAACGACTACGTCGTCAGCCAAGAGGAGTCGAAGCGAACCCTGGCGGTGGCCGTCTACAACCACTACAAGCGCGTCCAGATGGGCGCCGAGGACTCCGAGGTCGAGCTGCAGAAGTCGAACATCCTTCTCCTCGGCCCGACCGGCTGCGGCAAGACGCTGCTGGCCCAGACGCTCGCCCGCATCCTCAACGTTCCCTTTGCCATCGCGGATGCCACCGCCCTCACCGAGGCGGGCTACGTCGGCGAAGACGTCGAGAACATCCTGCTCAAGCTGATCCAGGCGGCCGATTTCGACATCAAGAAGGCCGAGACCGGGATCATCTACATCGACGAGGTCGACAAGATCGCTCGCAAGGCCGACAACCCGTCGATCACGCGCGATGTCTCGGGTGAGGGCGTTCAGCAGGCACTCCTGAAGATCCTCGAGGGCACGGTCGCCTCGGTGCCGCCCCAGGGCGGGCGCAAGCACCCGCACCAGGAGTTCCTCTCGATCGACACCACCAACGTCCTCTTCATCTGCGGCGGCGCCTTCGCCGGTCTGGACAAGATCATCGGCCGCCGCATCGGCAAGAACGCTGTTGGCTTCGGCGCCGAGATCAGCGCCAAGAACGACGCCGAGAGCTCCGAGCTGCTCACCCAGGTGATGCCCGAGGATCTGCTCAACTTCGGTCTCATCCCCGAGTTCATCGGCCGCCTGCCGGTCATCTCGGCGGTACATCAGCTCAAGCGCGAAGACCTGGTCAAGATCCTGACCGAGCCGAAGAACGCTCTCTCCAAGCAGTACCAGCGCTTCTTCGGCTACGACGACGTCGAGCTCGTCTTCACCGACGACGCGCTCTGGGAGATCGCCGACAAGGCGCTCGCGCGAGAAACGGGCGCCCGTGGCCTGCGCTCGATCATCGAGTTGGCCCTGCTCGACGTGATGTTCGAGCTGCCCTCGCGCAAGGATGTCTCCAAATGCGTCATCACCAAGGAGACGATCTCCAAGAGGCAGCGTCCGACGCTGGTGACGAGCGGCGCTGCCGTGGACGAGTCCGAAGAAGAAGATCTGACCGAAGAGTCGGCGTAGCCCGGCGAAAGTCTGGCGACTTTCGCCGCTGGGACTTCGTGAAGTCATCGCGCCTTTGGCGCTCTGGCTTTCTGCTCCTACGAGCGGGGTTGGGGGAAGTCGGATTGCTTTGCGGGGTCCGGGTTGTGCTGCGGACGGGCGTGGAGTGAGCCGCGCCCGCCATGTCGGTCGCGGCGGCATCGCGGGCATCGTTGCGCTTTGCGCTCGATTCCCGCGCGAGCGATCCACGGGCGCGCGCAAAAACAAGCGTCCCGCGTAATGCGAGTCCCCAGCGCCGCCACGATCATCTGCGCGTAGTCGGCACTTCACGTGCCCTTGCGCGACGGCGACGCTCTACGCCGAAGCAGCGCTAACGCCGTTTGAGATGACCCTGACGCGCCCGTGAGAGACGATGAGCAGTTGCCCGAGCTGGTCGGCGACGAGGACCTGTCCTCGCCCTAGCCGGCGGATGCTGACCACGGGCGACGATATCTCGGCGAATGCCGCTTGCCGACCAGTGCGAAGATCGACCGTCACCAAATGCTGGCGTCCCATACAGCAGTCGGAGAGCACGACAAGTCGGTGTGCGTCGAGGAAGACCGGTGCCAGTGAGTGATTCCCGCTCGGAGAATACGGCGTGCCCACCAGCGGCTGTGACTCGACGGAGTGCGCTGTGGCTATGTCGACCAACCGCAGCTCGCTGCCGTCGAAAAGGACGGCGTGGCGGCCGTCGAGCGACCAATTGGTCACTATGTCAGGCGGCGTGCCGATCACCAACCGCGAGCGGAAGGGAATGACTCGCTGTCGTCCGCTGGACAGGTTGCGAACTACGAGCGCAGTCAGCAATGGATAGGTGAGGTTCTTCGGGCGCCGGTTCGCCAGGTAGAGAAGTCGGCTGCCGTTTGGACTCAGAGCAGGGCTGACGGCGTCGGCCAGCAGCCGTTTCCCACCTGTAGCGAGATCGACCTCGTAGAGGCGCGTCGGCAGATCGCCTCCGTCCACCGAAACAAAGGCGTGCCGGCGGTCGGGCGCGAGCTCAAGTCCATCGAGATAGGAGCCGCTTCGTGCATGCCACCAAGGGAGACGACGAAGCACGTTACCGTTCTGATCGAGAACGGCGAGGCGCAGACTCGCGTCGGCGACGAGGATGTCGCCCGGCGGGACGAGAGCGGGTTGAGCGACGGCCCCGCCTGAAAGTCGATCGCCGGCGACACTGGTGCTCGCTTGGGCCGCGAAAACGGTGACGGCAAGAATGGCCGCCGAGGCGAGGGTCGCAACCGGCTTGAGTTTAGTAGCGCCCAGGAGAGGGATTATCACCAGAAGGCCGCCGTTTCGTCGCATGCGACATCGTGGTTGTAGAGAGCGGACACGCGCCATTAGACTCCGAACACCCGCCCGGCCGCGACCGCGATCAGAAGCAGCGAGAGCGCCGAGACGCAGACGATGGTTAGCGTGGCGAGGGCGTTGAAAACGCGTCCGTTTCGCCAGCGTCCCATCAGCTCGCCGTTCGAGGAGAGGCGCCAGAGGAAGAACAAGGTCACCGGCAGCAGCACTCCGTTCAGGTCCTGGATCCCGACCAGGAACGAGATCACCGGTAACTGGGGAACGAGCGCGACGGCCGCGCTGACGGCAATCAGAGCCGTGATCGTGGCGACGAAATGGGGTGCCTCGTGGAAGCGGTGGCCGATCCCCTTCTCCACGCCGAACGACTCCGCCAGTACATAGGCCACCGTCACGGGCAGGATCGCCGCCGCGAGCAGGCTGGAGCCGAGCAAGCCGATCGCAAACAGCTCCTTAGCGAAGTGCCCGGCGAACGGTTGCAGCGCCTTGGCCGCGTCCGAGGCGGAGCTCACCGTCGTGATGCCGTGCTCGTGCAGCGCGGCGGCGGTGGCGATGATCACGAACGCGGCGACGAGGTTGGCGAAGAGCGCTCCAGTCGCGACGTCGACGCGTTCGCGCCTCATGCTTTCGGTGCGCGTGCCGCGCTCCGAGATCGCGGATTGCAGGTAGAGCTGCATGAAGGGAGTGATCGTGGCGCCGACCATGGCGCCGACCAGCAGCACGTACTCCGAGGTCGCGTGGAAATGCGGCAGCAAAACGCGATGGCCGATCGCGCCCCAGTGCGGATGAGCGAGAATCGCGGCGACCGGATATGCGAAGAAGACGATCGTGAAGGCGATGAAGACGCGCTCGGCGGTGCGGTAGGAGCCGCGCACCAGGATCGCCCAGACGAGGACGGCGGCCAGCGGGATCGTGAGCTGCGGCGGCACGCCGAGGAGCCTGGATGCCGCGCCGATACCGACGAACTCCGAGACGGTGATCGCCAGGTTGGCGAGCAGGATCGAGAGTACCGAGAACGCCGACCAGCGCACGCCGTAGTGCTCGCGGATCAGCTCGGCGAGGCCTTTGCCGGTGACGACGCCTGCCCGCGCGGCCATCTCCTGAACGACGATCAGGCTGATCGTGATCAGTACCATCAGCCAGAGCAGGTCGTAGCCGTAGCGGGCGCCGACCGAGGCATAGGTGGCGATCGAGCCGGCCTCGTTGCCGGCGTTGGCCGAGATCAGTCCCGGACCGAGCACGGCGAGCGGCGCGGTGATGGCGACAAGCCAGGCGCGTCTCCGGAACCGGCGCCGGGCGGCCGCGGGCTGGGCCGTCTTGAGCTCCCGCTCGAGTTCCGAGCCGGCGCCGGCATCGGTCTCTTTCGTTCGTCTCGCGTCGCTCACGGCCGCTTCCGGGAAGGTCAGTCGGCCGTGAAGACGTGGACGCGACGCCGCCAGCCCCGGGGAAGCACAGACTCGAGCACGTCGTCGGCCGAGACGGCGCCGAGCAGGTGTTTCTCCTCGTCGAGTACCGGCACCAGCGTCAGGTTGAAGTCGGTCATCAGCCGCGCCAGCTCCTCGACGCCCGTGTCGGCGCCGACGCCGGGCGGAGTGAAGCTGACTGTCTGCACGAGCGCCAACTGCGGCGCCATGCGCAGCAGGTCGGCGAGAGGGATCGCCGCCTCCAAGCGCTCCTCGTCGTCGAGGAGATAAACCCAGGTTGCAACTTCGCTGGGAGCTCCGCTCGAGCGAACGGCCTCGATCGCATCGGCGACACGCGCGCCCTCGCCGACCGTGATCAAGTCGGTCCTCATCAGTCCGCCGGCGCTCGCGGCGCCGTAGCCGAGCAGCGCCTCGACGCTCTCGCGCTCGGCGTCTGGGAGCGACGCCAGCACCGCCTCGCGCCGCTTCTCGGGCAGCTCGCGTACGAACCCGGCCGCGTTGTCGGCTCCCATCCGCGCGACGATCCGCCCCAGTTCCTGGTCGGAGCGTGTCTCGGCGAACTGGCGCCGGTGATGCGAGTCGAGCTCCTGGAACAGGTCGGCCTCGCGGTCGAGGTCGCTGCGTACGGCGCTGATGATCTCCTCGGCCTCGCGGCTGGAGGCGTCTTCGACCAGGTCGGCCAACTGGGCGGGATGGAGGCGCGCGAGCTTGGGATGCGGCGTGCGCAGGCGCAGCGTCGGCACGTGGCCGGTGAACGGCTCCAGGTGGCGCCAGTCGAGTACGGCGCGGCTCTCGATGTGGTGCGCGAACCGCTTTGGCAGCAGCCGGCGCAGGAATGCACGCGCGCTAACGTCGATCCCGACGACGCGGTAGGAGTCGTCCAAGAGCGCCAGCTCGATCTCGTTCGCCCGCACCAGACGGGCTCCGTCGACGTTGATCAGCTGCCGGTCGAGAACGTCCTTGCGCAGAAGAACATCCTGCTCGTGGCGGTGAAAGTGGTCGAGGTCGAGGCGGCTCGAACGCAGAGCCATCCCCTCCGGACCGATCGAGTCGATCTCGGAGGCGGGGACGAACACCGGCCGCTCCGCTACCTCGGCGAGGGCGCCCGACAGCGGCGGGAAATCGTCGCTGTTCAGGCGCACGATCAGGTCGAGCACCCGGCCGAGACGCTCGCCGTCACGGTCGCGCAAAGCGCAAGGAACGACCAGGCTGAGATGGAGATAGCGCATTTCGGGGTCGCCGCTGTCGTTTCTAGCAGCTTTCCAACCGGACCTCGAAAGAAACGANNGGTGGGTGGCTCGGGGGAGGGCGGCGGAACTTGGTGCTGTTACGCAGCCAGCCGACGAGTCTCCATTCCGCTCGGAGCTCTCGGCGGCGGCCGAAGAGAACCTTCACTCCTCTTAGCATCTCTCCTGGCTGTCTCCGTAGAATCCAGCTCCATGGTTCCGCTCTACGAGCCCGTAGGAGTCGGGGAGCGCCGGCATAACGCCTGGGAGGAAGGGGCCTCTTCAAAGCCGATCCCGACTCCACGCGTCCCTCCCCCTAACGCCGATCTTCCAATGACCTCCGCCGAGATTCCCGTCCATCGTCGCTCTATTGGCGAGCGAGAGCTCGAGGCCGTTCGAACCGTCTTCGAGTCGCGCTGGCTCGGCATGGGATCCGCTGCGCGCGATTTCGAGCGAAAAGTGGCCGAGGTCATCGGCGCAGGTGCGGTCGTGACGAAGGACGTGCCCGACAACGTCCAGGTCGTCGGTATCCCCGCCCGCATCGTCAAGGAGAATGTCGAAGGTATATGAACGACTCCAAGGCGCTGATCATCAATGCCGCCCTGACCGGGAACGTTCCGCGTAAGAGCGACAACCCGGCCGTTCCGGTCACGCCGGAGGAGATCGCGGCCGACGCTCGCCGCTGCTACGAGGCGGGAGCAGCAATCGTCCATCTACACGTCCGAGACGACCAGGGACGTGCGACGTGGCGCAAGGACGTTTTCGCCGTGCCGATCTCGAAGGTGAGAGAGGCTTGCCCCGACGTGATCGTCTGCGCGACCACGAGCGGGCGGGTCGATCCGGAGTACGAAACTCGCTCGCAAGTCCTAGAGCTCGACGGCGATCTCAGGCCGGAGATGGCGTCGCTCGCGCTCGGGTCGTTCAACTTCCCCCAGCAGGCGTCGATCAGTCAGCCCGAGACGATCCGCCGGCTGGCCGAGAGGATGCTCGAGCGGGGTATCGTCCCTGAGCTCGAGGTCTTCGATCTCGGCATGCTCGACTACGCCAAGTACCTGATCAGCAAGCAGCTGCTGCGACCGCCCTTCTACTTCAATTTCCTGCTGGGATCGCTCGGTACGTTCGCGGCGACGCCGTTCAATCTGGCCACGCTTGTGATGTCACTCCCCGACGGCGCGGTTTGGTCGGCCGCGGGCATGGGCCGTTTCCAGTTCCAGGTGAACTCGATGGCGGTTGCGATGGGAGGGAATGTTCGCACCGGCCTCGAGGACAGCCTCTTCATGGACGCCGCCAAGACCCGTCCGGCCTCCAATCCAGCGCTTGTCCAACGGCTCGCCGAACTTGCGCGCAGCGTCGGGAGAGATATCAGCTCTCCGGCGCAGGCACGGCAGATCATCGGGCTACCGCCGCTGGGCGCAAACGACCCGCGGGGCCGGAGGGCACCCGAGTAACGCGCACGTTCTCCTTGCCGGACGGGAAGCGCTGCCCCGTAGAATCCAGTTCCATGGATCCGCTCTACAAGCCCGAAGGCGTCGAGAAGCGCTGGCAGAAGGCCTGGGAGGAAGAGGGCCTCTACAACGCCGACCCCGACCCGGGGCGCCCGACCTTCGTCGATGCGCATCCACCGCCCAACGTCACCGGTGAGCTGCACATGGGCCACGCGTTGCAGCTCGCGCTCGGCGATGCGGTCGTGCGCATGAAACGGATGCAGGGCTTCAACGTGCTCTTCCAGCCGGGCTACGACCATGCCGGCATCTCGACCCAGAACGCGGTCGAGAAGTATCTGGCGACCGAGGGCAAGACGCGCCAGGAGCTCGGGCGCGAGGCATTCGAAGCCCGCGTCTGGGAGTGGCTGCACGAGTACGGCGGCAAGATCATGACCCAGTTCCGCCGTATCGGCGCCTCGCTCGACTACCGGCGCGAGCGCTTCACCATGGACGAGGGCTACACCCGNNCCGTTCCACCAGACTTCGCTCTCCGATCTGGAGCTCGTTCACTCGGAGGAGACCGACGAGCTGGTCACGATCCGCTACCCGCTCGCCGACGGCTCCGGGCACATCGCCGTCGCCACGGTGCGCCCGGCCACAATCCCGGCCGACGTCGCCGTCGCCGTGCACCCGGACGACGAGCGCTACCGGAGTCTCGTCGGCAAGGAGGTCGTGGTGCCGCTCGTCGACCGGCGGGTGCCGGTGATCGCCGACGAGCACGTCGATCCCGANNCTCGCCGGCCTGACCCAGGCCGAAGCCAGCGAGCGCATCATCACCTGGTGCGACGAGCGCGGCCATCTCGTCTCGCGCGAGCCGTTCAAGCACGCGGTCGCGCTCTGCGAGCGTTGCGAGAGCCGGATCGAGCCGCGGATCTCGCTGCAGTGGTGGTGCTCNNGCGCCAGCTCTGGTGGGGGCATCAGTTGCCTATCTGGGAGTGCGCCGACGGCCACCTGACTGTTGAGGAGACGGCTCCCGAGGCTTGCGCCAAGTGCGGCTTGAAGGAGCTGACCCGAAGCGAGGACGTGCTCGACACGTGGTTCTCCTCCGCCCTCTGGCCGTTCGCAACGCTCGGCTGGCCCGACGACAGCGAAGACCTTCGCACCTTCTACCCGGGCGACCTACAGACGACGGCGCGAGAGATCATCCGCCTCTGGGAGAACAGGATGATCTTTGCGGGCCTCGAGCTGCTCGGCGAGGTGCCTTTCAAGGACGTGATCATCCACTCGACCGTGCTTGCCACCGACGGCCGGCGCATGTCCAAGAGCCTTGGCACGGGCATCGACCCGCTCGACATGATCGACGATCAGGGCGCCGACGCTGTGCGCTACGGCCTGCTCAAGATGTCGTCGACTCAGGACGTGCGTTTCTCCCACGGCGCCGTCGAAGAGGGACGCAAGCTCGCCAACAANNGCCAACAAGCTCTGGAACGTCTCGCGTCTGATCCTCTCCAACATCGACGATGCCGAGCCCGGCGAGCAGCCGACCGAGACCGTCGAGCGCTGGATTCTCGCCCGGCTCGACGCGGCCCGGGCCGAGATCGAGGAGTGCTTCGCCGACTTCGACTACGCCGGAGTGGTGGCCCGGCTCTACCGAATCACCTTCGACGATTTCTGCGACTGGTACGCCGAGGCGACCAAGCCGCGCCTCTACGACGGCGATCCGGCCGCGCGTTCGACGGCGCTGACGGCGCTCGAGCGGCTGCTCGCGCTACTGCACCCCGTCATGCCGCACGTGACCGAGGAGATCTGGTCGAACTTGCCGGCACGGCGGAGCAGGTTGATCGTGGCGCCCTGGCCGAAACCCGACGAGGCCTTCGCCGCCGAGACGAACGCGCTCGAACGGGTTCAAGACGCCGCCACGATCTACCGTCGCAGCGGGCTACGCGTGAGCCTCTCCGAAGACGAGGAGCGCATCTTCAATGCGGTCGTCAAGCCCGAGCGGCTGAAGGTCGCGGCGGTGAGCATCGAGGCCGAGACGGCGCGCTTGCAGGCGGAGATCGTTCGCGCGGAGAAGATGCTCTCGAATCCGAACTTCGTCGAGCGCGCGCGGGCAGAGGTCGTCGAAGCCGAGCGCGAGAAGCTCGCCCGCTACAGGCGTGAGCTCGATGCCCTCTCCGGCTGATACCGGCGCCGGATCGAATCTGGACTGGCTGAGCTCGCTCAGCCCCTGGCCGGAGCGTTTCGGTCTCGAGCGGATGCGGGCGCTCCTGGCCGAGCTCGGTCACCCCGAGCGCGCGTTTCGCTCGATCCACGTGGTCGGAACGAACGGAAAGACGACGACCACGAAGCTGATCGAAGCCCTGCTCGTGCACGAAGGCATCAGCGCCGGCGCCACCGTTTCTCCGCACGTGCTCGGCTGGTCCGAGCGAATCAGCGTGAATGGCGCCGAGGCCGATATCGAGCGCGCGCTCGGGCGAGTGCGCGCAGCGGCCGAGAGCTTGGGGGCGACCCAGTTCGAGGTCACCATCGCCGCCGCCTTCAGCGCGCTCGCGGCCGCCGGGGTCGAGGTGGCCGCGGTCGAGGCCGGTCTCGGCGGTCGTTATGACGCGACCAACGTGCTCGCGAGCCCCGTTGTCGTGCTCACCAACGTGGCGCTCGAGCACACTCAATGGCTCGGCTCGACGCGCGAGGCGATCGCCCGCGAGAAGCTGGCCGTGGTCGCTCCGGGCGCCGCGGTCGTACTCGGCGAGGAGGAATGGGAGCCGCTGGCACGGGAGGCGGGCGCCGGCTCGGTCACGGTCGTCTCCCCGAGCGAGCTTCCTCGCACGGCGGTCGAGCTCCTGCTCGGGCGAGCAGTCTTCGCCGGGGTGGTCGAGCCGCGTATTCCCGGTCGGCTCGAATGGCGTGGCGAGCGCGAGCTCTGGGACGGCGCCCACAATCCCGCCGGAGTCGTTTGGCTGGTCGAGCGCCTTCCCAGTGCGCGCTGGACGGTCGTCTGCTCGATTCTCGCCGACAAAGATGCGACTTCAATGCTCCGTTCTCTGGCGGCGGTCTCGAAGACTTTGGTTGCGACGGAATCGTCCAACCCTCGCGCTCTCTCCGCGGCGGATCTGGCAGCGCGCGCCCAGGGTTTATTCGAGACTATCGAGGCAGTCGAAGACCCCGTGCCGGCCCTTGCCAGAGCCCGAGACCTGGCCTCTCCGCATGGCTACGTTCTCGCCACTGGCTCGCTCTACTTTCTTGCCGATCTTGCGTCTGTAGAGGAAGCTGTGCATAGATGAAGAACGCAAGCCATGGTCTCACTGCATTTCTCGTTCTAATAGCGGTCGTCATGACCGTCCTCGGAATAGCGTTTGGAATCGGATACTTCGTAGGCAAACTAGTGGTATGACGAACTCGCTCCTGGCATCCTCCTCAGCTACCGCCTCGATCAGCGGTTTCTTCAACTCGAACGTTTGGCTTCTCGTTCGCAACCTTTCCTTCTTTTTTGTCGCCGTTCTTTGGATCGCGGTTGCGTACTGGGTCAACAAGGACGCACGCCGGCGCATCGAGGATCCCTGGCTGATCGGCACCTCGACCGCCCTCGCGCTCCTGTTCCCGTTCTTCGGCGCGATCATCTACATGCTCTTCCGCCCGCCGGAATACCTCGACGAGGTGCACGAGCGCGAGCTCGAGATCAANNGAGATGGAGACGCGCCTGGGCCGGCGCGAAGCACGCTGCCCCGTCTGCCAGGTCGAGATCGACCCGGGCTACCTCGTCTGCCCCGTCTGTACCACTCGCCTCAAACAACCCTGCGCCCGCTGCAAGGCGCCGCTGGAGCCGCTCTGGCAGATCTGCCCCTACTGCGAAGGTCCTGTTACGCCCCAGGAGTCCGTCCCGGAAGACACCTGGGAGAGGCCGCCACACCTGCGCAGATCACGCTGACCGGCACCTCCGCGCCCCCCGGTGGAGTTCCCTGGTTTTTCCCCGGCTCACCCGCGCGGGTGAGATCGAACCTCGCGGACGAAGCCTGAGCTAGACTCGCGGCTTGATGGCCATGGAGCGGACACTCGTGCTGGTCAAGCCCGACGCTGTCAGACGCGGCCTCAGCGGCGAGATCATCGCTCGCCTCGAGCGTAGGGGACTGGTACTGCGGGGCGCCAAGCTGGTTCAGGTCGACGAGGAACTGGCAGACGCTCACTACGCCGAGCACCGCGGTAAGGACTTCTTCGCGGGGCTCGTCTCGTTCATCACCTCCGGGCCGACGCTCGCCCTGGTTGTGGAGGGCGAGTCGGCGGTAGCCGCTGTTCGCTCGACCATGGGCGCGACCGACCCGGCACGGTCGGCGCCCGGAACGATCCGCGGCGACTTGGGCCTCTCGATGCCGGACAATCTCGTGCACGGTTCGGATTCCCTCGAATCGGCTGCGCGAGAGCTGGCGCTCTGGTTCCACGAAGATGAAACCGTCTGAGCTGCCCGACTACGCTGCTCGTAATCGCGCTTTCTGGTCGGCCGACGACCGCAATCAGGAGGAGTGGGGTCGGCGTCAATGGACGACCGAGGAGATCCGCTGGGGCGTGTTCGGTGTCTCGGAGGACGATATCCAAGTGCTCCCCGGCCTCTACGGGACCGATGTCATCGATCTCGGGTGCGGAACCGCCTACTTCTCCGCCTGGCTGGCCAGGCGCGGCGCACGCGTCGTCGGCGTAGACGTGAGCCTCGTTCAGCTCGAGCGAGCGCGCGCGTTCCAGCGCGAGTTCGAGCTGGAGTTCCCGCTCATCGAGGCCAACGCGGAGGCTGTACCGCTTCCCTCCGCTTCCTTCGACCTGGCGATCTCCGAGTACGGCGCGAGCATCTGGTGCGATCCCTACAGGTGGATTCCCGAAGCGAAGCGGTTGCTGCGACCGACCGGCCGGCTCGTCTTTCTCCGCAACTCGACGCTGCTGGTTCTCTGCAGCGACGACCAGGGGCAGGTGGGAGAAAAACTCGTGCGCCCGCAGGCCGGTTTGCACCGCTTCGACTGGGCGGACAACAGCGGCGAGAGTAGCGAGTTCCACCTCTCTCACGGAGATTGGATCGATCTGCTTCGTGAGACCGGTTTCGAGGTGGAGCGCCTCGTCGAGCTCTACGCTCCCGAGGGGGCGAGCACACACCCGTACTGGGACGGCGTCGGCGTCGAGTGGGCCAGTCGCTGGCCGGCCGAGGAGATCTGGGTCGTTCGAAAACCGTGAGCGGCCGTCCGCCCACTCCACTTCTGCTGGCTTCAACCTCGCCTCAGCGGCGCGCGATCCTGACCCAGCTCGGCATTCCCTTCGACGTCGCTGCCCCTCGCTACGAGGAGAAAGATGAGCCGGGCGCCGATTCGATCGAGCTGGTGCGAGCGCACGCGCTCGGGAAGGCGCGTTCGCTGGCCGACGACGCGGGTGGACGCCCGATCCTGGGCGTGGACACGACGGTCGTCTTAGGCAACGAGTTGTTCGGCAAGGCGGTGGGCGAGAGCGAGGCGAAAGCGATGCTCGCCCGGCTGGGCGGGCAAACGCACGAAGTGGTCTCGGGGCTGTGCCTGTTCGGTGACGGATGGGAAGAGCTGGCTCACGAGGTCACGCGTGTGACTTTCCGGGCACTGAGCGAGCGCGAGATCGCGGCCTATCTGGCCGCAGGCGAATGGCGGGAACGGGCGGGCGCCTACGCGATCCAGGGTCTCGGCGCGCGCCTTGTCGAGCGTATCGAGGGCGACTATCTGAACGTCGTCGGGCTTCCAGCCTCATTGCTCGTGGACCTCCTCGCAAAGCGCTATCCAGGCGCCTACGGGATCGGCTGACGCCGCCGCAGATGTCCGTTCGAGCCCGTGCCAAGCGCGAATCGCCTCTGCAAAAAGGAGCTTTTCCGGTCGTCCCGCGACCGTCGCTGACGCGCGACCAACCCTAGACCAGATAGACTCGGACGCCGCCATGGGCATCTTCAGCTCGGTCAGCGGCTTTGGGGGCCGCGACATGGCCGTCGACCTCGGAACGGCGAATACACTCGTCTACGTTCGGGGTCGCGGCATCGTACTTTCGGAACCTTCGGTGGTTGCGATCGACCAACGCACCGGAGAGGTGCACGCGGTCGGCGTCGAGGCCAAACGGATGCTCGGTCGCACGCCGGGAACGATCTCGGCCATCCGCCCGCTCAAAGACGGCGTCATCGCCGACTTCGACGTGACCGAGCAGATGTTGCGCCACTTCATCCAGAAGGTGCACCAGAATCGCTTCGCCCATCCACGCGTCGTCGTCTGCGTACCGAGCGGAGTGACCGGGGTCGAGAAGCGCGCGGTCGAGGAGGCGACGCTCTCTGCCGGCGCTCGCAAGGCCTACCTGATCGAGGAGCCGATGGCGGCCGCGATCGGCGCCGGGCTCCCGATCGCCGAGCCGGCCGGGAACATGATCGTGGACATCGGCGGCGGCACCAGCGAAGTGGCGATCATCTCGCTGGGCGGGATCGTCGTCTCGCAGAGCCTGCGCCTGGGCGGGGACGAGATGGACGAGGCGATCATCAACTACCTCAAACGTGAGTTCAAGCTCCTGATCGGCCACCAGACCGCGGAAGAGCTCAAGCTCGAGATCGGCACCGCCTATCCGCTTCGCGACGAGCTCCAGGCCGAGGTGCGAGGCCGCGACATGCTCACCGGTCTCCCCAAGACGGTGGTTATCTCTTCTGAGGAAGTACGCCAGGCGCTCGACGAGCCGGTCGTCCAGATCATCGACGCGATCCGCGCCACCCTCGACCGCACGCCTCCCGAACTGGCGGCCGACATCATGGACCGCGGTATCGTGCTTGCCGGCGGCGGCGCGCTCCTGACCGGCCTCGACGAGCGGCTTCGCCGTGAGACGCACATGCCGGTTCACGTCGCCGAGTCGCCGCTCACCTGTGTGGCGATCGGCTCCGGCAAGAGCCTGGAGGAGTTCGACGTGATCCATCGCAGCGCCCGCTCGCGGCGTAAGAACAGCCGGTACTAGCTCTGACCAAGCGTTCGTCCCGGCCCGTTGATCGGCGCTTAGTGTTGTCGCTCGGACTAGAATAACGCGCTTCGTGCCTCGCAACCGCACAGCAAAGCTGGCGGTCCTGCGCTCTGCAGAGCAGCGAGCTTCCGCCTCCTCAACGCTCGCTCGGGACCGAAAGACCATTCGACGCCGATTGATCGCCGTCGTGCTGGTGCTGCTCTCGCTCGTCCTTCTGACCATCTCCTTCCGCGAGTCCTCGAGCGGCCCGCTGCACCGCTTTCAGGGTTACGGAAGCGAGGTTACGCGACCCTTCCAGGTGGTCGCCGATCGTATCGCCCGGCCCTTCAAGGACGGCTACGGCTGGATGCACGACATGGCCAAGGCCAAGAAGAAAAACAAAGAGCTGCGCGCGCAGCTGGAAAAAGCGCAGCAACAGGCCGCGCAGTACAAGAACGACGCCGCCGAGGCCACGCGCCTGGGATCGATCCTCCGCTTCGAACGCTCGCCGCGCTTCCCTCAGGACTACGACCCGGTCAACTCCGAGGTCATGACTCCGCCCTCCGGCCCCTTCGAGCAGACGATCGTGATCGCCGGAGGCGAGAACCGCGAGATCAGGGTGGACGACTCCGTGATCAACGGGGACGGCCTGGTGGGGAGGATCTCCCAGGTTGGGCCCACGACCTCGAAGGTAACGCTCTTGAGCGACCCGAGCTTCGCCGTCTCGGCCCGCGACCTGTCGTCGACGACCGATGCGCAAGGGATCGTCCTCCATCCGGCGACCGGCAGCGACGTGCTCATGCTCGACGGAGTTAAGGTCGAACAAACGGTGAAGGAAGGCGATTCGATCGTCACCTCGGGCTGGCGCCGGCAAGATCTGAACTCGCTCTATCCGGCCGGGATCTCGATCGGTCGCATCACCAGCTACAGCCAAAGCGACGTCAACCCCGACAAGCAGATCCAGGTCGAGCCGAGCGTGGATTTCTCTTCACTCGACGCGGTCATCGTGCTGGTTCCGAAGACGAGGGGCGTGAACGGTCCGTGACGCCGGCGCTGAAGGCGGCCCCGATCGTCTTCGTCGCGGCGATCCTGCAGGGGAGCTGGTTCGCCGGTTTCTCGCTCGGACGCGGTAGTGCCGACCTCCTGCTCGTGACGATCGTCTCGTTAGCCCTTCTGCGCGGCTCCGTCTTCGGCGCGGTCGCCGGATTCGCGGCCGGGTTCTGCTACGACATCTCCGTCTTCGGGCAGCTCGGTTTGACCTCGCTGTTATTGACGCTCGCGGGCTTCTGGACCGGGCGCTACGGAGAGACGACCGGGCGCGATCGCGCTCACGCTCCCTTCCTCTCGGTCGCGGTGATCACGATTCTCTACGAGCTGGGCGGCCTTGTCGTCCGCTTCCTGCTTGGCCAGCCGGCACCCGCGTGGCGGCTTCTGTTCAACACTCTCCCCGGGGAGCTGCTACTGAACCTGATTCTGACCGCGCCTGTCTACATGGTCTGCCGCTGGGCGGTTCGGAAGAGGAGCGACGAAGAACGGGCGATTGAGGTGAGGCTACGTGCCTGAGATCCCCGGCCACGGCTCGTTCATTCCCGGCGATTCGCACACTCGTGAGCCCTGGCACCTCAACCAGCAGACGATCCTGCGCGCGGGGATTCTCGGTGCCATCGCCATCGCCCTGTTCGCCTTCCTTGCCATTCGCCTCTGGGCGCTTCAGGTCATCTCAGGCAACGAGTACCTGCGGATTGCCCAAGACAATCAGATCCGTACAGTGCGCCTGCAGGCTCCGCGCGGCTCGATCCTGGATCGGAACGGGCACATCCTGGTCGAGAACCGGCTCAGTCAATCCGTTCTCGTCTGGTACGCGGAATTACCCCGCAAGGGTGCCAGGCCGACACGCTACGACGTGCTCAGCAACCTCGCCCGCGTGCTCGGGATGTCTACGCGCAAGCTCAACCGCGAAGTCGAGAAGCGCAAGTCCGACCCCATGCGAGCGGTCGAAGTCGAGCAAGACGTCAGCCGCTGGAAGAGCGACTACATCCTCGAGCGCGCCGATCAGTTCCCCGGCGTCGAGATCGCGCCGCGTTACGTTCGCACCTATCCCCACAGCCCGCTTACCTCGCTCTCGCAGATCCTCGGCTACGTCGGCTCCGCAAGCCCGCAGCAGATAAAGAGCGATAAAACCGGCCAGATCAGACTCAACGACATCGTCGGTCAATCCGGCGTCGAGCTGGCTTTCGACACCAACCTGCGCGGAGAACCTGGCCTGGCGTCGCAGCGAATCGACTCGCAGGGCCATCCGCGCAGCGAGCTGATCCCGAACCCCGAGCCGCAACCCGGCGACACGGTCAGCTTGACGATCGATGCCAATCTCCAGTGGGCAGCCCAAAAGGCGCTCAAAGACGGCATCCAGACGGCTCGTAACTCGCTCTGCAAAGGCTGCTGGAACGCCAACGGCGGCGCGATCGTGGCGCTGGACGCCAACGANNGGACGCGTGACCACGAGCAAGCTGGCACGCTGGGGCCTGACGGCGGCAACCGCCGAAAAGAAGAACTATCCCGCCATCGACCGGGCCACGAGCGGTCTCTATCCGCCCGGCTCGACCTTCAAGCCGGTCACGGCGGTCGCAGCGATGCAGGCCGGCGTGCTCGATCCCAGCCAGAACCTGCCCTGCACCCCGAAGATGACGGTCAGTGGCCACACCTGGTTGAACTGGGATCCGAACGCCAACAGCATGATCAACCTGCCGACGGCGCTGGCGATCTCCTGCGACACGTACTTCTACCAGCTCGGCCGCTGGATCTACAGCCTGCCTCCGACCTCTGGGGAGCCGATTCAGTTCTGGGCCACGCAATTCGGCCTCGGTCAGCACACCAAGATCGAGGTCGGAGATCAGGCCGGCGTCGTGCCGACCAAGGCGTGGCAGCGGAAGCACTACAAGGCCCTCGAGGATCAACTGTGGAAGCCGGGCGACTCGCTCAACCTGGCGATCGGCCAGAAGGACTTGCAGGTGACGCCGCTTCAGATGGCTCGCCTCTACGCAGCGATCGCCACGGGCAAGCTCGTCTCCCCCCACCTGCTCTACTCGATCAAGCGCGACGGTAGGATCGTCGACGCCGGTGTGTCGAAGGCGCCGGCGACGATCAATCCCGGCGCGGTCTTCAACGAGCGCCTCCAGGCCATTCGTCAGGGGCTCGAGCTGGCCACCCACGACGTGAACGGCACCTCGCAGCCCGTCTTCGGCACGTTCCCGATCCCGATCGCCGGCAAGACGGGCACCGCCGAGAAGTGGTCGGAGCAGTACCACCGCATGTTCAACCAATCCTGGTGGTGTGGCTACGGGCCCGAGATCAAGCCGAAGATCGTCGTCTGCGCTGTGATCGAGAACGGCGGTCACGGCGGTGTGGCGGCCGCGCCGGCCGCGCGCGAGGTCTTCCAGGCCTACTTCCACGTCAAGAACAGCAGTTACCAGGCGGTAACGAACTCAGACTGATGCTCGAGACCGCGAAACCACTGGGCACCCCGATGTCGCACGCGCGTGAGCTTCCGCTGGCGGTGATGCTGCGCCAGCTCGACTGGATCTTGCTGATCGGGATCGCCGCACTGGTCGGTTACGGCCTCTGGGCCGTTGCCGGCGTCACCGCTCACGACGTCCCCGGCCAGCCTCATTACTACCTCGCCAAGCAGGAGTTCTACGTCGGTGTGGGGGCGTTCCTCTTCGTCCTTGCTGCGGCGCTCAGCCCCGAGCTCTACCGCCGGCACTGGCGCGTGCTCTACGTCGCCGCGATTCTGACCCTGGTGCTCGTTCCTCTGATCGGAGTCGCCAAGCGCGGCTCGCGGCGCTGGTTGCAGATCGGCAGCTTCCAGTTCCAGCCCTCGGAGTTCGCCAAGCTGCTGGTCTTACTCGCCCTGGGCGGCTTCCTGGCCGAGCGTGGACGCGCGCTTCGCGACCGAAGTACCGTCTTCGGCGTGCTGATCCTCGTCTCGATCCCGACCGCGCTCGTTTTCGCCCAGCCCGACTTCGGCACCGCGCTCGTCTACGCCGCGGTCACCGCCGCCGTGCTCCTGATCGCCGGCACGCGCTGGGCATACATGGCGGCGCTGGCGGGGGCGGCGCTGATCGGTTCCGTGCTCGTGCTCTGGGTCATGCCTGCGCTCGGCGTTCAGGTGCTCAAGCCCTACCAGAACGAGCGTCTAACAGGCTTCATTCACCCCAGCTACAACCCCCAAGGCGCCACCTACAACGTCGCCCAGTCGAAAGTGGCACTTGGAGCCGGCGGTCTACATGGACGCGGGGAGGTCGGCTCCACGCAGACCACGTTCGGCTTCCTGCCCGAGAACCACACCGATTTCATCTTCGCCTCGATCGGCGAGCAGCACGGCTTCGTCGGCACTTCGATCCTGCTCGGGCTCTACCTTTTCGTTGTCTGGCGCGGCCTGCGGGTGCTCGTCAACGCGAAAGACGGTTACCAGGCGGTGGTGATCGGTGGCATCGTCGCGATGCTCGTCTTCCAGGTTTTCGTCAACGTTGGCATGACGATGGGAATCGCGCCGATCACCGGGATCCCGCTGCCACTGGTTAGTGTCGGTGGCTCCTCGCTGTTCGCCAACCTGGCGGCGTTCGGAGTGCTGGTCGGCCTGCAGATGCGCGGCGAGAGCAGCCGGCGCAGGCTAAGGTAGCCCATGCCCGAGCGTCCGCCACTCTCCGCTCGCGCGTTGCTTCGCCTGGCGACCGAGCAGCGCGAGCTCGAGGCCCGCGAGGAGCGCCCGCTCGCCGTGGCGGGCACGCGCAAGCTCGTCTCGGCGTTGGTACGCGAACTGTCGCCGAACGCCGCTCCCGGTAGCGTCGTCCAGAACGGAGAGCTCGCACGGGCCGAAGCCGTCGTCTACGTGCTCGAAGGCGAGCCGAGCCGGACTGACGTTCACAAGCTCCGGGACGCCGGGCTGGAGCGCGTCCCGATCGTCTGCATCAGAATCGGCGAAGGCAGCGATCTCCTTCCCAACGTGCTTGCGACCGACGTCGTCAACGCCGAGAGCGCGGCGGACCTGCCCGTCGAGGAACTGGGGCGGATTCTCGCGCAGCGGCTCGAAGGGGGCTCGGTGGCACTGGCTGCTCGTATTCCCGCCCTGCGCGCAGGGATCTGCAGAGAGTTGATCCACCGTTCGGCTCGCCGCTCGGCTGCCGTCGGCGCCGCTGTCTTCATCCCGGCGCCCGATCTGCCGGCGCTCTACATCGAGCAGGCGCGGCTGATTCTGCAGCTCGGCTTCGCCTACGGTCGCCGGCTCGAGCCACTTCGCGCGGCCGAGCTCGTAGCGGTGCTCGTGGCCGGCCTTGGCCTTCGCCGGGTCGCCCGTGTGGTGCGGCGCGAGACGCTCTTCCCGTCCTGGGCCCTGCAGGGCTCGATCGCCTACGCCGGCACGCTCGCGCTCGGAGAGGCCGCGCTGGCGTACTTCTCGAACACCGGTCGCCAGGGCCCAACGGCCTAGGCGACGGGCACCAGCTCGGCGCGCCTGGCCCGGATCGCGTGCAGCCGCCCGCAAAGCCGCGCCCAGGCCCAGATCTCGACCTCGAAATAGCGCGATGGGGGCGCCTCGCGAGTTACCCGCAGATACTCGAACCAGGCGTCCGCCTCCTCGATCTCGAGCAGCTCGCGGACCTCGTCTTTCGATCGAATCGCTCTCATCCTGCCTTGGGCCGATCCTAGGACCGCTCTCGGACGGCGCCGGACCGGGAGTCGGCGTCCAACCCTGGTAGCCTTAGCTACGAGATGGAGTTTTTCCTCAGTCCGTGCAGCGCGATCTGCGCGCCCGCTTTCCGGGTGCCGCTCGCGCGCACTGATCCGAAAGTGAAGGTTTCCCTTGCCTCGTTGGTTCAAACGCCAGAAAGAAAGCGCTACAGAGAAGAAGGAGGCTTCCGCCCCCCCGGCGGCGGCGCCTCCGAAGCCAGCTGAGACTGCCCCTCCCGCACAGGCGGGAGCGCAGCGTCCCCGGCGCCACAGAGGAGGTCGCGGCGGCCGCGGAAGAAGCAAGAGGCCCGGTACCGAACAGCAGAAGCCCGGCACCGGGCAGCAGAAGTCCGAAAGCCAAACCGCACAGAAGCCCGAGGGCGCAGCTACACAGTCCTCACAAGCTTCCGAGCGGCGCGCCTCGTCGCGCCGCGATCGCGGCGGGCGCCGACGCCAACCTCCTCGCCGGGCACCGCTTCCGGCCGCCAAGCGCGAGCTGCTCGTATCGGTCGATGCCGGCGAGCGCCGTGTCGCCGTGCTCGAGGACGAGAAGGTTGCAGAGGTCTACCTCGAGCGCCCCGACCGCCACTCGATCGCCGGCAACGTCTACAAGGGCGCCGTCGACAACGTTCTGCCCGGGATGGAGGCAGCTTTCGTCGAGATCGGGCTGGAGAAGAACGGCTTCCTCTACGTCGACGAGATCGTCATACCCGAGCTCGAGGGCCGCGGCCAGGGCCGCAAGATCCAAGAGCTGATCCAGCGCGGCCAGGAGATCCTCGTCCAGGCGGTAAAGGATCCGATGAAAACCAAAGGTGCCCGTCTGACGACGGACATCTCGCTGCCCGGACGCTTCGTCGTCTTCGTCCCCAACGGCGAGGGGCTGGGCGTCTCCAGGCGCCTCCCCGACGAAGAGCGCTCGCGTCTGCGCGAGATCGTCAAGGCGCTCGAGCGTAAGAAGGGCGGAATTATCGTCCGCACCGCGGCCGAGGGCGCCTCGGCCGAGGACATCGAGCGCGACCTCGTCTTCCTCGAGCGACTCTGGAAGTCGATCCAGGACCGGGCAAAGGGGGTCAAAGCACCGGCGCTCGTCTACCAGGAGGCGGAGCTGCCGTTGCGCGTCACCCGCGACCTCTTTACCGGCGATTTCGAGCGCGCCTTCGTCGACCACGACCGCACCTACAAGCGCATCGTCGGCTACCTGAAGAAGACGTCTCCGCACATGGCCGAACGGGTCGTACGCTACAAGGAGCCGACGCCGCTGTTCGAGTCCTACGGCGTCGACGCCGAGATCCGCTCGACTCTCTCGCGTCGCGTCGACCTACCGTCGGGCGGCTACCTGGTCTTCGACTACGCCGAGGCCTTCACCGTCATCGACGTCAACACCGGCCGCTTCGTCGGCTCTCGCTCTCGCTCTTCCTCCGCTCGTCTCGAGGACACGATCACGAAGAACAACCTCGAAGCGGTCAAGGAGGTCGTGCGCCAACTCCGTCTGCGCGATGTCGGAGGCATCATCGTCATCGACTTCATCGACATGGCCAACCCGAAGAACCGGGCCGCCGTCGAGGAGGCGCTTCGCAACGAGCTCGAGCGCGACCGCACCAAGACCTACGTGGTCGAGATCTCGCCGCTCGGGCTGGTGGAGATGACGCGCCAGAACGTCACCGACGGGCCGCGAGAGATCCTGACGAAGCCCTGCCCGGTCTGTTCCGGCGACGGGATCGTCTTCTCCGAAGACTCGGCCGCGATCGATCTCGAGCGCCGCCTGCGCACTATCGCAGCCGGCTCGCGCAGCAAAGCTTTCCGTGTCGAGGCCAACGCCCGGGTGGCGAGCCTAATGATCGGGCCGGGCGCTGTCCGGCTGGCGGAGATCGAGGAGCGCAGTAAGCGCCGTTTCTTCCTGGAGCTGGTCGACAGCGATGCGCTCGACCACCTGGTTGTCGCGGCGGAGGGATCGGTCGAGGCGACGAAACCGGTCACGCCGGTGGAAGAGGGCGACGGGCTCGAGCTGACGCTGGTCGAAGTCGGGCTCTACGACAGCCACGCCGGAGTCGGCAAGGTCGGCGAGTACGAGGTGAACGTGCCCGGCGCGGCGGCGCTCGTCGGCAAGAAGGTGAAGGTTCGGATCGAGCGGGCGCTCAAAGACAGTGCCTACGCGACACTGACCGAGCTCGGTCAGGAGCCCTACCAGCCGCTCACAGCCGAGAGTGTGGCCGAGCGGCCGACACGTGCACCGGCGAAGAAGGCGCAGCCCAAGGCTCAAGCCGAGCCCACTCCGGCCGTCGAGACGCCCGTTGTCGTCGAGCCCGAGCGGCCACCCGTGACCACGGTCGCGGAGAGCTCGATCGTGGAGAGCGGGGCGGAGGAGGGACCGCCAAGGCCAAAGAAGCGCACCCGGCGCGGTTCTCGCGGCGGGCGCAGGCGGCACAAGCCCGCCCAGGCTGGAGGAGCCAACGCCGCGACCGGGGACGATGCTAGGGCAAGCACGGCGGCCACCGGTGCGCCCGCGGGCACCGCTGCCGAAACCGTACAACCCGAGAAGGCCGCGGTCACCGCTGCCGCTCCGGTACAACCCGAGAAGCCCGCGACCCGTCCGCCGGCGCAGAGACAGCGCGCTCCGCGTCCCGCCGCGAAAGCATACGTTCAAGCACCTACGCAGACACCTACGCAGGCACCTGCACAGCCGTCCGAAGCGGCGGGTACGTCAGCCCCGAGCTGGTCAGACCAGCCCGCGCCCGACGGGGGCGAGGCGCCGCGGCCGAAAAAGCGAACCCGGCGCGGCTCCCGCGGCGGGCGCAGGCGACGCAAACCATCCCAGGCCGGCGGCGCGGGAGCGACCGCCGGGACTACCTCCGCACCGGTTCCGGCTCCCGAGAAACCGGGCGAAACGGGTAGTCCGTAGAGAGGATTCTTCAACCGAAAACCGGGCCGTCTTGCTACTATGCGCCCCGGTTCGCGGGCAGCTGCCCGCGATTTGAGCGTCGAGGGACGAGATGAGCTACGCAGTTATCGCATCGGGTGGAAAGCAGTACGTCGTCCATGAGGGCGAGCGCCTGCTTGTCGACCGGCTTCCCCAGGACGAGGGAGCCGTTTTCGAGCCCGTCGTGCTGCTCGTCGATGCGGGCTCCTTGAACCTGAAGCCCGGAGCCGGCGCCGTCAGCGCCCGCATCCTCCGTCACACGCTCGGCACGAAGATCCGTATCGGCAAGTACAAGGCGAAGAAGGGCTACCGCCGCCACACCGGCTTCCGCGCCAAGCTCTCGCAGATCCAGATCGAGGCGATCGGCGCCGGCAAGGCGCCCGCCGCAGCCAAGACCGCGACGACCACCGCGGCGCCCGCGAAGCATCAAGCAGCCGAGCCGGTTGCGCCCAAGCCCGAGGCGAAAGCTCTGGCGAAACCGGCCGCCAAGCCCGCCGCGCCGAAAGTAGCCGCGGCCAAGGCTCCCGCCAAGTCGGCAGCCAAGAAGCCGGCAGCCAAGAAGCCGGCAGCCACCAAAGCTGCCACCAAGACGCCTGCCAAGGCTAAGGTTGAGGATGCGAAGAAGCCGGCTCCCAGGCGAGCGGCACCTCGTAAGAAGACGGAGCAATAGAAATGGCACATAAAAAAGGTCTCGGTTCCTCCAAGAACGGCCGCGATTCCGAGTCCAAACGGCTCGGCGTCAAGATCTTCTCCGGTCAGAAGGTCAAGGCCGGGATGATCATCGTGCGCCAGCGCGGCACCAGGTTCCATCCGGGACCCGGCGTCGGGCTCGGCCGCGACCACACGATCTTCGCCATGCGCGAGGGCACGGTCGGCTTTCATCGCTCGGGCACACGCCGCTCGATCTCGGTCGATTCCTAGGGCTCGGTTGCGCAATCCGACTGGCGCCGGCGGCGTCTGGCGGCGAAGCTACCCTCATGAGCCCAGGCGGTAATAGCGACGAGCGCGGTACGCGCGAGTCACCTTTCCACGATCACGCCCGCGTTTTCGTCCAGGCCGGACGGGGCGGGGACGGCAGCCTCTCCTTCCGGCGCGAGAAGTTCGTACCCAGGGGCGGACCGGACGGTGGCGACGGTGGCGACGGTGGCGACATCGTCCTGATCGCCGATCCGGAGCTGCGCGACCTTTCCAAACTGCGCTCCCGGCACGAGATCAAAGCTGGTCGCGGCCGGCCGGGGCTCGGTCGCAACAAGCACGGCGCCGACGGAGCGATGGTCGAGCTACAGCTTCCGGTCGGCACTCAGATCTTTGACGAGGATGGCCAGCTGGTGGCCGACCTCGCCAGCGTCGGGGCACGCGTGATCGCCGCCCGCGGCGGGCGCGGGGGACGGGGGAACCGCCGCTTCGCCACACCGGTCAGGCGCACTCCCCGTTTCGCCGAGACGGGAGAGCCGGGCGACGAAAGCTGGCTCGACCTGCGCCTCAAGCTGGTCGTCGATGCGGCCCTGGCCGGACTCCCGAATGGCGGCAAATCCTCGCTCCTGCGCAGGATCTCGAACGCCAAGCCCAAGGTGGCCGACTATCCCTTCACCACGCTCGCGCCGGTGCTCGGCACCGTCGACGGTCCGGACGGTCGTCAGCTGACGGTCGCCGACATACCCGGGCTGATCGAGGGCGCGAGCGAAGGGCACGGGCTCGGGCACGAGTTCCTGGCCCACCTAGAGCGTGCGCGCCTCCTCATCCACGTCATCGACAGCTCAGAGGGCGATCCACTCGAGCGCTTCCGCGTGATCGACGCCGAGCTCGCCGCTTACGGCGCCGGTTTGGATGAGCGCTCGCAGATTGTTGTCCTGAACAAGGTCGACCTGGGCGCGCCGCCGCCCTTCGAGCTTCGTGACGAGCGGATCGCCGCCGTGATCGCTCTCTCCTGCGCGACCGGAGAAGGTGTGGGCGAGCTCAAGCAAGCACTCTTCCGCCTCTGTCCGCCCCGCCCCGAGCCGAGCGCGACAGAGGACGAAAGCATCGAGGGCTTGGCCGAGTTCCTCGTCTACCGGCCGCGCCCGCGTCAGCGGCGGCCATACCGCATCTATCGCACCGATCGCGGCTTCCGTATCGTCGGGGAGGTGCCCGACGAGGAGGAGCTGGCCGAGGCGCTGGCGCAGGCGGGCGCACGCGACGAATCGGTGATCGAGATCGCAGGCAGGGAGGACGAGAGGTGACGACCGGCGTTTTCGGCGGCGCCTTCGATCCGCCGCACCTCGGTCACCTCGCGCTCGTCCGCGGCGCGCTCGAGCGCTTCGACTTCGAGCGCCTACTCGTCGTCCCGGTCGGCGACCCGCCGCACAAGACCGTCGCCACTCCCGCCGAGATCCGCTGCCGCTTGGCCGAGCTTGCCTTCGCCGGCATGCCGCAGCTCGAGATCTCGCGGATCGAGCTGGAGCCGGGCGGACCCCGCTTCACCATAGACACGCTGCGCCTGCTCAGTGAGAGCCACGACGACCTGACCCTTCTCGTCGGCGCCGACCAGTTTGCCGGGTTCCGGAACTGGCGCGAGCCGGACGCGATCCTCGAGCTGGCCCGCCTCGCGGTTGCAAGCCGTCCCGGCTACGAAGAAGAGGCGCTGAGCCCGGTTTTAGCCGCGCTCGTCCAACCCGAGCGGGTCAGCTTCTTCCCGATCCCCGCCCACCCGGTTTCTTCCGAGCAGATCCGCGCGCGCGCGCATGACGGGCTGCCGATCGATGATCTCATTCCGAGCGCGGTAGCCGCCGAGATCGCCCGCCTCGGCCTCTACAAGCGTTAGCTCCGGGATCCGCCGGGGCTACACTGCGAGAGAAGACCGACAAAGGACTGACGTATCACACTGACTTCACTCGAGCAAGCACGCCGAATCGCCGCTCTGGCGGCCGAGAAGCTGGCCGAAGACATCATCGTCCTCGATATGCGCTCGGTGTGCGTCTTCACCGATTACTTCGTCATCTGCTCCGGCCGCAACCCGCGCCAAACCAAGTCGATCTCGGACGATGTCCGTGTCGGCATGAAGCGCGAGAAGCTGATGCCGCGCTCCCTCGACGGTGAGCGGGACGGCAACTGGGTCATCGCCGACTACCTCGACGTAGTTCTGCACGTCTTCACCCCCGATACTCGCCGTTTCTATGACCTCGAGGATCTATGGGGCGATGTTCCCCAGGTAGAGCTCGAGCAGGCCGCGACCGCCTGACTCGCTTCCTCGGCAGGCGGCTCCTCCCGGCCGGCGGAGCCGGCCTCCGGAGCCGCCTGGCGCTGCTGAGCGCACTTCGCTCTCCGGAGCCGTGCGGAGCACTTCCTCCTCCGGCGAAGCACACTCAGCGTCGCCCCGAGAAAGCGAGAGCGATCCTTGGTGTTCGAGAGCCTCTCTAGACCAGCACCTCGTGCGGCCGGTGAGATCAGGCCTCCCGAGCCGCCTGACTCTCGCATTCGTTTCGACGCTACAATTAGCCCTTACCCGGGGCCATAGCTCAGTTGGGAGAGCGTCTGGCTGGCAGCCAGAAGGTCGGCGGTTCGAACCCGCCTGGCTCCAAAAGGTTCGAACGTGCCCCGCTGTGTATGAGCTAAGAGGCGACGTACGAACCCCCTGAGCGCGGCTCCAGAGCGCGTATCCGCCACTACCGATCAGGTGCTTGACGCGCTTCGCGCGAGGCGCTCGAAGGCACTCCGGCTCGGATCTGGCTCTGAGCGGGGATAAGCTTGCCGTCGAGGGTGAAAACGATTGCGTTCATGCGCCGCGCGATCCCCCATTTGGGTCATTAACCTCCTCCGAAACGCGACGAACATATGGATTAACGCGCAGCGGCAGTACCAAAAGCGCGTATGCGGCATCACTAGGAGACATCACACCCGGGTCATCTCGCCTGCCCGCAAGCGCAGGCCGGCGAGCATGCCCTACCAGCCCCAAGGAGATTGAGCGGAATGCGCCCCAACCGGAAATGGGCGACTGCGGTCGCCGCACTGGTTCTGATCCTGACCGTCGCGGGCACGGCAAGCGCGGCGACGGTCTCGACCGTCTACAGCAACATCCCGAGCACCTTGCCGGGGAACCTCCCGAGCTTCGCCTTCGAGGCGCGCTCGGCATCCGAGTTCGGCGGCCTGGTCGAGCTGGGCACCGGCGCGCGCACGAACCCGGTCGTGACGGTGACCATGAGCAGTTGGGGCTGTCAGAGCGGCGGCTGGTCCACGGATAACTGCGTCACGACGCCCGGAGCGGTGTTCAGCGAATCGATCACCCTCAACATCTACGCCGTCGGGCCGCTCGACTCCGTCGGCAATCTGCTCGCCTCCGACACGCAGACGTTCAAGATCCCGTACCGGCCCTCGGC
>PMMN01000044.1:2847-2988 GCA_003162235.1 Actinomycetota bacterium | reverse complement strand
GTCTCCACGGCCGAGCACACGATTGCCTTGCTGATGGCTCTGGTGCGCAACATCCCACAGGCCTATGCGGCCATGAAGCAGGGCGAGTGGGAGCGCTCGAAGTGGAAGGGCATCGAACTGGCCGGCAAGACGCTGGGCATC
>PMMN01000044.1:0-2800 GCA_003162235.1 Actinomycetota bacterium | reverse complement strand
GGCGCGCTGATCGTCGACGACGATCTGATCGAAGCGGTCAAGACGGGCAAGGTCGCCGGCGCGGCGCTCGATGTCTACGCCAAGGAGCCCTACACCGGGCCGCTCACCGAGTACCCCGCGATTGTCGTCACGCCGCACCTCGCGGCCTCGACGGGCGAGGCGCAGGACCGGGCCGGAACCGACGTCGCCGAGCAGGTTGCGGCGGCGCTCGAGGGCGGACTGGTCACGAACGCCGTCAACATCCCCTCGCTGCGCGAGGAAGATCTCGACATCCTCGGCCCCTACCTGCCGCTGGCAATGAAGCTGGGCAGGCTGGCGATGGAGCTCGCCGGTGGCCGCGCCGACAAGATCGAGGTTTCCTACTTCGGAGCGATGGCGAGCTACGACACCCGCCTGCTGACCCTGGCAGTCCTGAACGGCGCCTTCGAGCAGCGTGAGGAGCGGCCGGTCAACTGGGTCAACGCCCGTGTCATTGCCGAAGACCGCGGTATCCAGGTGAGCGAAGAGTCCAAGCCACGTTCTCGCGACTTCACCAACCTGCTGCGCGTGCGGGTGTTTGGAGACGGCAGCGAAGTGGCCGTCAGCGGAACCACGATCGGCAACGACAACCGCCTCTGGCTGGTTGGGGCGCTCGGGTACGAGCTCGAAGTCGAGCTCTCTCCGATGATGGCGTTCGTCCGCTACGAGGACGTGCCTGGACAGATCGGCCGGCTCGGCACTCTCTTCGGCGAGGCCAAAGTCAACATCGCCAACATGGCCGTCTCGCGGACGCGCCAGGGAGGCACGGCGCTGATGGCCCTCTCGATCGACGCGCCGGCCACGCCGGCATTGAACGAGAGCATCGAGAAGGCGGGCTTCGCAGACGCACGCTTCATCGATATCGGCTAGCCGAGGAAGAGGCATTCCGAACGAGCGCGGCGACGGCGATAACGACCGCCGCCGCGCTCGGCCCGTAGTCGAGATCATGAAAACGCTCGTGCTTTGTGACGAACATGCTTGCGCTGAGCCCGCCTGATCGCGCGCGCGCTCGCCGACTCTTGGCGCTCGCCGGTGCGGAGGTCTTGGACGCCGTCGATGCTGGCGGCTAACCTCTTTCTTCACGGAAAGGAGAAAGATGGCTGACCTGCACGCAACCGAGAAGATCTGGATGAACGGCGAGTTCGTGGACTGGGCGGATGCGACGGTCCATGTCGGCGTTCACGGCCTGCACTACGGCTCTGGGGTCTTCGAAGGTATTCGTGCTTACGAGACGCCGAAAGGCGCCGCCGTCTTCCGCCTCACCGACCACCTGCAGCGCCTGCACGACTCGGCGCGGTTGATCCGCATGAAGGTCCCCTATTCGGTTGACGAGCTGCAGCGCGCCTCGCTCGAGCTCGTGGCGGTCAACCAGTTGCCGTCCTGCTACCTGCGCCCGATCGCCTTCTACGGCTACGGCTCCCTGGGCGTACCGCCGCGCGACAATCCGGTCTACGTGGCGCTCATGTGCTGGCCTTGGGGCGCCTATCTGGGCGAGGAGGGAATGGCACGGGGAGTACGGGTGAAGATCTCCAGCTGGGTGCGGATGCCCTCGAACGTGATCCCGCACGCCTCCAAGGCGACCGGGATCTATCTGAACTCGATGCTGGCCGTGCAGGAAGCCGCCCTGGGCGGTTACGAAGAGGCGATTCTGCTCACCGAGAAGGGCTACGTCGCCGATTGCTCGGGCGAGAACGTGTTCGTCGTCAAGGACGGCGTCATCTATACGCCGCCGCTCGAGACCGGAATCCTGCACGGGATCACGCGCAACTCGCTGATCGAGATCGCCGGCTCGCTCGGCTACGAGGTCAGGGTCGAGAACCTCGTTCGTGCCGATCTCTACCTGGCCGATGAGGTGTTCATGACCGGCACCGCCGCCGAGGTGACGCCTGTGCGCGAGGTCGACGACTACCTGATCGGCGATCCCGGCCCGGTGACGCTTGCTCTGCAGCACGCCTATCTCGAGATCGTGCAGGGGCGCGACGATCGCTGGTCACACTGGCTGGAGTACGTCACGCCGGTGCGGACCGAGGCGTGAGCAGCGCATCGCAGAAGCAGATTCCTCTCTCGCTTCCCTATCTCGACGGGCGCGAGCAGGAACTCGTGGCCGAGGTGCTCGGCTCGGGGCGGCTGTCGCTCGGTCCAACCGGACCGCGCTTCGAGCAGATGCTGGCCGAGCGTGTGGGCGCGCGCTTCGCGGCCGCTGTGTCCAGCGGCACGGGCGGGCTGCACCTGCTCGTCAAGAGCGCCGGCATCGGCCCCGGCGACGAGGTGATCACGACTCCCTTCTCCTTCGCCGCCTCGGCCAACTGTTTCCTCTACGAAGGGGCGACACCGGTCTTCGCCGATATCGACGCGGCGACCTGGAATATCGATCCCGAGGCGCTGAAAACGGCGATCACACCGAAAACGCGGGCGATCGTCGCGGTCGACATCTTCGGCTACCCGTGCGAGCTCGACCCGATCAGGAAGATCGCCGACGAGCACGGCCTGGCGCTGATCGACGATGCCTGCGAAGCGCTCGGCGCCGAGTACAAAGGCAAGCCGGTCGGCGGGCACGGCGTGCCTGCGGTCTTCGCCTTCTACCCGAACAAGCAGATGACGACCGGCGAGGGCGGGATCGTCGTCACCGATTCCGAGCAGGAGTGGCGCTTGATCAAGAGCCTTTCCAATCAGGGTCGTGGCGACGACGGCCCCTGGCTCGAGCACGTTCGCCTCGGCTACAACTACCGCCTCGACGACCTCAGCGCCGCGCTCGGGATCGGGCAGCTCGAGAAGCTGGATC
>PMMN01000035.1:9021-11581 GCA_003162235.1 Actinomycetota bacterium | reverse complement strand
TGACCCTGAGCGTGTAGGTGGTCGAGCCGCCGGCGTTGACGGTACCGACGCCGTCTGTCTTGGTCACGGCCAGGTCGGCCTGCGGAGTGAGTGTGTCGGTATCGGTGGCGGTGTTGTTACCGGCGACGGGGTCGGTGGTGCCACTAGGCGGGGAGACGGTCGCGGTGTTGGTCAGCGTGCCCGTCGCCGCCTGCGGAATCGTGCCCGTCACAGTCAGGGTGGCCGTCTCGCCCGGGAGTATGTTCAGCCCCGTCCACGCTCCGGTGGACGAGTTGTACGAGCCGGAGCTGGGAGTGAAAGTCGGCGAGATTGCGGGCACAGTAGTGTCGATAAGCGTCAGGCTCTTGACGGCCGAGGGGCCACCATTCCTAACCGTGACCGTGTAAGAAACGCTCTGTCCCGGTACCGCTGTGGTCGCTCCGTCCGTCTTGGTCACGGAGAGATCGGCGGAAGGCGCCGCGATCGTATTGGTAACGCTCGCCGTATTGTTGGTTAGCGTGCCGTCGTAGTAATCTAGCGCCGGATCGTGATTGACTATAACGGTGTTCGTTAAAGATCCCTGCGCGAGGGGGTTTACCGTTCCAACGATCGTTAATGTCGGCGAGCTACCTGAGCTGACATTAGCGTTGGTCCATATTCCCGTGACCGGAGTGTAGTAACCCGTACTTGGTGTATACGACGTGGGTGAAAACCCGGCCGGCAGATCATCTAAGAGCTGAACATTCGCTACCTGAGTGCCCGAGGTGCTCGTCACCGTGATGGTGTAGGTGAGAGTTCCACCGGCCGATGGAGAAGCAGGCGCCGCGGTTTTCGTTACGCCCAAATTGATGTTGGTCGTCGGTCGCACGATCGTCGTGTAATTGTCATTGGATGTGTTGTTGTAGGAGCTATTGTCCCCACCGCCACTGACCGATGCAGTATTCGTTCCCGACGTCGGTGTAGCGGCGATGTTCGTCGTGACAATGATCGGGGGGTAGTTACTCCCGCCGGCCAAAGCATCACTACGCGTACAAGTAAGAGTCGGAATAGCGTAGGCGCACGTCCAACCCGTTCCCGTAGCCGACGCGTAGGTCAATGGCGCTGCGAAACTATCCGTTACTGTCACCATCCCGGTTGTTGACGGCGCACCGGCGCCGTTCGCTACGTTCAGCGTGAATATTCCTGTCCGACCCTGGACGAGAGCACCGGAGTGTGACTTCACGATCGACAGGTTCGGTATGGATACAAAGCCTAAGTTTTGGTTCGTTACATTTCCACCGGAGTTCACGACAATGCCGGTTATCTGTCCTGACGACGGAGTCCTCGGTGAATCGGACGATAAGTCCGGGTCGCTGAGGTCAGGGCTGATGGTGTACGTACCTGTGGGAATATTCTGGAAGTTGTACGACCCGTCCGAGGTCGTTTGAGCGGTCGCTACGTTGAACGGATGACCGCTTCCGTCGGTGCCAATGAGATTCACCGCGACGTTCGGGCCGATTCCCGGCTCGCCCGCGTCGAGCGCACCGTTGTTATTCGCGTCGAGATAAATCTTGCCCGAAATATTCCCGCTTGGAATATTCGAGCACGATGTGAACTGAAGGTCGTCGATCGCCAGGTCATTGCCGTTGCCGCCCGGGGCGTTGTTTATGAAAGCGATAGAGATGTGAGTGGTACCGCCTGTGTTGAGCACGCCACCATAATGACCCCAGGTCGCAACGGCCGACTTGGGGATATCGCCCGTTAAAATGACGACTTCATTGTCGCCGGGTTCGTCGATTATCCCGTTGCCGTTGTCATCAACGCCGGTGCGGTTGATAGCGAGCGCGACATTCGGGAGAATGGTGGCGCCCGCATTGCTCGTGGGCACCATGTTGATAGCCCANNCCGCCGTGATCGGTGGTGTTGAACCAAGCGCCGTCCGTGCGATAGGACGTGCTGTTGGTGATGTTGTACTCGCCGTCCTCGGGCGAAGCCGTGGTCTGGTAAGGCGTGACTACACGTGCATTCGGCGTTCCTTTGAACGTATAGGTGGTGTGTGTGGAATCGAGCGCCGGACCCAAGTGGGCCGGGGTGGTGAGTGTCTCTCCCGTGAGAGTTCCGAACGTGCCGTCGCCGGGGAACAGGTTTGCATTTGGCGTACCGCCGACGGCGGTGCAAAAGCTGGCAGCACCGCTAGCCAGCGCAGGACCAGTGGAGCCGAACAGAAGCATCGCGACTACGGCGAGAGCGCCTACGTAGATCAAGCGCAGGAAGAAGCGACGGCTCACGCCGAAACACCCCCGTCCGTCCCATCAACCACAGGACAGTCGCTCGGGGTGACCGAGAGCGTCGGTTCTCCTAGATTATTTGGCACTGATCCGCAGGCGCCCGCTACGCCATAACGAGCGCTTCACATCACCGTTTACGCGAAGATAGACCTTCCTACATCCCTCTTTCGGGTAATCGCTTTTGCTGGCTGCGCTCGCCGAAAACCGCAGCTCGAGCGCTTTCGACCTCTACACACGATCGCCGGAGGCTACGAAAGCGACGCCGATCGGGCGCCTGAACCTCCTCGCGCGCGCGTGTGCTCTGTCGCCTCGCG
>PMMN01000035.1:0-9002 GCA_003162235.1 Actinomycetota bacterium | reverse complement strand
CCGTCGGGACTGCCGACGCCCGTCGGGCCGTCGTAGCCGGTTCCAGCGGTGCACAGGTAGGACGGAGAACAGTTGCTGCCGTTCGCTCCCGAGCGAACGTCGAACAGAGAGCTGCTATGAGCGTAGGGATACGAGCCGGCGACGACCTGATCGGCGTTACCTGCCAGTGCGTAGATCGCGGCGATGATGGGCGCGCCGAAACTCGTTCCGCCGGTCTTGAACCAGCCGTGGCGACCGGAGTACCCGTACGAGTCGTAGACCGCCGCTCCGGTCGAAGGATCGCCTACGGCGGCGACATCCGGAACCATCCGACGCGAGCAGCCGCTGTCGGTCTGCCAGGCCGGCTTGGATTCGTAACGCGAGCAGCCTGAGCCGCCGAGTTGCCAGGCGCTCTCGCTCACACGAACGTTGCCGAGCACGGTCAGAGTCGTACCGCCGACGGCAGTCACAAACGGCGATGAGGCGGGCCACTGAACGCGACTGGCCGTGTCGCCGGAAGCAGCCGTAATGACGACGCCCGGGTGGTCAAGATGTGAGTCGAGAATCGTCTGGGAGCTGAACTCGTCCACGACCCAGGAGTTGGAGACCTCGTTCGCACCCAGCGCGACCGCCGAGTCGACCGCATCGAGGAGATCGAGAACCGACGCCGACGCGGCCTCGACGAGAAGGATCTTGCAGTTGGAACAGACAGCGTATGCGCTCTGAATATCGAGCGAGGTCTCGAGCGCCCAGGTCGCGTCCGCGGGAGGAAGAGGACGCGCCTGACCGAGTCCGTTCACCTTGCTGAAGCAGCCGTTGGCACTCGTGCAAGACGGCAACGAGTAGGTGCGGGAATACACGCCGAGATCGCTTTCGGCGTTGGGGTCGTCGAAGGCGGTAACGATGGCGATCGTTTGCGCTCGCGGTGCCGCGCTCGGGAGGTTGTAAGCGCCCCTGATCTGCGCCGGCCCGAGGCCGTCCGGCAAGCTCTTCAACTTCGCGCTCGTGGAGCTTTTCAGCGTCTTCTTGGCCGCGACCTTCTTCTTTGCGGCCTTCTTCTTCGCAGCCTTGAGGGCAGCGGCGACGCAACTCTTCGACTTCTTTCGAGTGCCGGCGCATTTGACCAGTTTCTTCTGGGCGACGGCAGCGGGTACCACGCACGTACTAGCGGCGCTTTTCGAAGAGCAAATCGCCGGCCGAGCGATCGGGATCCCCCCCACCTTCGCACTGCCGGTCGCCTTCGACGTCAAGGCACCGGGAAGCAATCCCACGATGAGCGCAAAGCACAGATACCAACCGACAGCGCGACGCCGCCGAAATGTCGCGTATTTGCCTGTACGGATGCCGCGGAGAACCGTCTCCGAACCACGCCCCCTGAGGCCGTAAATGCCCATGGTTTGTGAATCGGAGCCATCCTCTTTCCGTCCATCCTCGTTAAGGACTCGGAGCGGACGACGTGGCGTTTGAGCGACGGCCCGTTTCCGCGTCTACCCGTGCGCGCGATCGCTAGCCGCCACGACTCAGTTCGTGGATCAAGGTAAGCGTTAACTGCTACTCGGGGAACGGTTACGCGCACGGCGAATCACCCCCGTTCGAGCCCTCGCCGAGCGGTCGCGATGCTCAGACGAGACGGATCGCGTCCGAGACGGCCCAGAGGCGAATCATTCCGTCCAGGTCCGAGGATGCGATCAGCTCTCCGGAAGGGCTGAAAGCGACGCTCCGCACCGGCGCCCCGTGGCCTTTGAGAATGCGCAGGGAGGTGCCCGCTCTAGGCTCCCAGAGCCTCACCGTACGATCCGAGCCGGAGCTGGCGAGCAGGCTGCCGTCGTAGTTGAAGGCAATGCTCGTCACGACGTCCGAATGGCCCTCGAGCACGCGCCGGCAGCGGCCGGTGTTCGTGTCCCAGAGCCTCACCATCCCGTCGGAGCTCGCCGACGCGAGCAGGTTTCCGGATGTGTCGAAGGCAACCGAATTCACAAGCGACGTGTGCCCTTGAAGCACTCGCAATTCCTGGCCGCTTCGCGGGTCCCAGAGCCTGATTGTTCGATCCCAGCTCGCCGACGCAAGCAGGTTGCTCGAGCCGCCGAAAGCGACGCCGGCAACCTCTGCGGAATGCCCCTTCAGAGTTCTGAGCAGCTCGCCTGTTTGTGGATCCCACAACCGCACCGTTCCGTCGAAGCTCGCCGAGGCGAGCAGACTTCCAGAGGCGTCGAAAGCGACGTCCTCGACCGAGCGCGTATGCCCCTCTAGGGCTCGCTGTGAGCGACCGGTTTTGGGATTCCAGAGCCTGACCGTTTTGTCGTATGAGGCAGAAGCGAGCAGGTCGCCATCCGGGCTGAAAGCGGCCGCGGACACGGGCTCGGTATGCCCCTCGAGCGTACGAACGCACAAGCGGCTCCGAGGATCCCAGACCCGTACCGTCCGGTCGGCGCCCGTGGAAACGAGTCGCCTACCGGTGGGGCTGAACACCACGCCCGACACCAGCCCGACATGCCCCTCGATAACCGACACCGGCGCCCAGGTTTTCGGCATCCTCCGTCGCCTCGAACCGGGCTCTTCCTCGTGCCTGCCGAGTCTGAGTACCGCGCCCGTCAGCTTCATCTTTCCCGCCTCCTGTACCGCATCCGGTTAGGCGCCGAGTCGTGCTAATCGACGTTCGTATATTCCAGACGTATTGTTCCCGAATCGGTTTGGCGCCCAGCGCCGCTTTTCGCTCTCTTCCCCACTTCTTAGGAACGGAGCTTCGGAGAACGACATCCCGTAGCCCAAGGACGCGGAGTCGTAGCGAGTGCCGAGCGCCTCGGCGGCCTGGGCGGACGCCGGGCCTCTCGGACGATCAGCGCGTGATCAGGTCCCGGTCTCGCTCGAGGGCAGCCAGGCGAGGAAGTCTTCCCGCGCCGGCGGATCGGACATCCAGGAGGTGTCGGGTAGCGGCAACTCGAGCGCCCGGCGCACCGAGCACCAGCCCTGCTCGAGCGGCATCCGTCCCTTGCTGCCCCGGCGCGTGATCCATACGAGCTCGCCCCGGCTCTCGGCCTCCCGGGCGATCGTGAGCGCCAGCCTGGCGTCCTGGACGTTGTAGTCCAGAACGTCGCGGTACTGACCTCGAGCCCAGAGCACGGGAGCGTCGTGACCGCTGAGGCCACCGGACTTTCCGGGCAGGCCGAGGCCCTCGGCGGCCTTGCCCAGAGCGACCGGATATCCGAGTTGGCAGACGACGTGGAACATCATGTCCAGGTGGTCGAGAGCCAAGCGAGCGCACTGCTCGGGCATGCCGGATTCCTCCGCCAGGATGTTGAAGTCGAAGGAAAGCCCGTTCCAGGAGACGAGCGTGTAGCCCTCGTCAACCCAGGCCGTGAGGTCGTCGACCAGCGAGCGCACCTCGTCGCGGGACATCTGCGGCGCCGGCTTGTCTCCATCCATCCCGTGCCAGGTAACAGGCTCCTCCTGCCCCGAGACGACGGCGGCAACGCAGGCCACTCCGAGCGGCCGATGATCCATAAGATCGTCGACCGACTCCGGCAGCACCTTGGCCGTTTCGATGTCGAAGGCTACGTAGCGAGTCGCGCTCATCTGGTGGCAAACGGTAACGGCGAGATCGGCCGGGGCCGGCAGATGTGAGAGCGCTAGAGGGCGGCTGATGGCATTGCGAGACCGAAGTGTCCCCATCCACCCTCTCGGGTAGGGTTGACGAAGACTCATTCGAAGGCTGGAGGGCACGATGAAGGGTTCCGAGAAGCCGAAGAAGCTTCAGAAGAAGGCGCCGCAGAAAACGCTCAAGGAGAAACGGAGCGAGAAGCGAGCTGCCGGNNGCCGAGCCGGGATTCGCCTCTCGGCACGCCGCCGTGAGGACAGAACTCGATGAACTGAAGTGCCCGGTGTTGCTGTCAGGAAGCGCCAACGATTAGGTGTTGTGTCCGGGGCTAGAGGTCGATCTCCGAAGCTAACGACGATCGCCCCTGGCGCCTAGCGAGTTGCCTAAAGAGCCTCTGCGGTAAAGGCAGCCAGGGCGCGGCGAGATCGCTCAAGAGCGTGTCGAATACGAGAGGCCGCTTCGTCCCCATCAGATCAAGGTTGCCTCGTCGTTGACTGTTAGCCGCCCACTCCTCAGCGAGTCCACCTTCGGACGCGAGACGCCCCCAGCGCTTTGGTTGCCACGAGCTCATCGGATCGGAGCTCTCCTCCCATGCCCGCGGAGCGGTATCGGCCTTTTTCTCGAGCTCGTGTCGCGACCGTAGCGGCGCGTGAAGGCAGACGAGATCGTCGGTCAGTTCCAACGGCCCCGGTACGCCGCGAACTTCGTGATTACCCTTGCCGATATCGATGCTGGCGGTAGCCCGAGCGACATGCTTTGGGGGATACACGCCTTCTACGTAAGCGATCTTTCCGTCCCCGACGAGGTAGTAAGGATCTATCGAGCTCATCACGGTCTCGGCGCGCCACGTCATTCGCGCGATGCTGCTCCGACTCGACCGATGCTGTCTCCGGCGCTGGACGAAGTTCACCACGCGAGTCTGGAGTACCCCCGCCGACGACTCTTCGAGTAGCGACCGCAGCGACATCATTCTGGACCACCAGAACTCGTCGGCATCGAACGGAACGACCCAGTCGGCGCCGTTACGTGCTGCCTCCCGCGCGAGCTCGGTGGTCAGCTCCGCCTGCCTGAAAGGCCCGTCGTCTCTGACCCACTCAACTGGATAGCGACGCGACAGCTTTTCGAGAACCCTAGGGGTAGCGTCGGTTGAGCCGTTGTCGATCACGAGGATGTTGTCGCACCCGATCGCAAGGTGATAAAGAAGCGTCATCCGNNCGAGCGGTGAGTGAACAAGGCGACGCGAAAGCGTAACCGGCTCAATTGATTCCTCCTCGCGCTCCGAATTGACCTGCTCTTCGATCGAAAAGGCAACGTCCCTAGTCAACCGAAGCGTAGTTCACACCGAAGTGCTCGGCGAGAACGCGATCGACACCGACGGGCTCGCCGAGAATTCGATAGAGGGCTCGGCGCGCCCGGTGATGCCTCGGTTTCTTGATCGGGAGAATTAGGCGCTAGGGGTCCCGGCTCGCGATGCGCTCCGGGTGTCCGCGTCCACTTCCTCGGGTAGGGTTGGCGAAGAGTCATTCAAAGGCTAATGGGTGCGATGAAGGGTTCCGAGAAGCCGAAGAAGCTTCAGGGGAAGGCGCCGCAGAAGACGATCGAGGAGAAACGGAGCGAGAAGCGAGCTGCCGGTAAGAAGCACGACTGCAGTGGCTAACGTCGCCGCCGAGGCTCCTCAGCATCCAGTTCGCAATGGAAAACGGTTTTCTGTCAGCCGCGCCGCGCTCTGAAGCCGAGNNATCCTGATGGTCTCGGCGCACTGGGAGAAGGCGCCGCTCACGTTCGGCGCGACGAGCGACGGCGTGCCTCTCGTCTACGACTTCTACGGCTTTCCCGAGCGCTACTACCAGACGACGTACCCGGCCCCCGCGGCGCCGGAGCTGGCCGAGACTGTGCGGGCGCTGCTCGCGCCGGTCGAGGAGGTAGTCGAGCAACCCGAGCGAGGCCTCGACCACGGCGCCTACGTTCCGCTTTTGGTCATGTATCCCGAGGCGAACGTCCCCGTGTTGCAGATCTCGATGCCGTCACTCGACCCGAAGCGGCTGCTCGAGGTCGGCGCGCGGCTGCGGCCGCTGCGAGACGAAGGCGTGCTCGTGATCGGCAGCGGTTTCCTGACCCACGGCCTGCCATACCTACAGGACTTCAGAACAGACGCCCCGCCGCCGGCCTGGTCGACCGAGTTCGACCACTGGGCAGCCGAGGCGCTCGATCGCGGCGACGTGAACGAGCTCACCCGCTTCCGCGACGTCCCAGCCGCCCCCTACGCCCACCCGACGACGGAGCACCTCGCACCGCTCTTCGTAACCCTCGGCGCAGACGACGTGGCGGTGGTTGCAACGCCGATCACGGGCTACTACATGGGTCTTTCGAAGCGCTCGATTCAGATCGCGTAACCGGGCGCGGTTTCGCCGTAAGAGGACAGCGAGAGCCGCGGGTCGCGGCCGTGCTCGGGAAGTGGATCGAGTGGTGAATCATCGACACAACCGCCGCAAAACCACCCTCTTCGTTGCCCACGTAGGTCTAGCGCACGAGCGCACCGTTTGACATCGAGTGCAAGGCACTGAAAGAGTCCCACGAAGACTCTCCGAGCAAAGGAATCCGATGCGCCTGATCCTCAACATCATCTGGCTTGTATTCGCCGGTTTCTGGCTTGCGATCGAGTACGCCTTCGCCGCCCTCCTGCTGGCGATCACGATCGTGGGACTTCCCTTCGCCAAGCAGTCGCTCAAGCTGGGCGGCTACGCGCTGTGGCCGTTCGGCCGTACGCTGATCCCCGCCGAGACGAGACACGTCGGCCTGAGCGTGCTCGGCAACGTGCTCTGGTTCGTGCTGGCTGGCTGGTGGCTCGCCCTCGCGCACTTAGTGCACGGCGTAGTCCTGTGCCTGACGATCATCGGCATTCCGCTCGGTATCGGCTCCTTCAAGATGGCCGGCGCCGCGCTGGTTCCGTTCGGGAAGCAGATCGTGCCGACGACTGGCATGCGCTATACATCGTTTTAAGCCGTCGTGAGCGCGGATGCTTGGTTCGAGGCGAGCGAGGGTATGGCGAGACTGAGATGAACGGCGTGACAAAACGGCGTGACTCGAGCGGGAAGAAGTTCGCTGCTGACCTGCGCGAGCTGGTCCGGCTCGAGATCGAGCTGGCGAAGAGCGAGCTCGCCTCGAAGGTAAAAAGCGCCGCGCTCGGAGTCGGGCTCCTCGTCGTCGCCGTTCTCGGCGCGTTCCTGTTGATCGCAGCGCTCGTGACAGCGGCGATCCTGGCCGTCGCCTTGGTCGTCCCGGGTTGGGCGGCCGCGCTCGTCGTCGCCGGCTTGCTCGGACTGCTCACAGGCGCGTGCCTGCTGATCGGCATCGCGTCGCTACGCTCGGCCGTTCCGCCGCTTCCCAAGCAGGCGCTCGAGACCAGCAAGGAGAACCTCGAATGGCTAAAGACTCGGCTCAAATCCGCGCGCAAATAGAGGACGTTCAGGTCCGGCTGGAGAAGGATCTCGACGAGTTCGGACCTATCCTGTCGCGACGGCTGCGCCGTGCCCGGCGCCTGGCGCAGATCGGGTCATTCGCCGGGATCGCCCTGATCACTCGACGACTCCTGACAGGTCGAAAGCGCGAGCATCGCCACCGCGGGCGCGCACGAAGAGGCTGTTGCCCGAAGTGCCGCGGGATGCACCGGCGCCGCTAGGGAACAGGCCGATCAGGCGATCCTGACGGCGGCCACAGCCGCCGCACTCCTCCCCATTTCCCTCGCTTTTTCGGGGCACCGCTGGCGGTGCGGCGCCGGAGGGGACAGTATCGCTAGATACGGCCCCGGAGAGCGCCGTGCCGCCAGCGGCGTCAGGGCCTTCGCCCTTGGGCGAAGACCCGTCCGAGGAAGCGAGAGTGGGCGGTACTGGGCTTGAACCAGTGACCCCCAGCTTGTCGAGCTGGTGCTCTCCCAACTGAGCTAACCGCCCCGGTCGCCGGGCATTGTAGCCAAGGGGTGGACTCGCACCAACCTGACCCCCAGCTTGTCGAGCTGGTGCTCTCCCAACAAGAGTCGGTTTCGGTAGGGATGTGCGTTCGAGGCGGTCAAGCCGCGGATGTCGGCTGGCCGAAGGTCATGAAGGCGCACTAGTAGTGCGGCAAGCGGGCTTCGGACTGCCGGGGCCGCGGATCGGCCGCAATCGGACGTGCAGGCCTATCGAAACAGGCTCTCGGCTAACCGCCCTGGTCGCCGAGATTCTAGCTAGCAATCACAAACGCTCGACAGCTCACACCGAGACCTTCTCGACTAGAACATCTCCGGGCACCAGGGCGCCGGAGAGCTCGCAAACAAACGGTCGGCGCAAGCGATGCCGCCCGTCCGAAGCTCTTCGACCTGGCCGGCACGGGCGAGCTGCGAGAAGCTGAAGCCGCCCATGAAGGTACTGGCCAACTCGCGCACCTCGAGGCGCAGGTCGGCGCCGCCTTTCGCGCGCGAGACTTCACCTTCCTCGATCCGGTAGCAACCGTCGTTCCAGGGACAGAACTCGTCCTTGACCTCGAGCACGAGCTGCTCGCCGCTCGCGTAGGTACGCGCCCGCAGCGCCGCCTCGACGTCGACGAGGCGCACCCAGATGCCGTCGTCGGCGCGGAAGCGCAGGCGCCTCGGCTCAGCGAGTAAGAAGAAGAGCGGATGGTCGATCGGCATGTACTCCGCGTGTGTGTGCGCCATCAGATCGACGTCGAACAGGTAGCGCCAAACACCGGCGGTCGCAGCCGTGTCGATGCCGATCGCCTCGCGCACCTCGAGTGTCGAGTTCGGGCGGCTTTCCACGAACTCCGTATGGTGGCGGTAGAGCGCGTAGCCCTTGGGTTCCCCGTCGCGCTTGAAGAGGACGTGCACGAGCGGGCCGGCGCTGTGGCGATTGTTCGGGTCGTCGAAGAGCTGCTTCACTTCCCACCAGTCGCGCGTGCGCGAGAGCATGCCCGGGCTGCGCGGAGCCACCTGCTCGTATACGAGCGGGAAGCTCTCGAGCGCTTCGTCACGCGAGACCTGCTTCGCCTCGAGCCTGTCCCAGTGCTTGCGGTAGCGGGTGTGCTCGCGGTCGATACGAATCTCGCCGTTGATAGAGGCCATACCACAGCCGAAACGGCCGTAGATCGTCTCCTCCGCCACCCAGAGCGACGCGACCGGCTCACCGCGCTCTCGCGCGCCCTCGAGTAGCTGCTTCATCAGCTTGCTCAGGATGCCCTGGCGGCGATGGGTAGGACGCACGCCGACTAGCGTGATCCCGGCGGTCGGCACCGGCCCGCCCGGAATCGTCATCTGGGACGGATAGGAGCTGGCTGAGCCGACCACCTCCTTGCCGTCGAAGGCGGCGTTGATGCGATCCGCCGGCAGGATGCGGCGGAAGTTCGAGTTCAGCTCCTCGCCCGGCGCCACGCCGAAGTACTGCCAGATTGGACTGAT
>PMMN01000053.1 GCA_003162235.1 Actinomycetota bacterium | reverse complement strand
GTTCACGAAGTCATAACCCGGTACGAGCGTCCCCAGATCCGGGTGATTCGGCTGAACGCCGGTATCTACTACTGCCACGACGATGTTCGAGCTTCCCGTCGTGAGCGACCAGGCATCAGGGAAGTTCGGATTGGCGAGCTGCCAACTCGAAGAGTTGAGGTACGGATCGTTGACCGTGACGGCGTAGGCGTGAACCACTCCGTCCGTCTCCGCGTATGAGACACCGGGAAGGCGCTCGAGCGTGCTCAGCACCGCTTCCGCCTTCGCCAGCGGAACACTCACGACCGCAGTCCCAAGCCGGGGGATGGTGGAGGTTTTGCGACCGCCGACGCGCTCGATCAGCGCCTTCTGCGCCGCGGCGCTCGTGTTCTTGTCGAAATGCACGAGAACACTCGTCGTCGACGCCGCCGAGGCGACCTGGAGCGTCGCGGCGGGCACGACCAAGGCCACAACGATTAGGGGGATCAGCTTTCGTCGCATGAGTCGGCGTTGGGCGCTCCGTTGGTCGGCGCCTGCTTGACTATCGGACGCGACTCCCCGTCGGGCCACCCCCTTTTGGGTGATGGCCGGCCAGTTTCGCCATCGCTGTGTTGCCCGCTGAGTCGTCGACCCGCCGAGGCGGTAATCCTTCCGGCACGCGGCCGAATTGGGCGGACGATTGTTTCGAGCCGGCCACACCGGGTGAATACGGAATCGCGCACCGTTCGGCAAGTCATTTGACTCCGTCCGGCGCGGCGTGCTATTTTCCGACATCTCCGCCGACGGCGGCGGGGAGAAGGCAATGGAGCCTCAGAACGCTTTAGGCGTACTGGGGCTTTTTTCTTGGTCCCGCCGATGAGGGCGGGATAGGAAGGCAAGGGTGCCTCAGGACGCTTCATGCGTGCTGGGGCTTTTTTTGTTGGTTCGGAGTTTTCGAGGCGGGGCTCATGCCTCGCAGAAGGAGGTCTGATGCTTCCCTATCCCACATGGCTGAGTCCAGGCGACAACGCCTGGCAGCTCACGGCGGCGACTCTGGTCGGCCTGATGAGCGTGCCGGGACTGGTCGTCCTCTACGGCGGCGTGATGCAGAAGCGCTGGTCGGTGAACAGCATGATGCTCTCGTTCGTCGCGTTCGCCGTGGTGCTGGTCGCTTGGGTGCTTTGGGGCTTCAAGATGGGCTTCGGAATGCCGTGGCACGGTCTTTCCGACCACGGCTTCTTCGGCACCTTCGTCGGTAGGCCCGGGAGCGTCCTCGGCCACACCGCCGAGCAGGCGCGAGCGAACATCCCGTTACTGAACGGCGGCATGCCACAGTTCAGGTTCCCGCAGACTTCGCTGGTCTACTTCCAGTTCGTTTTCGCGGCGATCACGCCGATCCTGATGCTCGGCTCGGTGCTGGGCCGGGTCAACTTCAAGGCCTGGATCCCGTTCGTCGCGCTCTGGATGACCTGCGTCTATTGCATCGACGCCTTCTTGATCTGGGGCGGCGGCTACTTCGCCCATCACGGCGCCATCGACTACAGCGGCGGCTATGTGATCCACCTCTCCGCCGGTGTCTCGGGCTTCGTCGCGGCGGCCGTAATCGGCCCTCGTCTGGCTCGCGATCGCGAGATCGACGCGCCGAACAACCTGGCCATGGTCGCGCTCGGAGCCGGACTGCTCTGGCTCGGCTGGAACGGCTTCAACGGCGGCGATCCCTACTTCGCTGGCGCAAACGCGGCGGCGGCGGTTCTGAACACGAACCTCTCGACCGCGGTCGCGTTCCTGGTCTGGGTGCTCTGGGACTACGTCACGCACCGCAAGCCGTCAATGATCGGCAGCGTCAACGGCATGATCGTCGGCCTCGTGGCGATCACGCCCGCGGCCGGGTTCGTCAACGGCTACGGCGCGCTGGCGATCGGTGCGATCGCCTCGACGCTCGTCTACCTCGCCTACAACTACCTGAGCCGGGTACGCCCGTTCCGTAACGTCGACGACACACTCGGCGTTATCTACACGCACGGCTTCGCCGGACTCATGGGCGGACTGATGGTCGCTGTATTCGCCGATCCGAAGATGCTCGTCTATCTGGGCATAGGCAAGGGCTCAGGCTTCTCGGCCACCGGCCTGATAAACGGGAATTGGGTCCTGCTCAAATGGCAGGCGCTCACTGCCCTGTTCGTGATCGCCTGGTCGGCAGGGGTCACCTACCTGTTGCTCAAGTTCGTCGGCCGCTTCGTCTCGCTGCGGATGAGCGAGGAAGACATGGAGGCCGGCGACGTCGCGGTGCACGGCCACGAGGTCTATCCCTCCGACATCCCGTCGCTCGCCCTGCCGACCGGTATCCCCGGCTGGGTGGCGGTTCCAATCGGCAGCGCAGCCTCGAAGAGCGGCGCCGCGCGAGAAGGAGGTGGCACGGTACCGCCAACGGCGTAGTCCGTTCGGCCGGAAACGGAGAAACGGGTCGCGAGCCAACGCAGCTGGCTCGCGACCCGCGTTCTCCACCACCGAGCAGAAATTGAACGGAGCTCGCCGCCGCCCTCTACACAGGCAGCAAGCGAGCGAGAGAACCGCCACAACGACTTTTCGAGAGGAAACTATGGCTATCGAGATCATCGTCTCCTACGACGGCACGGACATGGATCAAGACGCGCTTGCCCTGGGCCAGACGCTGGCCGGGGCCGGCGCCTCGCTTGCGCTCGCCTACGTCCGTCACACCAAAGAAGAAGAGGGCGAGCGCGAACAGCTCGCAGGGAACGACGCCGCGGCGTTGCTCGACAAGGGCGCCGAGTTGCTAGGACAGCCTGACGTTCCCCGTTTCATCGTGTTCAGCGCCTCGACGCCCGAGGGCCTGAGCGAGCTCGCCAAGAGCGAGGGCGCAAGCCTGATCGTCTTCGGCTCGGAGTACCGCACNNAAAAAGAAGATCAAGACGATCGGCGCCATCACCCCCGAGGACGACCCATGTGTCAAGACGACAGCCGAATCGCTGGCGAAGCACCTCGGCGCAAAGATCGAGACGAACCCCCACGTCACGCCCGACCTCCTGATCATCGGCTCGAAGATAGGGACGCAGCACGGACGGGTTTCGATGAGCGCCGCCGGGCTGTACCTGATGGGGACGGTTCGCTGCCCGGTGCTCACCTTGCCGAGAGGGGTCGAACTGGAGTTCTGAGGCTGTGGGAGTCCTATGAACAAGAAACCGAGAATGCGAATCCTGATTGCAGAAGACGAGACGATCATCCGGCTCGACTTGCGCCAGATGCTCGAGCGCGCCGACTTCGAGGTGTGCGCGGAGACCGGCGACGGCGAGGAGGCCGTGCGGCTCGCCCGCGAGACCGAGCCCGAGGCCGCGGTGCTCGACATTCGCATGCCGGGAATGACCGGGATCGAAGCGGTGCGCCGGATACTCGCCGAACGGCCGATTCCGATCGTCATGCTGACAGCGTATGCTGACCCCAACACCGTGATGGAGGCAGTTCGGGCGGGCGTCTTCGCCTATGTGGTGAAACCGTTTCGCGAGCAGGATTTACTACCAGCGATCGAGACCGCTATCGCCCGCCACCGTGAATGGCTTGGCAGCAAGCGGGAACTCGGCCGCGCGCCCGAGCGAATCTCCGGGGCGCTCGACGTCGTTGTCGGCGACAACCGCTGGCCGCTTCGGATCGAGCGCGGTTCTGACGGTACGCTCGACGTTAGATTGCTCGCCGGCGAGGAGAAGTCGAAATGAGTTCGCTCACCAACCGAAGCGACCGTCGCCATGCCGCTTGAGGGCCACGCAGATCGGCTCGGGACGTCACTGAGCGGACGAGACAAGCGCTTCCTCGCGATCATCACCTGCGTGTTGGTGCTCGGCGCCGTGGCCAGCGTCTTCGCTTACGCGAGTAGTCCGGCCGCTCCTTCGAGCAAGGGCTGCGTCGTCGTGACCGTCGCTTCCTCGCTGGGTGGTACGACGTTACGGAACTGCGGCGCCGCCGCCAAGAGATTCTGCCGGAGCGAGGGAAGACTCAATAGCAACATCGCTGCGGCCTGCCGGCGCGACGGATACGCCCCCGGGCCGGTTCGGGCGGGCGGATAGCGGCAGATCTAAAGGTTGGGAAGAGCTGCCGCTGGAACGGGCTCGATCAGCGGGAATCGCGCCCCGCGTTGGCTGTCCGCACCGGGTCGAGCCTGCGAGCGGTAGAGGGGATCCTGGCGCCGTTGTATCGTCGGTCACACAGGTCCGGAATTCGAGCGAGGAGAAGCGGGGTGTCTAGGAGAAGGCCGATCGTGACAGCGGGCGCAGTCACGCGATTCATCGCACTTGGGCTTGTCGCCGCCGTCGTAGCCGGGACGGGAGCCGGCTGCGGAACCGCGAAGAAGACAGGGACGAGCGGCTCGACGACTTCTCCTCCGACCAGTCGCACGGGGCCAAAGGACATCGTCGCTCTCCGTGCGCTCCTCAAGCAAAAGTACGGCGCCAAGCCTTGGTACGCGTTTATCAAAGAGGTCCGCTTCCAAACGAAGTTCGGTCGGCCGGTCATCACCGTCTTCGTGAAGGACGAACCGCTGCCCAGCGCCAGCAAGGGGTTCGACCCCGACCGGGCCATCCTGCTGGCTATCGAGAACAGCCAGCAGGCCTTCGCGAACAACTACGAGACGGAGAACGCGTACGGTCTGAGGTTGAGGTCGAGCGAGGGGCCGTTCGCCCCGATACCCCCGATCAAGCCGCTCGCCTCTCTGCCCAAGCCGAAGAGCCCCGCGGAGCTGAAGACCTGGCTCGCCAAGCAGTGGGGCCCTCAAGGCGCAAACCCGCTCAAAGACGAGCTCTGGTTCGACAGGCTGATGGCGGCTCCGATGACCATCGGTGCGGATCCGAGCGGGAAGATCCTACTCATCCATGCGAACCTCCCGTGGACGGGCGAGGGCACCGACATGCACATGACCATCATGTACGCGGTCGGCCTGGCCGGCGCTACCTTCGTGAAATGGCAGAAGCCGTTGTACGCGGATGCGTCGAAGAACAACTCCATGGACCTCATGGAGTACGAGTTTCCGTACCAGTAAACGGGCGCAAGCTCGATCAACGAGGGTCACACCTCCCGCTTTCCCGGCCGGAGCGGGCGCGGCTCACTCAGCGCCGTCCTCAACCGTTCGCTACGAACCCCGCTTCCAACTTCGGTCGGCTCGCTACGCGACTAGGAGCAGACGGGGCACGCGCGCCGCAGGCGCGGTGACTCGTACGAAAGCCATACCGCCGAAAGTCGTCACGCCCTCCGCAGGAGGGCGGACTTCCAGCGGAGAAGTGGGCCGTGCAGGAATCGAACCT
>PMMN01000009.1 GCA_003162235.1 Actinomycetota bacterium | reverse complement strand
TCCCTCCTGTCCGTGCGCTCACGCCGGCAGGGCGGCCGTCCGAAGCGAGGTTCCGAGAGAACGTTCCGCTCGTCGTGGAACATGAGGTCTTGCTCGCAGCGGCCTGATCTTGTATTGCATGAAACACACTGGCTCAGCCGAGGGCGCTCGAGCATGGTGCGCCGCCAGCGCTACTCAAGGGGCGCACGCAGCGCAGCCGATCTGTCGCCTAAGTACTGCTTCTCAGTCGGTGGCTCAGCCCCGTTAGACGCGTACTACTTGCAGGCAGAGAGCGGCGAGATGCCGTCGCCTACTGTGGCCGACACGACGCAGGCGACGATGTTGCCGTCGTTGTCGATGCCGGCGACCAACTTGATGGGCTCACCTGCGCGCACTGGCAGCGGCGCGGCGTAGAGGCGAACGCGCCCGACGGAGGTCGGCACTGTAAACGTTGGTACGCGCAGAACCCGCCCGTTCTCGAAGCGAATCTCGATCTGAGACGCGTTCTCGACGACCGACCCGGCGATGTAGGCGGGAAGTCCGTCGGTAGCACCCGCACCTATAAGTGTGATCGGCAGGTCCCGCGTCGCCTTCGGCAAGTTCGTGCGCGAGATACCTGCGAATGAGCCGCAGTTAAGGAAAGCTCCGCCGACGCCTGCCTTCGAGCCTGTCGGCGTCACCGAGAGGCAGAGACGCCCCTTGGCCGATCGGAAGGCGACCAGCTCCCAGGGGTGACCGTCCCAGTTTCCCTCCTTCACGACCACCGGTGGGCTCGTCGGTGTCGGCGCGCCTCCGCCTTTCAGGAACCACCACTCGTTCTCCGCACCAAGCGCGATCAGCGGGATCAACACTGCCGCGAGGAGGACAGCGAGTATCAGGATCAAACGGCGCTTCCCCCACAGCCGGTGTCGCTCAGGCTCGCCCGCACGTCCGAGCACGTCGGCCCAATCGGGCTCCCAGGAAAGTGCGGGTGCAAGTCGATTGAGAACCTCGTCGTTGAATCTCATTTTGCTACCTCCTCGAGCGCCTGAGTCAGGTTCTTTTGGGCTGCGTGCAACGTGGCGGACACGGTTCCGACTTCGACCCCGAGCGTCTCGGCGATCGTGGCGTAGTCGAAGTCGAGGTAGAAGCGAAGAAAGAGCGCGTCTCGCTGCCGCGCCGGGAGCCGACGCACTGCCGCACGCACCTCGGCGTCAGGCGTCTCCGGTTTCCAGACGACGTCATCCGCTTCGTGGAGCTCGTATTCGCCGGCGGGCGGGCGGGAGTCATGAGCCGCGTTCAGGACGCAGCGGCAGATCCACGCTTCGAGCGATCCGGAGCCGCGGAAGCCGGCTTGCGCACGGATCGCGCGGGCGAAGCCTTCCTGAACGGCGTCGCGGGCAAGCTCGGGGTCAGATGTCCGGGCGAGTGCTAGGCGGAAGTAGTCCGCGCCCCGGTTGCGATAGACGGACTCGATCGACTCGATCGTTAGGTTCTTCGAGCTCATCGACCAGGTGACTCTGACAGGGGCAGTCTTGTTTAGTCGACCGCTATGCCCGCCGTACGTGGCAATCGCCGGCGCCCATCTCAGGTGACATTCCTGAACACTCGCCCATCCGAGCGTGTTGAGCGCTGATCCATCGCCGCCAGGTTCAGCCAGAGGTCGCGAGAGCCGCGCCTCTCGCGCGCTCCATCAGCTTGCCGTCGCGGATCGTGTTTTCCATGTCCTTCGACTCCTCGCGGTACCACGTTCCGTCCTCGAACTCGATCGCCGGATAGAGCTTCTGCCCCGTGTGCTCGATCATCTCGTCGCGCTTGCTCGGCCGAGAGGGCCCGGGGGCCAGCTCGTAGTCGATGCCCATGTCCTTGAGCGCCTTCTCGACCCTCCAGCACGGCCCAGTCTTTTGCCACTCGAACCTGCAGCGATGGAGCTTGACGGCCATCCGGCCTCCTTTGGTTGGACCAAACCGACTTTAACGCGCCCGCTAGACCGAGTCGTCGGGCTGCATTCCTGAACGCTCGCTCAGCCGACGAATGCCTCGCCGCGCCGAGCTCCCGAAAAACTCCTTCGTCGACGCGATCGGGACGAGGCGCGATCCACTGTTACTAACACTGCTGATTCGCGACCTACACCTGCGACGCGGCCCGCTCGAGAGCGTCGATCTCGATCTTCTTCATCTTCAGCAGCGCCCGCGTGACTCGCTCTGAGCTCTCCGGGTCCGGATCGCCGAGCAACTCGGGTAATACGGCCGGAACGATTTGCCACGAGACTCCGAACTTGTCCTTCAGCCAGCCGCACTGGCCTTCTTCTCCACCGGCAGAGAGCGAGCCCCAGTACGCGTCGACCTCTTCCTGGGTCTCGCAGCTCACCTGGAATGAGATCGCCTCGCTGAATGTGAACTCCGGCCCGCCGTTCAAGGCGAGGAACTTCTGCCCGTCCAGCTCGAAGCTAACGGTCATCACCGTCCCCTCGGGCCGTGGCCCAGCCGCGCCGAAACGCACAACGTCCACGATCCTCGAGTTCGGGAAAACCGACGTGTAGAGCCTCGCCGCCTCTTCGCCTTCGGTGTCGAACCACAGGCATGGGGTGATCTTGTGCATTCCCCGTCCTTTCAGATAAAGAGCACCGGAGAGCACAGCATCTTCCCGTTAGACCACCGCATAAACCAAAACGCACTGCCCACCCGCGACCTGGTGCTTTGGAATACGTGCCACAGATTCCAGCAACCCAAGAGAGAACCGCAACAGCCCAGACGGAATCCGCTCGACCAGGCGACATTCCCGAGCACTGGTCCACGCCGATGAGCGTCCCCCGGACTCGGATGCGCGAGACGGCGCATCGGCGATGCGTCAGACTGCTGAGAGTGTGAGCGACGGCGTGAATGACACGCACACGACGACCCGAGGGGAACCCATGCATGAGCTGAAAGTCGACTCCGATGAGATGCACTCGCCCACCTACGCTGGGCGGTCCTTCTCGCACGATGTCCCCAAGTACCGTCTGCCTGCCCAGGGCATGAGCGCCGACGCCGCGTACCAGCTCGTGCACGACGAGCTCAATCTGGACGGCAACCCCGCCCTCAACCTGGCCTCCTTCGTAACCAGTTGGATGGAGCCGCAGGCCGACCGGCTCGCCCAGGAGACGCTCGCCAAGAACCTGATCGACCAGGACGAGTACCCCCAGACAGAGGTGGTGCACCAGCGCGTGGTCAGCATGATCGGGAGGCTCTTCCACGCGCCCGCCGACGGGACGCCGACCGGCACCGCGACGATCGGTTCCTCCGAGGCGATCATGCTGGCGATGCTGGCTCACAAGCGCTCCTGGCAACGCCGTCGCGAGGCCGCCGGCTTGTCGACCGACCGGCCCAACATGGTGATGGGCGCCGACGTGCACACCTGCTGGGAGAAGTTCGCCCGCTACTTCGAGGTGGAGGCTCGCGTGGTTCCGATGGAGGAGCGCCGCTACACGATCGCAGCCGAACAGGTCGAGCCGCTGCTCGACGAGCGCACGATCGCCGTGGCCGGCCTGCTTGGCACCACCTTCACAGGACAGATGGACGACCTGGAGTCGATCAACGAACTGCTCGCCCGGGTCGAGTCAGA
>PMMN01000043.1:1922-4991 GCA_003162235.1 Actinomycetota bacterium | reverse complement strand
CCGGACATCCTGCTGAGCGGGACAAACGCCTCCTCTCACCCCACCCTGAAGCTCTACGAGAACAACGGCGACGGCACCTTCACAGAGGACACGAGCGCCGGTCTCACATGGGACACCAGCACAAATGTATTCCCCGGACTCCTCAACGGCTCGGTCGCCTGGGGCGACTACGACAACGACGGCTATCTCGACATTCTCGTGACAGGTAGTGCGGGCTTTTCGGGGACTGATCCGATCCGTCCAGCTCGGGTCGCGAAGATCCTCCGCAACAACGGCGACGGCACTTTCAGTGAGGATAAGACAGCCGATCTGAACCTGACCCCGGTCGAAGAGAGCGCGGCCGTCTGGGGCGACTACAACAACGACGGCAAGCTCGACATTCTCCTCTCCGGCTGCGACAACGCTTCCGGCGCCTGCACGTCCGTGGTCAGCAAGGTCTACACGAACAACGGGGTCGGAAACGCTTTCGCTCAAGCGGCGCTGAGCCTGCAGGGCTCCAAGGACGGCGGCGACGCCTGGGGCGACTACAACTCCGACGGGAAGCCGGACATTCTGCTCAGCGGCGACGACGCGGGGACGCACCCGCTCCCCGGAAAGGCCTACGCAAGCCCCGGCTTCACAGTCGATCCCACCGGGTTCCAAATCCCGAGCCCGGGAACGACGGGCCCGGGAACGGCCGCCTTCGGCGACTACGACAACGACGGCAGGCTCGACGCGGTGCTCACGGGGAGCTTCAAGACGAACATCTTCCAGAACACCTCCTCGATCGCCGACACCGCCCCGACCACGCCGGCCAATCCCACCTTCTCGCGCGGCTCGACCAGCGCAACCTTCTCCTGGACCGCCTCGACCGACACCCAGCAGACAGGAACTCCGAACGGCCTCACCTACAACCTGCGCGTGGGCACCACGCCGGGCGGCTCGGACGTCGTCCCGTCTGTGTCGCTGACCTCGGGAACGCACAGCGGGCGGCGACTCGTGCCGGCGCCCGGCAACGTGGGCGAGGCGACGAGCTACACGCTCACCGGCCTCAAGCCGGGTGTTCCCTACTACTGGAGCGTGCAGGCGGTAGACGCGAGCTTCATGGCCTCGGCTTTCAGCACGGAGCAGGTCTTCGCACTCGGCTACACCGCAGACTCCAGCACCTTCCCCGGAATCGAGGGCGGCTCGGTCGCCTTCGGCGACTACAACTCGGACGGCAGGCTCGATGCCGTCGTGACCGGTACGAACAGCTCGGGTAATCCGATCGCGAAGGTCTATCACCAGGTCTACACGCTACATTGCGGCGGATTTCCTCCGAGCTGCATCCACTTCTGGTCATGGCAGGAGGACACGAGCGCGAACCTGACCCCGGTCTGGAATGGCTCGGCGGCCTGGGGCGATTACGACAACGACGGGCACCTGGATCTGCTGATCGCCGGCGAGAAGCAAGACTCAACCTGGGCTACGACGCTCTACCATGGTGACGGCGCGGGCGGCTTCACGCCCGACATGAGCGCGAACCTGACCGGCGTCGACAGGGGCTCGGTCACCTTCGGCGACTACAACTCCGACGGCCGGCCCGACATCCTGGCGACCGGCAACAACAGCGGCGGCAACCCGTCGACGACGATCTGGAAGAACAACGGCAACGGTACCTTCACGAAGGAGGACGAGAACGCGACCGGTCTAACCCGCGAGTACCTCAGCTCGGCCGCTTGGGGCGACTACAACGCCGACGGTAAGCCGGATGTTCTACTCGCCGGGCGGACCGCCGCCGGCCAGTTCGCGAACATCTTCGAAAACAACGGCAACGGCACCTTCAGCGACATCGGAGCCGGCTTGACCGGCGTCGCGGGAAGCTCCGTTGCCTGGGGCGACTACAATGCTGACGGCGACCTCGACGCCTTGATCGGTGGCTGCGCCGTGGTCTCTTCCTCGGCGTGCACCGCCGCGTCCAGTATCACCACGCTCTACACCAGCTCGGTCGGCACGAACGCCGCCCCGGCCGCTCCGAGCGGCCTCACGCCCTCGTTCAACTCCGGCACCGGCGTCGAAACGCTGAGCTGGAGCGCGCCCACCGACGACCACACTCCGTCGGCGGCGCTCACCTACAACGTGCGTGTCGGTACCACCACCGGCGGGTCGCAGCTCGTCTCGCCGCTGTCGAACACCTCGACCGGAACGACGCTGGTGCCCCAGGACGGGAACGCCGGCGCGCGCACGAGCTATTCGCTCCCGGGCCTCGCTTCGGGCGACTACCACTGGAGCGTGCAGGCGGTCGACTCCGGCTTCGCCGGCTCCGCCTTCGCAAGCGACGGGACGTTCTGGGTGCCGCCCGGGCAGTTCAACTTCTCCGCGGCCAACTATTCGGTCGGCGAGGGCGCCGGCTCCGCCACGGTCACGATCACGCGCACATTCGGCTCGACCGTCGGTGCGGCGACCGTTCACTTCGCCACAGCGGACGGAACCGCAACGGCCGGCTCGGACTACACGGCCGTGAGCCAGACCGTCAACTTCGCCAGCGGAGAGACCTCCAAGACGGTCTCGATCCCGATCANNCGACGACAGCCTGGTCGAAGGCGACGAGACCGTACAACTATCGCTCTCGAGCCCCACCAACGGAGGGCTCGGCATCCAGATGACGGGCACGCTGACGATCGTCGACAACGACCGGGCCTTCGCCTTCTCCTCGGCCGGCTACTCGGCCAATGAGGCCGACGGCTCGGTCACGGTCACGGTCAACCGCACGGGCCTGACCTCGGGCAGCGACTCGGTCCAGTTCGCGACCGCGGACGGCACCGCCACAGCCGGCTCGGACTACACCGCCGTCGACCAGACCGTCTCCTTCGCCCCCGGCGAGACCTCGCAGACGGTCTCCGTCCCGATCACGGACGACAGCCTGGTTGAAGGCGACGAGACCGTACAACTATCGCTCTCGAGCCCCTCTACCGGCGCCACGCTCGGCAGCCCGAGCTCGGCCACGCTCACGATCGTCGACAACGACGTGGCGCCTCCGCCTCCCACGACTACCACCACTACTACGACCCCGACCACGACCAACCCGACCACTACCACTACCACTACCAC
>PMMN01000043.1:0-1788 GCA_003162235.1 Actinomycetota bacterium | reverse complement strand
CGCTCAGCTTCAAGGTCACCTAGCGCTTCGGCAGATACTCGGCGAGGTCGCCTGTTCGGGCGGCCTCGCCGCTTTCTCCCGGCTCCCCGTCTCATCCGGCCATGCCCCCGTGCCTGGCACCAGGCTCAGTCCCAGGCGGACGCGTCCAATCCCCACAAAAGCCTGCTCAGAGCGAAATCCGGACGACCTCGCGGAGAAACGCGCCGCCAGAGCGGACAGTCTCGAACGGATCTGTCGCTAGCTGGCAGAAGCCCTGTAAAGCGCCGGTAGGCACCGGCCAGTCCGGACACCCTCTTAGCGGCCATGTCCCGGTGCCAGGCACAGGGGCAGTTTTGCCCGGCAGACGTATCTGTGCCCGTCAAGAGCCTGCTCAGAGCCGGATCCGGGCCGGTTCGCGTCGAGCGCCGGGGCCGCCGGCTCGAGTGTCGGCGCGGAGTAGACGGGCCCGGTCAGGACGATCGCTCGACCTCGGCGCCCGCGCGCGGCGAATATAGGGGTATGCGCATCATCGCCGGGAGCCGCAAAGGGGCGAAGATCTTCGCTCCCAGGGGTCGTTCGACACGACCGACCGGCGATCGCGTGCGCGAGGCCGCCTTCAGGCTGGTCGGGCCGGTTAACGGCGCCGCGGTGCTNNCGCGTGATCGAGCGCAACCTTGCCAAGCTCGACCTGAGCGGCGCCGAGATCGTCTGCATGGACGCGCGCCGTGCGCTCGCCGCCGACGCGGCTGCGGACAGACGATACGATCTGATCCTGGTCGATCCGCCCTACGAGGACTACCCGGAGTTGCAGAAGACGCTTGCCATCTATATTCCCCGCCTGCTCGAGCCGGACGGAGTAGTCGTGGTCGAGACGGAAAGCCGCCTCGAGCCCGAGCTGCCTCTGACGCTGCGCACCAGCCGCCGCTACGGCTCGGCGCGCCTGACCGTGTTCGAGGCCTCGTGACCGGAGCGCATCCCATCACCGCGATCTGCCCGGGCAGCTACGACCCGGTCACCAACGGCCACCTCGACATCATCCGCCGCGCCGCGGCGGTGTTCGATCGCATCGTCGTGGGCGTCGTCGTCGAGCCCCATCACAAGCAGACGCTGTTCTCGGCCGAGGAGCGGATCGCCTTCCTCGAGGAGGCGCTGGCCGAGACCGCGAACGTCGTCGTCGAGGCCTTCGACGATCTGGTCGTGAATTTCGCCAAGCGCTGGAATGCGCGCACGATGGTGAAGGGGCTGCGCGCCATCTCCGACTTCGAGTGGGAGTTCCAGATGGGCCACCTGAACCGGACGCTTGCGCCCGAGATGGAGACCGTGTACGTGATGGCCGGGCCGAACTACAGCTTCGTCTCCTCGAGCGGCGTCAAGGAGATCGCCTCCTACGGCGGCGACGTCGCCGAATTCGTCCCACCGACCGTGGCCAGGCGCTGCCGCGAGGTCTTCGGCGAGAACGGCAGCGGGCTCGCGACGTGACTGCGCAGGCACTCGAGCGGCCGGCGGCGGCAGGCAAGGGCAGGATCTTCGGACGGAACGGCTGAGGAGGAGATCGGCGCTCGCGCATGAAGAAACTCACGAATCAGCGCGCTAGTACACTTCTTGGAGACTGGTAACCATGGACATTCTCGTCCTCATCGATAAGCTCGACGATCTCGTTCACAACGCCAAGCCGGTGCCTCTCACCGACCAGGTGCGCATCGACCGCGAGGAGACCTACGACGTCCTCGACCAGATGCGGGCGACGATCCCCGAGGAATTGAAGCGGGCACGCTGGATCGTCAAGGAGCGCCAGGACATGCTCGCCGA